>JBGAOB010000118.1:0-13072 GCA_044222045.1 Candidatus Eiseniibacteriota bacterium
CGCGTAGTCACCCTCGTGATCCGGCCCCTCCACGCGGACCTGCCCGGGGCGCATCTCCTCGAACAGCATCTTGTGGTAGGGCCCATGCTCGTTCTGGCGGCGCGACTGCAGGCTGCCGCCGTTGACGCCACGCAGCGAGTCCGCGCGCAGGATCGCGGCGGGATCGGCACCGGCGCGCAGGGCGGCGGCGACCGAGTCGGCCGAGGCCTTGCTGTGGCGCACGATCGCCGCGAACTCCACGGTGGGGTACGTCACGAACTGCGGCTTGTTCTTTTCGTAGAACTCGCGACGCTCCGGCCGGCTCACCCACACGCGGGACGAGACCGAGTCACGGTACATGCGCTCCACCAGGAGCTGCTCGCGCCGGGTCTCGACCAGGCGCACGGTCATCGGATCCTTGTCGAGCCCCAGTTCGCGGCCGTAGTCCGCCATGTAGGGCTCCAGCACGATGCCGTCCACGTGACCCGCCACGGCGTCCGGCGAGTTCAGCGAAGGACGCAGGAGCGGCGACGTACCCATGTACTCGTGCATCAGGTCGCCCACCGAGAAGCGGCCGTCCTTCCAGCGCGCGAGCGTCCGACCGGTGTCCGCGGGCGCGATGTCGGGGACCTCGCCGCCCAGCTGCAGCGTGACCCCGAGCGGATCCTGCTTGAGCTGCATGCTCTGCTTGAAGCGCGAAGCGACCCACGCGACCGTCGAGTCGTCGTGCACCAGGTTCGTGCGGGCTCGCAGGATCTCCTGCACGTGTTCCGAACGCTCGGCGGCGCGCACCTGCTCGAGCTGCCCGCGCAGCAGGCGCTGGATGCCCTCGTAGGCCGGGGGCTCGATCGGGCGGCGTTCCACCGCGCGCACCACGTGGAAACCTTCGCGATCCTCGATCACGTCGGACATCTGTCCCGGGGCCAGCGGGAACACGCGCATGGCCAGCGCCGGTCCGAGGCGGTCCACGCGGAGCCAGCCCATGTCGCCACCGGGGCCGACGTCGTTCGTGGCGCGCGTCCAGCGCTTCACGGCGTCCGCCCACTTCACGCGGCCGGCCACGAGGTCGGCGCGGGCCTTCCGCGCGGTCTCCTGATCCTCGAACAGGATGTGCTGCAGATGCTGCTCGTACGACAGGAAGCGGTAGAAGTCGCGCACTTCCGATTCGCCGACCTTCACCGAGTCGGCCACCAGGCGCTGGTACACGACGTTCGAGAGCACGCGCTGCGTGTGCTCCCGCATCGTCGCCCGCTCTTCGAAGCCCAGCTGGGTGCCCGACGCCAGCGCCGCCAGCGCGAGGAGGTCCTTGTTGACCAGGCTCTGCAGGAACTCCACCCGGCCCAGGCTGTCGGGTCTCGGCCGGTACTCGGCGTACGACGTGAAATAGGCCTCGACGAACTGGCGCACGTCGACGACCCGGTCGTCCACGCGGCAGAGCCACGTCGAGTCCGCCAGGAACTGCCCCGTGTCGCGCACGCTGTTCACGAACGTCGGCGTGGACTCCGCCGCCCGGGGAACGGGGGGCGGACCCTTGGGCCGCCACGGGGAGGGAGCCACCTGGGCGATGGCCGCGGAGGCGGTCAGGAGCAGCAGGGAGAACGCGAGGCGAAGGGACGGCATTCGGGCTCCTGTGCAGGACGTGCGTGGGGCGCCGTGCGTGTGGGTCGGGCGGAGTGGAGAGCGCGAACGAGAGTAGAAGGCGCTCGGGGTCGGTTCAAGGATCGCGCGCGCAGGGGGCCGCGAGCGGCCCGCAACTTGACGCTTCGTTGACCGGGCTGCGCGCGGATTGCAAGGTCGGTGTGAGCGAGGTGGGTCGACACCGCGAAGCCCGTCGACGGACCGGCGGGCGACGTCCCGCACGCGCCGGTTCGCCGACGCGTTTACTCGCTCGCGAAGCGGCGCGTGAGGAACTCCAGCGCGGGCCGGCTGCCGTCGCGCGGGGTCAGCCGGTGCCCGCCGTTCGGCGCCTCGATCCGTTCCACGTGGCCGCCGTTCGCGGTGAGCGCGCGGTCCATCGCACGCGCGGCCTCGACCGGCGCGACGTCGTCCTTCGCACCGTGCAGGATCATCACGGTCGCGCCGAGCTTCGTGGCCACCACGAGCGGCGAGCGGGCCTTCCAGCCCGCGCTGTCGCGGCCGGCTTCGGTCAGCAGGCCGCGGCCGAAGTCCGCGGGCGCGTGGCGGTACGTGGCCCACAGGTCGTACGAAGCCGACTGCGCCACCACCGACGTGATCTCCGGTCGCTGCGCGGCCAGCAGCAGCGCCGCGGTGGCGCCGCGCGACACGCCCCACACCGCGAGGTGCCTGCGGTCGGTGCCGGGCAGCGCTTCGAGCGAGTCCAGTGCCACGGCCAACGCGCGCGCCGTGGCGGGCCCCATCATGTCGGCCGGGCCCTGCGACAGGCCGTAGCCCGGCTGGCTCACCAGCATCACGTTCCAGCCGCGACGCGCCATCAGGTCGGCCATGTGCAGCTGGCTGCGCGCGTGGCTGCCCTGCCCGTGCACCAGCAGCACGCCCGGATGCGGGCCCTCGCCCTCGGCCACCACGGGAACCAGCTCGATTGCGCGGCCGCCGACCGTCACCAGTCGCGACGGATAGGCGTCGGTGAGTGGCCCGCCGTCGGCCATCACGGTCTGCGCGAGCGCGTACGACTTGCCGCCCGCGTGCCCGTCCACGTGCAGGGTCAGGCGCGCCCGTTCGCTCGAGGCCGGCACGTTGCACTCGTAGGTCTTGAGGCCGCCCGCATCCACCGGCTCCATCAGCCGCGCGAGCGCGTCGAGCCGCACCGTCTGCTCGCGGGGCGCGTGGGTTTCGCCACGGTCCAGGTTCACGACCTCCAGTCGCACGCTGTCCGTGTAGAAGCCCGTCGGGAGCGGGTTCTGGATGCTGAAGGGAACCGACCAGCTCGCGCCGTCGGCGGCGCGGACGGTGTCGCTCGTCGTCGAGATCTGGGGCGCGGCCGGGGCGTCGGCGCGAACGGTGGGGTGCGAGGCGGCCAGGGTCAGCGGGGCGATGGCCAGGGCCACGAGCAGACGCATCAGGCGCATGGAAGCTCCGGTCGAGCGGGGAACGGGGGAGGCAGAAGGTTAGAGAGGCGGGATCGGCGGCGTCAATGACGGACGTGCTGGCGCCCGCTCAGCGGCCTTCGCCCGGAGTCTTCCACAGCGAGCCGGCCCGGTCGGCCCGGCGCTTGCCGGGCGAGGGTAGTGCCGCTCCGAGCGCGCGCTCGTTCACGCGCACGTCGGCCGAGGCCCGCAGCTGCGCGAGCAGCACCTGCATCCGGCGCTCGCCCTCGGCATCGATCCAGTCCTTCTCGACGAACGTGCGGGCCTCGCGGAACGTGCGGTGACGCGCGGGAGCCAGCGTCATCACGTGCTGCACGAGCCAGCCCTCGGGCGTCCACTCGGGGCCCAGCACGCCCCCGACACCGGCGCGCGCGGCGCGCACGTAGACCAGGCTGTCGCCGTACGGGGAAACCTCGGTCACGAACGACGTGCCGGCCTGGCCCGCGCGCGCGGCGAGGCTCTCGGCCTCGCCGGGCTGGCGCAGCCGCGCGGCCATCGCCACGGCGCCCGCGCTGTCGGGCAGGTAGAGCCGCAGCACGTTCGCGCGCGGCGGCAGGTCGAACCAGGCGAGCTTCTTCCGGAAGTGCTTCTGCAGCGTGACCGAGTCCATGGGAATGCGGTCGTAGATCTCGCGCTGCACGAAGTGATTCACGTCGTTGAACTCGCGCTGCGCGGCGAGCTGGGCCGCGATGTCGGGCCGCTGCTCGAGCTGCTGCTCGCGCACCACCGCGCGCAGCTGCCGTTCGAACAGGCCGTTCCGCACGAGGTCGGCCACCTGGTCGGCGGTGGACACGCGCGGGCGATAGATGGGGTTCAGCCGGCTCCAGTTCTCGACCAGGTCCCGCACGCGATACGGACCGGTGCGCGTGTGCGCGAGCGTCCTGTCGAGATCCGACTCCGCCACCACGGGCACCGCGCCGGCCGCGGCCAGCTGCTGCTGGAGCGTCATGGTGGCCTTCGGTCGCGGCAGCGAGTCGAACGCGGCGGCCATCCGCGTGAGCAGCGGGCGGTCGTACTGGGGGTCCAGCACGAGCACGTTGCTCTCGCGCGTCTCGATGCCGAGCGCTTCGCCCGTCAGCGCCGAGTCGCCGCGCGCCACCCGGGCCGCGTTCACGCGCCGCTCGGCCGAGTCGAGCGCGGCGTCCAGCGTCAGCCGGTCCCGCAGGGCGTGGTAGCTCGCGCTCTCGGCCCGAGTCCAGGCCCAGCTCTCGCGCAGGGCCCGGCGCGACAGCACCGCCTTGTCCACCAGCACGTTCAGGTACTCGCGGCGGCGCGCGGCCGGCACCGTGTCGGGGCGGGTCGTCCGGCCCAGCCGGGCCACGGCGTCGGCCAGCTCCCGCACCGAGATGTCCATGGTTCCGTCGATGCGGGCCGCCACCGTGTCGGGGAGGGAGGGAACCGGGAGCGTGCGCGGGAGGTAGACAGAGGTGGCGTTCGGCGGTCGCTTGGGCGGCTGGGTCGTCCCCGCGGGCATGCCGGCCCGGGCCAGGGTGGTCCCAACGAGGAGAAGCGCGCTCGCGGCAGCGGGCAGGGCCACCCGGGCGGGCCGGACGGCCGGAAAGGCCGTGGCGAGGGATCGGAAGATCGTCAGCATCAGGCGCGGGAGTTTATCCCGGCGGATCGCCGCGCCGCCAGTTCGCGGGCGCGTGCCCGGAACCGGCGGTGCGCACCACGGGCCCGCGTCGCCACCGGGCGGTGAGTCTTGCCGGACCCGGGTGGACTCCCTAGACTCGGGCTCCCGCATGCGCACTGCCACCACGATCACCCGTTGCTTCGCCGTCGCGGCCCTGTTGCTCACCGCCCCGACCGCCCGAGCCGCCGTCCGCGTGACGGCCACCGACGATCGGGGCGTGACCTTCGAGGTCACGGTCCCCGCCTGGTCCGCGAACACCCCGGCTCCGCTCCGTGGCGTGTGGGTGGAGGCGCCCGGCTTCCACGTCACCGGCGAGCCCGGCCGGCCGCAGTTGCCCGCCGCGAGTGCGCTGTTCGCGCTGCCGCCCGGCGCGCGCGCCACGGTGCGCGTGTTGTCCGAGGACGGCGTGGAGGTGCGCGAAGGGGTCGACGTGGCCGTGTCGGGCAAGCCCGGCTTCCGTCGCAACGAGGCGAACACCGACTGGGTGCCCGTGATGGACGAGGCCGACGCCGTGCGCGACGGCGCGTGGCCCGCGCAGCACGTGGTCGCGGGCACGGCGTTCTCGATGCGCGGCCGGCGGCTGATGCCGGTGGAGGTCTATCCGTTCCGCTGGGACGCCGGCACGCGGCGGCTCGAAGTGGCGCGCCGGATGGTGGTGCGCGTGGACTTCACCGTCGGTGCTGGCGCCGCGATGCGCGCCGCGGGGGCCGGCGCCGCCGACCCGCACTTCGACGACGTGTGGTCGACCGGCGTGACGAACTTCGAGCAGGCGCGCGCGTGGCGCGTGGCGCCGGGAGGTCCGGCCTCGTTCCGCAGCGGGCCCGCCCGCGTGGGACCGTTCGCGGGCCAGGCCGCGATGGCGTTCGACGAGGATTTCCCCGAGGTGCGCGTGAAGCTCGATTCGACCGGGCTCTACGTGCTGCCGTTCGACGACCTGCAGACGCAGGGCTTCCCGATCGGCGTGCCGGTGGCCGAGGTGAGCGTGCACCGTCACGAGTTCCTCGAGGGCGCCGATCCGCCCTACGGCACGATCGAGCTGCCGATCGAGGTCGAGGACGCCAACACGAACGGCGTGTTCGACTCGGGCGACGCCGTGTGGCTGTACACGCGCTCCTGGGCCGATCGGGCGAACGTGTCGTTCGGCCAGCGCCGCTGGGGCGATGCCGAGGTGTTGTACGCCACCCGCAAGAGCGGCGGCGGGCTGCGCATGTCGCAGCGCAGCGGCTGGCGCAGCGCCACCACGCCTTCGCTGCTGACGTCGTACCCGTGGTCGCAGCGTTTCGAGCGCAACTTCGAGTACACCGCGTTCCCCCGGGACACGGCGTCCGACCCGTTCACCTGGACGCCGTCGCCGTCGTTCTACTACCTGCGCGACGACACGATCCGGTTCGAGGTCAACCACATCGACACCACGCGCACCGCGCGCGTGTCGGTGACGTTCGACGGCCGGGACCAGGGGCTGCACTGGATGTGGGCCCAGGTGAAGAACGGTTCGGGCCAGTTCACGAGCGTGGTGGACTCGGTCGCCTTTTCGGGCAAGGGCGCGTTCACGCCGCCGGCGGCGACCGTCTTCGGCTCGGCGCTGAGCGAGGGACGCACGAACACGTTCCGGTTGTTCGGCAAGGCCAGCTCGGGCCCGCCCGGCCCCACGAACCAGCAGACGAACGCCACTCTGAACGGGTTCGACGTCACGTACTGGCGGCGCTACCGCGCGCTGCGCGACGTGCTGCGGTTCAACACGGGGGACGGCGCGGGCGAAGTGCAGATGCACGCGACCGGCTTCTCGTCGGCGTCCGCGCGCCTGTACGACGTGAGCTCGCCGGGCGACCCGGTGCGCGTGAACGTCGCGCCCGCGCAGTGGGCGAACGAGGGCGCGAACGGCTGGGCGTTCGACCTGCAGGACTCGGTCGCGACCGGCGAGCGCCGGCAGTACGTGGCGGCGGTCACGCCCACGATTCCCGATCCGTCCGCGTACACGCCGGTGACGCGCCGCAACCTCGCGGGCGCCGCGGCCGGCGACTACCTGCTCGTGGTGCCGGAGGCGTTCCTGCCGGCGGTGCAGCCGCTCGTGGACCTGCGCCAGTCGCAGGGCCTGCGCGTGCTCGTGGCGCCGCTCGAATCGTTGAACGACGAGTTCAACGGCGGCCGCAAGTCCGCGTACGCGATCCGCCGCTTCGTGCGCTTCGCCTACCAGAAGTGGGACTCGCGCTTCCTGCTGCTCATGGGCGACGGCTCGCAGAACCCGCAGCAGTTCGGCGCCATGCGCGACCCGGACTACGTGCCCGTGCGCTTCGTCCCGTCGCAGGTGGGCGTGGGCGAGGGCGCGGAGACCATCACGAGCGACGCCTGGTACGGCTGCATCACCGGCGAATGCGACCCGGCCACGTACGACACGCCGGGCGAGCCGCTGCCGATGTCGGAGCTGTTCATCGGCCGCCTGCCGGTGCACTCGCTCACCGAGACGCAGCAGGTGGTGAGCAAGCTCGTGGCGTACGAGAACCTGGCCGGCGACCAGTCCTGGCGGCGCAAGCTCCTGCTGCAGTCCGACGACTCGTACTCCACCAGCTCGTTCGGCGGGGTCGAGACGCGCTACTGCTTCTGGTACTGGGAAGAGGTGTTCCGCACGATCAACGAAGCGTGCTCCACGGTCGTGGTCCGCGACGCCGGGCTCACGCAGATGCAGCCCGAGGTGTTCAACGACCGCTTCTACCTCGCGAACGAACCGTGGACTTCGGCGGCCGCCGGCGACACGTGCCGGCCCGACGTGAACGCCACGGTGCCGCGCGCGCGGGCCAGCATCCAGCCGGCGCTGTTCTCGCGGCTCAACGAAGGCCGCCTGTGGTGGAACTACCAGGGTCACGCGAACAGCCAGCTGCTGGCGCACGAGAACTTCTACGTGAGCCAGGGGCCGGGGGCGAGCGACGCGAGCCTGTTCGCGAACGACGGCAAGCCGTTCCTGTGGTCCGCGTTCTCGTGCCACGCGAACGCGCACTCGTACATGCTGCGCATCGATCGGCAACAGATCGAGGCGATCGGGGCCGAGATGCTGCTGCTTCCGAATCGCGGTGCGATCGCCACCTACGCCTCGACCGGCTTCGAGATCATCCCGCGCCCGAGCCCGTTCTCGCACATCAACACGTACCTCGCGCGCTTCCTGTTCGAGACGCCGCCGAAGGACGAGGTTCTCGGCGAGCGCGGCGCACGCGTGGTGCTCGGCGAATCGATCGCCGCCATGCTGCTGTCGTACCTGCCGACCGTGCGCACGGTGCCCCTGGAACGCGCGGTGGGCTTCTCGTACAACCTGCTCGGCGACCCGGCCACGCGCCTGTCGATCGGCGCGCCGCAGAGCAGCGTGCTCGCGAACGGCACGGCCGTGACCAGCGGCACGCCGGTGCGCCTGCACACCGCGGGCGACACGCTGCGCATCGACGCGGACCTCGTGTCGTCGGTGCGGCTGGACTCGCTCGGGCTGTGGGAGCAGACGTCCACCGGGCAGACGCCGATCGCCGCCGCGAACTACACCGTCACGCCGTCGTTCCCGGACACCGGCGCGTCCAGCGTCACCGGCGGCCGGCGCTACCGGCTCACGTACCGCGCGCCGCTGCGGCACGAGACGTATCGCTACGTCATTCGCACGCGCGACCGCGACGGGTTGTTCTCCGACTTCGTGGTGCCGTTCGAGCTCCGCGGCCTGTTGCGCGTGGACGGCGCCACCATCAACGACGGCGACGACGTGTCACCGGCCGCGAACCTGTCGATGATGGTGCTGTCGCCGAAGCCGCTGAACCCGCAGGCCGACCTCACGCTCACGGTGAACGGCGTGTCGCAGCCGTTCACGGCCACGGCCGCGCCCGGCGACGGTTCGGGCCGCGAGTGGATCCTGTCGTGGACCCACGACGTGTACCCCGTGGACGACTTCTCGGTCGTGCTGCAGGTGGCGGGCGGCGCCACGATCACGCGCACGTTCCGCGTCACCACGGCCGCCGGGCAGCTCGCGCTGCGCAACGCCTACGTGTTCCCGAACCCGTTCGACGACGATCTCGGGGCGCACTTCTCGTTCAGCCTGGCCGGCAGCGAAGCCGCGGACGTCCGGATCAGCGTGTTCACCACGAGCGGCCGCGTCGTCTACACGCGCACCGACCGCGGGCTCACGCCCGGCTACCACCAGATCGCGTGGGACGGGCGGGACGCCGAAGGTGACAAGCTGGCGAACGGCGTGTACTTCTACCGGCTGTCGGTGGCCTCGACGAGCGGTGCGAAGCAGGAGCAGCTCGGCCGACTCGTGAAGCTCCGCAAGCCGCGGCGCGTCGTCGAGCCCACGATTCCGTAGCCGGACCCGTCCGCGGGTCCCGCGGGGCGACTCCGTCCCGCGGGCCCGGTCCCGGGCCCGGTGCATCGCGCGGGCCCGTGAGGCCCGTGCATCGCCCCGCGGTTCCGAGCGCCTCGCCGCGGTGGCGCGTCCGATTCCGGCCGCCGCCGCCGTCCGACGCACGCGGGCCCGCGCACCGTCGGAGGTGAGCGTGAAGCCGGCTGCGTTGCTCCTGGTGCTGCTGTGTGCCGCGGTCCGCGAGGCCCGCGCCGCCGAGCCCGTGACGTGGGCGGCGAACCCCGCGCTCGCGCGGCTCGAGATCGCCCGCGCCGAGGACCAGCGCGCCTGGGCCGACGGGCGGCTGCGCGGCTACCTCACGCACAAGGACGCGGGCGTGCGTGCGCGCGCCGCACTCGCGGTGGGGCGGCTGCAGGATTCGACGAGCGTGCCCGCGCTGCTGCCGCTGCTCGCCGACCGGGACGCGCGCGTGCGGCTGGAGGCCGTGTTCGCCACGGGCGAGATCGGCCACGCGTCCGCGCGCACCGCGGTCGAGGCGCTGCTCGCCGATCGCGACCCGGGCGTGCGCCAGCGTGCGATCGAGACGCTCGGCAAGCTCGGCGACAAGGCGAGCACGCCGCGCGTGATGGCGCTGCTCGCCGATCCGTCGCCCGTGATGCGCGGCGAGGCGGCCGTGGCGCTGTGGCGGCTCGCCGACACGAGTGCCGCGGGCGCGCTCACGGCTCGACTCGCCGACGCGGACCCGGGCGTGCGCTGGCGCGTGGTGTACGCGCTCGAGAAGCTGCCCGCGCTGGGCGCACGGCTCGCGCCCGCCGTGGCGCCGCTGCTGCGCGACCGCGACGCGCTCGTGCGCGCGCACGCGGCGCGCACGCTCGGGCGGCTCAAGTCGCGCGCGGGCACCGCGCCGCTGCTGGCCGTGCTCGGGGACTCCGACCCGGCGGTGATCGTGAACGGCCTGCGCGGGCTGCAGGGCATCGCCGACTCGTCGAGCGCGTTTCGTGGCGGGCGGGTTCGCGCGCGCGCTGGAGCACGCCGATCCGTACGTGCGCCTGACCGCGGCGACGGCGCTGGCCGAGCCGTTCGCGTGGCAGGCGGCTTCGGCCGGCGATGCGCAGCGCGCGAACGAAGCGCTCGAGAAGCACCTGGCGGACCGCGACCCGGCCACGCGCGGCGCGTGTGCGCGCGCGCTCGTGGCGCGGCTCGGGCTCGCCGGCTACGCGAAGGCCGGGCCGCTGCTCTCCGACGAGTCGCCGTACGTGCGCGTGGCGCTGCTCGACGGGCTGCGCTCGATGCCCGAGCCGATGATGCGGCAGCGCCCGCAGCTGCTGGCCGAGGTGCTGGGGGCGTCGATGGACCCCGAGATGCCGCTGCTGCAGCGCATGACCGCGGCCGAGATCGCCGGCCAGCTCGGTGGGCGCCTGGGCGCGAAGGAGCTCGAGCCGCTGCTCGCGACGTTGCGCGGGGGCGTGGACTCGCGCGACCTGTTGTGGGCGGCGTCGTGCGCGGGCGCGCTCGGCGACTGGGGCGACAAGGCGAGCATCGGCCGGCTCGCGAAGGCTTACGCGGGTCGCGCGACGGACGCCGAGCCGGATGCGCGCCAGGCCATCCGCGACGCGCTGCGCCAGCTCGCCGGTCGGGCGTTCGCCGACAGCGTGGAGCAGTCCGCGTGGACGCACACCACGTCGCCCGAGTACGGCGCCGCGTTCGACGCCGCGCCCGATGCGCGCCGCGCGATCCTGCACACGACCGTGGGCGACATGGAGTGGGAGTTCTTCGGCGGCGACGCGCCGCAGACCGTGAAGAACTTCGTCGCGCTCGCGCGCAGGCACTACTTCGACGGGCAGGTGCTGCACCGCGTGGTGCCGGACTTCGTGATCCAGGACGGCGACCCCACGGGCACGGGCTCGGGCGGGCCCGGCTGGACGATCCGCTGCGAGTACAACCGCCTGCGCTACGACGCCGGCATGGTGGGCATGGCACTTTCGGGCAAGGACACGGGCGGCAGCCAGTGGTTCGTCACGCTGTCGCCGCAGCCGCACCTGGACGGCCGCTACACGATCTTCGCGCGCGTCGTGCGCGGGATGGACGTGGCGAAGCGCATCACGCAGGGCACGCGGGTGACGAAGGTCGAAGTGCGTTGAAACGCTCCGCCGGTGCGCCGCGGCCGCCGCGCTCCGGGTGCGGCGGGGTCGGAACGCCGCGACGCCGCGACGGGCATCCGCCGCGGCGTCGTCGGGATACGGAGCGCCGGACGTGCACGGGCGGCGCTCCGCGGGATCACTTCTGCTTCGCGATCACCATCTTCGAGAACTTCGCGTAGGCCGCGCCCGTCACGAGCTTCTTCTGCACGAGGTCGGACTTCGCCTTCCACGGTCGGCCCGAGATGATCTTGTCCGCGATCGCCTCGCCGATGCCGGGCAGCTTCATGAGTTCCTCGCGCGAAGCCGAGTTCAGGTCCACGAGCGACGTCGCGGCAGCCTCCGCCTTGCCCTTGGCCTCGGTGGCCTTCGCCGGAGCTGCCGGCTTCGCGGGCGCCGGCTTCGCCGTGGCGCCACTCGATGCCGGCGTGGCCGCGGGTTTCGCGGGGGTGGTCGGAGCCGCCGACGAGACCGACACGGCGGCCACGAGCGCGATCAGGGCGACGACGGACGACAGGGACTTCATGGATACGCACCTCCGGAGGGCGATGGGAGTCGCGTGGCCGCGCCCTCCGGGCGGCGCGCGCGGAGTCCATCCTCGGACGGACTCGGGATGCAGTCGAGGAACGAACGGGCGCCCGGGTGCGGATGCACCGGCGCGGAGTTCCGGGAAGTGGGCGAGGGAGGGGGCGCGGCCGGGAGCCGGCGGCGGTCGGCGCGGGGATCGAACCCGGAGGAGACACGGGCGATGGCGCCGGAAGAGGCGGGAGAGGGCAGGTCGGGCCCGGCGCGCGGCGGGCCGCGGCCGTCCCGCGTCCACTGCAACTCCCGCGATGGCGTCGTGAGATACGAAAGCTCGGTGTGCGAACCCGTCGACAGGCGCAGGAGCATCTGCATGCCGGGCGTCGCGGGCTGCTGGCGCGTCGTGGTCTTGGCCCGTTGTGGCGCGCGGCCGACGTGCGGGCGCGTGAGCGTGGCCTTGTGCCCGGGCCGCGGCGGCGTGACGGGCGCCACGGGCACGGAGTGCGCCGGCACGGCGGGCCCGGTGGGCGCGAGTCGCGAACCCACGGGGCGCGCGGCGTCGCAGCGATCGCAGCCGGCGTCCACGGGACGGGACGCCAGCGCACTGCTGCAGCCGACCACGGCGATCGTGGCGGCGAAGAGAAGGCTCAGGAGTCGTGGGCGAACCAGCATCCTGGAGGCGTCCTCCGCGAGGCCGCGGAAGATCCGCGGCGCGACGTGCGCGACTATACGCGCGGCGCCACGGGGCGGGCGGCGTGCTGTTCACTACGCCGCAACGGGTTGGGCTCGTCCCTGACGTGGATTCAAGGAGGAGTCAAACCTTTGCCCCGTCGGGAGAGCGGGGCGCCTACGCGACGAACGCCGGAGATCGCGTCCACGAACGCGGTGTGCGCAGGCGTTCGCTCGCTTCCGAGCGGTCGTTTTCGCCGGCACGCGGGGCCCGGGGCCGGATGCGGCGGCTCAGGACTCCTCGGGGTCGTACGGCACGCCCACGCTGTGCGGCGCCCGGGCGCGGCCGATGAAGCCCGCCAACGCCAGCATCGTCACCAGGTAGGGCAGCGCCTGCAGGATCTCGTTCGGGAACGACGAACCCTGCAGCTTGATCTGCAGCGCTTCGGCCGCGCCGAACAGCAGGCACGCGGCCGCGCCGCCCGCGGGGTTCCACTTGCCCACGATCATCGCCGCGATCGCGATGTAGCCGCGGCCGTTCGTGAGCCCGTCACTGAACGAATGCTGCTCGCTCGCGAGCCACGCGCCCGCGAGCGACGCCAGCGCGCCGCACGAGAGCACGCCGAGCGTCCGGTGCAGCGGCTCCGACAGCCCGAGCGTGGCGGCGGCCTCGGGACGCTCGCCGTTCGCACGCTGGCGCAGGCCGAACACCGAGCGGAACAGCACGAACTGCACGGCC
>JBGAOB010000119.1:0-13073 GCA_044222045.1 Candidatus Eiseniibacteriota bacterium
GGGCGGATGTCGCATCCTCTTGGGCGCTCTCTCGATCCACCGCCCGCACTTTCGCGCCCGCGCGCGACGCCCGCTCGGAGATTCCATGCGACGCCTCCTCCTGGTTCTGCTGCTCGCCCTCGCGCTCGCACCCGCCGCCCGTGCCGCCTCGAACGACGGCAACGTCGAGTGGGCCGGTCTGTCGCACGTCGGCTGGCAGGATCGCCGGCCGCTCTGCCCCGTCGACGGCGAGTCGTTCCAGGTCCGCTTCCAGGCGTGGAGCGGCGACCTGTCCTCGGCACGGGTGCACGTGGACCAGGGCGGCGTGATCACGTGGGTGAACGCGGCGGTCGTCGGCCAGCGCGGCCCGTACGCCGTGTGGGGCGCCACGCTGCCGGCCACGGCGCTCGGCAGCGAGAGCTACTGGATCGAGGTCACGGACGGCGCCGACACCGACTACCTGAGCGTCGGCGGCGCGTCGGACGTCGCGCCCACCGACGGCGGCTGGGTGCTGAACTTCGTCACGCTCGACCACGCGCCCGTGGGCGCGACGCCGGTCACCGGCGGTGGCGCCGTGTTCAAGGTGTGGGCGCCCACCCGCACGAGCGTCCACGTGCGCGGCACGTTCAACGGCTGGACGACGGCGAACCCGCTCACCAAGGTCGGCGAGTACTTCGTCGGCCGCGCCGCGACCGTGGCCGACCGCGCGCAGTACAAGTTCTTCTTCAACAACGCGACGTGGAACACCGACCCGCGCGCGCGCGCGATCGACCCCACCGGCGGCAACTACAACGCCTACGTCGAGAACCCGTTCCGTTACAACTGGGTGAGCCCGCCGTTCACGACGCCGAAGTTCGAGGACCTGGTCGTGTACCAGATGCACATCGGCACGTTCTCGGGGCTGAACGATCCGGCCGGCGCCACGGCGTTTCCGGCGGGCTACGTGGACGCGGCGAACCGCGTGCCGCACCTGGCGGACCTCGGCGTGAACGCGGTGCAGCTGTGCCCCGTCACCGAGTTCCCGGGCGACCTGTCGGCCGGCTACAACCCGCAGACGCAGTTCGCGCCCGAATGGAAGTACGGCACACCCGACCAGTTCAAGCAGTTCGTGGACCGCTGCCACCAGTCCGGCATCGCCGTGCTCACGGACATCGTGTGGAACCACGTCACGAGCGCGGACAACTGGCTGTGGAACTACGACGGCTCGCAGCAGTGGTTCGACACGCCGGCCGTGGACACGCCGTGGGGCGCACAGGCCGACCTCGACCGCGCCGCCGTACGCGACTGGTACGCGAACAGCGCGCAGCTGTGGCTGGACGAGTACCGGCTGGACGGCTTCCGCATGGACGCGACCCTGTACATGAACCAGGGCGCGCAGGCCGCGTCGGGCTGGAGCCTCATGCAGCGCCTGAACGACGAGGTCGACTCGCGCTTCGCCGACAAGTTCGTGGTCGCCGAGCAACTCCCGAACAACGACTGGGTCACGCGTCCCACCAGCCTGGGCGGCGCCGGCTTCGACGCGCAGTACCACCAGAAGTTCCGCGACAACGTGCGCGGCGCGATCTTCGCGGCCGCCGCGGGCGACCCCAGCATGGCGGCCGTGCGCGACGCGATCAACGGCAGTGGCCCGTACATCAGCGGCGCGAAGGCCTACAACTACGTCGAGCTGCACGACGAGGCGTGGCCGTCGAGCGGTGGCCAGCGCATGGTGAAGACGATCGACCCCGTGGCGCCGCACGACGACGTGTGGGCGAAGGGCCGCCAGAAGCTCGCGCACGGCCTGCTGTTCGTGGCGCCGGGCGTGCCGATCGTGCTGCAGGGCACCGAATGGCTCGAGAGCAACGACTTCGGCGCCGACGCCGTGAACCGCATCGACTGGTCGAAGAAGACCACCTACGCGGGCGTCTTCCAGTACTACAAGCGGCTGATCGGGCTGCGCCGCCTGCTGAGCCCGCTCAAGGCGAGCGCGAACGTCTACGTGTCGCACGTGAACGAGGCCGGCAACGTCGTCGCGTTCCGCCGCTGGGACGGCGCGAACCAGCTCATGGTGGTGGCGAACTTCGGCAACACGGGCTACTCGAACTACCGCATCGGCGTGCCCGCGGCCGAGGATTGGGAGGAACTGGTGAACAGCCAGGACCCCGCGTACCTGGGCAGCGGCCCCACGAACCCGGGACACCGCGTGTCCGAGCCGGTCTCGCAGGACGGCTTCGCCCAGAGCATCACGCTCGAGTTGCCGGCGATGGCGCTCGTCGTGCTGGGCCCGACGAGCCTCGTGTCGGCACCGGCGGCGCCCGCGGCGTCCGCCCTGGAGCTGGCGGTCGCGCCGGTGCCCGCGCGCGGCACGGCGAACGTGTCGTTCACGCTGCCCGAGGCCGGCGCGGTGCGCGTGACGCTCGTGGATGCGCAGGGTCGCGTGGTGCGTACGCTGGCCGACGGCTCGCGCCCGGCCGGCGCTCACCGGCTGGCGTGGGACGGTCGTCGCGACGACGGCACGGCCGCGGCGCCGGGGCTCTATTTCGTTCGCGTGCGGGCCGCCACGAAGACCGCCGTGAAGCGGGTGGTGCTCGTTCGCTGATCCGGCCCGTCCGGATCGTCCCGCGCTCGCGGGTTTCACGGTCAGCCAGGAGGCCGATGTGAGGAGTGCCGCGCGCGTGTCCCGAACGAAGGAACGATCTTGCGCCGGGTGGTGATCACCGGGCTCGGCGTCACGTCCCCGGTCGGCACCGGTGTCGAGCGGTTCTGGGACGCGCTCGTGCACGGGCGCACGGGCGTCGGGCCGATCACGCGCTTCGACGCGTCGGCGCTGCGCAGCCGCATCGCCGGCGAGGTCCGCGACCTGGACCTGGTGACCCTGCCCGCGAAGGCGGTCAAGCGCAGCGCGCGTTTCGCGCAGCTCGCGCTCGCGGCCGGGCTCGAGGCGCTGAACGACGCGATGCTGCCCGAGGCGGTGAAGCCCGACACGGCCGTGCTCGTGGGCAGCGGCATCGGCGGCTTCGAATTCCTCACGCGCGAACACGAGGTGTTCCTGCGCCGCGGCCCCGAGCGCATGTCCGCGCTCACGGTGCCCGTGATCATTCCGAACATGGCCTCGGGGCTGATCGCGATCGAGGCCGGCCTCGGCGGCCCGAACGTCTGCCCCACCACCGCATGCGCTTCGGGCTCGAACGCGATCGGCACCGCGCTCGACATGATCCGCGCCGGCCGGTGCGACGCGGCCATCGCCGGTGGCGCCGAGAGCACGCTCGACGGCTTCGCGGTGGACGGCTACTGCCAGCTGCGCGCGTTGTCCACGCGCAACGACGACCCCGAGCACGCGAGCCGGCCGTTCAGCGCCACGCGCGACGGCTTCGTGATCGCCGAGGGCGCGGCTCTGCTCGTGCTCGAGGAGCTCGAGCACGCCCGGGCGCGCGGCGCGCGCATCTGGGCGGAACTGATCGGCTACGGCGCCTCGGGCGACGCCTACCACGCCACCGCGCCGGACCCCGAATCGAAGGGCGCGCTGCGGGCCATGCGCATGGCGCTCGCCGACGCGCGCCTGGCGCCGGAGGACGTGCAGGTGGTGAACGCGCACGCCACGGCCACGCCGGTGGGCGACGTGATCGAGAGCCGCGCGCTCGAACGCCTGTTCGGCGAGCACGCGAAGCGGCTGATGGTGCACTCCACGAAGTCGATGACCGGGCACACGCTCGGCGGCGCCGGTGCGATCGAGGCGGTGGTCTCGGTGCTCACGGTGGCGCGCGGCGTGGTGCACCCCACGGTCAACCTCGACGATCCCGACCCGGAATGCCGACTCGACTACGTGCCGCACGTGGCCCGCGAAGCCGACGTGCGCGTGATGATGTCGAACTCGTTCGGCTTCGGCGGGCACAACGCCGTGCTCGTGTTCCGCCGCTTCGAGGGCTGAGCGCGCCGCGCGATCAACCCTGGTGTTCGGGACGCAGCAGGTCGAGCACCGTCTTCACGGGGTTGAACACCTCGAGCGGCACGTCCACGAACACGGTGTTCCAGCGCGCCATCGCGCCGTTCCACAGGCCCGGCCGCTCCAGCGCCAGCAGTTCGCGCCCGCCCGCGCTCTTGCGCGTGACGATGACCGCTTCGGGATCGACGAACGTCTCGAGGTTCCACGGGCGCCCGTGCCGGTCGCGCAGCGAACACACGAGGAACACCGGGTTGAAGTGTGTCGCGCGCTTCGCCAGCTGCTGCTGGGCGGCGTCGCCCGGATCCACCTGCGCGCTCTCCACGATCTGCGGCGTCGTGCCCCCCTCGCCCCGCACCCAGAACGGGCCGCCGCCGGGCTCGCCGGTGTTGCGCACCATGCCCGCCACGCGGATCGGCCGCTCGAGCGCCGCGCGCGCCGCGGCCGCGCCGCCCGGCTCCGCCGCCGTGCCGAACGCACGCGCCGCGAACGCGAGCGCACCGCCGGCCGCCGCGTCGCCTTCGGCGTCGAGCCGCGCGAGCCACGCGCGCGATTCCGCTTCCAGCTCGAGCACGAACCCCGTCAGCACGCGGCTCCACGCGAGCGCGCTCGCGCGCCGCGCGTCCACCGTCACGTTGTCGATGTTCTTGACCAGCACCAGGTCGCCGCCGCACTCGGCGAGGTTCGCGAGCAGCGCGCCGTGCCCCGCCGGCCGCAGCACCAGCCGGCCGTTCGCGTCGCGGAACGGCCCGCCGGCGGGGTCCGCCGCCACCGTGTCGGTGGACGGCTTCTGCTCCGAGAACGCGACCTCCCAGCGCACGTCCAGCGGCCCTTCGAGCCTCGCGCGCACGTCGGCGAGCACCGCTTCGAAGCCCGCGCGGTGCTCGGGGGACACCGTGAAGTGCGCGCGGCAGGCGCCGTCCGCGGCACGCGCGAGCAGCGCCGCCTCGCGCAGGTGCTCCTCGAACGCCGTGCGCGCCCGAGCACCGTCGCGGTGGAACGCCAGCAGGCCCTTCGGCCGCTCCGCGTAGCCGAGCCCCGGCTCGCCGAGCAGCGTGTCGAGCAGCGCGCGCAGCGGACCGCTCGAACGCAGTGCTCCGGGGTCGTGCCCGGCGGCGCGCAACGCGGCCGACCATTCCGGGCCGAACGCGAAGCGATCGAACCCTTCGAGCAGCGCGCGCACGGCGCGCGCGTCGGGCGAGCCCTGCGCGAGCGCCGCGTCCAGCTCCACCAGCGGCAGGTCGCCGGGGCGCGCCCGGTACGCGAGCAGCTCCTTGAACATGCGCGTGGCCGCGCCGGACGCCGGCACGAACACCGACAGCCGTCCGGCCGCCGCGGCCCGCGCGGCGTGCGATTCCAGCGCCGCCTGCCGCTCCCCGGACAGCTGCACGATGCCGTCCCCCGGCGTGCACGGCCGGTCGAGCCGCGCAAATCCCGGCGGATGCGCCAGCAGCGCGAGCTGGCGTTCGGCCTCGCGCCCGGAAATGCCCTGCGCCGCGAGCTGCCGCTGGTCGTGGTCGGTGAGCGCCATGCGCGGATCCTCGGAAGTTCCCTGGCCGGATCGGCCCCGTCGCGGGCCGGGCCCCTACAGTGCCTTGCGATCCCGCCGACAACAAGGCGACCCCGTTCACGCCCCGACCGTATCGGCCGGGGCGGCGAACCGTCGTGCACGCGGTATCGGCCGCGGAGGACGTTCTGCGCATCCTGCTCGCCATGTCTCCGGACGAAAGGCGCGCCGCCGTGTCGGCGGCGCTGGCCGTGTCGGGCCATGCCGTGGAGGCGGTGGGCGGCGTGGCCGAAGCCCGCGCGGCGCTCGAGCGCGTCGCGCCCGACGTGCTGCTGGTGGAGTCCGCGCTGCCCGAGGACGGCGCCGTGGCCCTGACGCGTGCAGCCGCCGACCGCGGCCCGGCGCGCCCGTGGGTGCTGTGGCTCGCGGCGAACGGCGAGGATCCGGCGCCGGCCGCCGCGGACGCGGGCGCGGACGACGTCGGCTCCGGCTTCACCGAGGGCGAGCTGGCACTGCGGCTGCGGCACGCCGAGCGCGTGCGCGAACTGGAAGACCGCCTCGCGCGGCACACGCGCCGGCTCGAGTCGGTGCAGCGCGGCATGGAGCGCGACCTCGAGGCCGCCGCCGTCATGCAGCGCGCGTTGCTGCCGCCGGCGAAACCCGACCTGCCGGGACTGGCCGCGGCGTGGCGCTTCCTGCCGTGCAGCGGCGTGGCCGGCGACGTCGTGGGCGTGCACGCGCTCGATCCCGAGCGCGCGGCGTTCTACCTGCTCGACGTGGCGGGCCACGGCGTGCCCGCGGCCATGCTCGCGTTCACGCTGAGCCGCCTGCTGATGCCCGGGCGTCACCTGGTGGCGCTGGGCGGCGGTCCGGCCGACGGCGAGGCCGCCGGCGTGCTCGCGTCGCCCGCGGAGTTGCTCGCCGGGCTGAACGACCAGTTCCCCGACGACGGCGAGAGCACGCGCTATTTCACGATGGCCTACGGCGTGTGGGACGCCGCGAGCCGCATCGCGCGCGTCGCGCAGGCCGGGCACCCCGCGCCCATCGTGCAGCGCGGTCGCGCGATGCTGCCGCTGACCGCCGAGGGCCGCCCGATCGGCCTGTTCGCGAAGACCGTGTACGACGAGCTCGAGATCGAACTCGGCCCCGGCGACCGGCTGTTCCTGTACTCGGACGGGGTGACGGAAGCGCGCGCGCCGTCCGGCGAGACGTTCGGCAACGCCCGGTTGCTCGACGTGCTGCGCGGGCAACGCGACCACACGCTGGAGCAGGCCGCGGCCGCGGTGGAGCAGGCCGTGCATGCGTGGATCGGCGACGGACCCCGGCGCGACGACGTGACGTTCCTGGCCCTGGAGGCAGCATGAACGAGGATCGGAGTCTCGAGCTGCGGTTCCGCTCGCACCTGGGCGACGTGCGCCTGGCGGTGGCCGCCGTGGGCGGCGCGTGCGAGCGCAGCGGCCTGAGCGAGCACGAGTCGGGCCTGGTGGCGCTCGCGCTGGCCGAGGTGCTGAACAACGTCGTGCTGCACGCCCTGTCGGGCCGCGACACCGAGGAAGTGCTCGTGCAGCTGGGCCTGTCGCTCGAGCAGGTCACCGTGATCGTGCGGGACCGCGGCGTGGCCATGCCGGAGACGGCCCCGGCGGCCGCCGCCGAGTTCGATCCCGACGACACGGCCACGCTGCCCGAGGGCGGCTTCGGCCGCGGCCTCGTGCGCCACCTGATGAGCGACGTGCGCTACGAGCGCGTGAACGGCGTCAACGTGACGACGCTGGTGCGCCGGCTCCGCCGCGAGCGCGAAGCCGCATAGCCGCCGCGCGCGCGAACCACACGCCCGGCCCTCCCGGCGCGCGCCGAGCGACGCATGCCGTCCCGCGGGTCGCGGGAGCCGCTCCCCTGCCGGAAACGTCGAGGCCCCCGGTCACCATCTCCGGGGGCCTCGCGTTGCGTTCCCTCGCGGCATTCGCCGGCGGTCAGGCCGCCGGGCGGCACGTGGCCACGGCCTCGTCGGCCGTTCCACGGATCACCAGCGCGCGATCCATGCGCGTCAGGCGGAACACGTCCATCACCAGCTCGCCCACGCCGCACAGCACGAGACGGCCGTTCTGCCCCATCCGCTTGTGCAGGTGCACGAGTACGCCCAGCCCGGTGCTGTCGAGGAATCGCACCTCGGACAGGTCCAGCACCACGGAGCGCCAGCCTTCCTCGATGCGCGATCCCACGTGCGTGCGCAGCTCGGGCGCGGCGTACGCGTCCAGAGCGTCCCCTTCCCAGGTCACCACGAGCACGTCGCCTTCCCGGCTCTCGCGCATGACAGGTTCCCCCCGAAGTCTCCTTCGACACGGCTTCCGAGGAACCAGTCTCGGCGACCGGCGCGGCGACTGAAGGGGCGCGGCCACGTGCCGGGGGCACGGGCGCGAACGGGTGCTACGCGGCCTGGTCCAGGGCCAGCGGCTCGGGCTGTTCGTCGGCCTCGGTGCGGGCGGGCTCCTCGGCCGCGGCCACCACGCCGCCGGCGACCAGCGCCGCGAGCGCGCGAACCCCCGCGCCGGCCGTCACTTCGCCGAGCACCGCGAGCACGGCGAGCGCCGCGAACGACGCGGCGATCGACCGCCAGCGCAACCGCCGCGACGGCTCGCCGCGGCCCAGCTGCAGGGCCAGTCGGAGCACGCCGAGCACCACGAGCATCGAGACGACGAGGTTGCTGAAGAACAGCGGATCGGACAACCGCACGAACGCCGTGGCGGCGAGCCCGGAGCCCCCCGCGGCCACGTGCAGCCCGAGCCCGACCACGCCCACCAGCACGACGCCGCGCCAGAACGGCGGCGCGCCGGGCTCCGACGCCCGCCCCGCCGCGAGCGGCAGCGCGAGCACCAGCAGCTTGAACGCCCCGTGACGCGCACCCCACGCGGCATCGACGATCGCGGAATCCGCCGCGAGCGCCCCGAGCCCGGCCGTGGCGCGCCACAGCGCGTGCAGTCCCGGCGCCAGCACCGCCACCGCGATCGCGGGCCCGAGCGAGGGCAGCCGCTGCTCTCGCCGTGCCAGCACCACGGTCACGAAGTAGAGCACGAGGCACGACAGTCCGACGTGCATCCACGTGAACGCCTCGGCGCGGCCGCGGTCCGGGATCACCATGACCATGCCGAGCACGATCATGGCGAGGAAGTTCATGTCGAACGGCGTGGTCACCGACACGCGTCGCTCGGGGCGGCGCTGCATCCACGCGCAGGCGATCAACGCGGACGAGGCCACGAGGTCGAGCCAACGCCACGGGAAGCCACCCCAGTTCGGAAGCGGCCGCCACACGTCGAGCACGAGCGCGAGCATCACCGCCAGCGGAAGGTCCGCCATCGGTCGTCGGCGCCGCGTGTCGTCGGGGGGTCGCACGTCGGTCGTCAAGGGAGCTCCGGGGAACGAGTACGGGCCGCGCGTCTCGGCGCTCGGCCCCGAGCGGTTTTCGGCCCGCGGGTGGTCCGCCTTGAGCCGGTCGGCCGGGGCCACTTCCGGGCCCGGCGGGGCCGCCCGCCCGCGCTTCAGCCGCGCAGGGCGCCGCGGATGTGGGCCATCGCGAGCGCCCCGTGCGCCATCGCGACGGTCATCGACGCCAGCGGGGGCCGCGCGACGTCGCCGGCCGCCCAGACGCCCTCGGCGGACGTGGCGAGGTGATCGTCCACGATCAGGAAGCCGTCCTCGTCGTGGGCGAGCACGGACCGGCACCACTCGCTGTTCGGCATCACGCCCACCTTGATCACGAGCGCGTCCACCTCGATCCGCTCTTCGCGCGCGGGCGCGGCCAGCCGCACGGCGCGCACGCGCGTGCCGCCCTCGACCTCGAGCACGCGCACGTTCTCGCGCACGCGGATGCGCGGCTCGCCCGCCACGCGCGCGCGGAACTCGACACGCGCCCGCGGCTCGCCGCGCACGAGCAGCGTCACCTCGCTGCCCGCCTCGGCCAGCAGCAGCGCGTTCTCGTAGGCGGCATCACCGCCGCCGGCCACGGCCACGCGCCGGCCCGCGAGCTCGGCCCGATCGCGCGTGGCGGAGTACGACACGCCGCGGCCCTCCAGCTCGCGCTCGCCCGGCGCGTCGAGGTGACGCCGGCGCGCGCCGCTCGCCACGAGCACGGTGGCGGCCTCCACGCGCTCGCCCCGTGGACAGCACCACCGCCGGCGAGCGCTCGCGCGTGCCGAACTCAGGCGCCGTCGCCCGGCATCGCAGCGCACCTCGACCTGGCGCTCCGCTCGGCTGCGCCGCGAAGCGCTCCGCGACCTCGGCACCGTGCGCCGCGGCGAGACCGGCCACGTTCGGCAGCGCGAAGTGCACGTGCAGCAGGCCGCCAGGAGCAGGCGCGCTCTCGATCACGAGCGGCTCCAGGTCCAGCGAGCGCGCCCACAGCGCCGCCGACACGCCGGCCGGACCGGCGCCCACCACGATCACGTCGGGTCTCATCGGGCTTCCGCCGCGCTCACGGCGAGCGCGACCTCCCAGAACGTCTTCGGCGCGAGCGGCGCGAGGCCGTGGCGCTGCTCGAGCCGGCGCAGGCACGCCCACCGCGCCTCGTCGAACACGGCCGACGTGTTGCCCGCGTCGCGCAGGCGCACCTCCACGCTCACGCCGGGCACGCGCACCCGCGCGCTCGCGCGGGCCACGCCCGCCTCGCGCCGCTCGCGGAGCAGCGCGTCCATGCGCAGCAGGAAGTCCCAGTCCTCGCTGGCGGTGAACGACGCGTCGAACCCGCCGAGCGCTTCGAACAGCTCCCGCCGCACGCCCCACGCGCTCGGCGGCAGGAAGTCGTCCGTGCGCATGAGCGCGTCGTCCCAGTCGCGCGCGATCACGCGCGAGTCGAGCTCGGTGCGGGTGCCGAGGTCGTCCACGCGTTCGCGCACCACGCGCGTGTCGGTCCACGCGAAGCCCACCGCGTCGTCCGCGAACGCGGCGCCGAGACGCGCGAGGTGTTCCGGCGTCCAGCGGTCGTCGTCGTCGAGGAACGCCAGCACGTCGCCGCGCGCACCGTCGGCGGCGGAGTTGCGCGCGAGGCCCGGGTTGCCGAAGCGCGTGGCCACGGCGGACACCTCGAGCAGCGGCAGCGGCGGGAGCTGGTCGAGCGACGCACCACCTCCGTCGTCGGCGAGGCGCAGCTCGAGCGGCGGCGCGGTCTGCGCGGCGACGCCGGCGAGCGCGTCGGCGAGCAGTTGCGGCCGGTCGCGCGTGACCACGATCACCGACACCGTGGGCGCTGCCACGGCAGGCCTCAGGCCCCGGGCGACAGGCGCAGGGCGTCGGCCCAGCGCGGGTCGGCGAGTTCGCCGCGCACGGTGCGCGTTTCCACGACGCCGGTCTTGCGGATGCCGCGCATCTCCATGCACAGGTGGCGCGCTTCGAGGATCACGGCCAGCCCGCGCGGCTTCACGAGCGTTTCGAGATGGTCCGCCACCTGCTGCCCGAGCCGCTCCTGCAGTTGCGGCCGGCGCGCGTAGTGGTCGAGCAGGCGCGCCATGCCCGACAGGCCCAGGATGCGCTCGGCGGGCAGGTAGGCGATCAGGCCGCGGCCGAAGAACGGCACGAAGTGGTGCACGCACAGCGAGTGGAAAGGCAGGTCGCGCACCACGACGAGGTCGCCGCGCCCGTCGTGCGGGAACGTCGCCGTCTCGGGCACCTGGCCGGGATCGAGGCCGGCGAACAACTCGGCGTACATGTCGGCGACGCGCGCGGGCGTCTCCGCCAGCTCGGGCTCGGAGCCGCGGTCGAGGCCCAGGGCGTCGATCAGGGCCGAAAACGCTCGTTCGACGGCCGCGGTGTCGCGGCCCGGAGGCAGTGCGTCCATGGCGGATTCCCCGAAACGACTGCGGGGCCGGCTGGATCAGCCGGCCCCGCGACATGGAGCGGAAGAGGGGATTCGAACCCCCGACCCTAACCTTGGCAAGGTTATGCTCTACCGGGCTGAGCTACTTCCGCGTCGAGAGCGGCGCGGAATATATCCACGGCCCCGCGGACCGTCAAGCGGGTCCGCGGGCCGAGAGCTCCCCCGGCCCGGACGGCGGGGCACCGCTCCGGAGCCCCGCCCGGCGAACGAGGCCGATCGTGCAACGTGCACGATCCGCGGGCGTCCCCTATAACTCCCGGCCATGAGCGTGCTGGTGCACAAGTACGGCGGGACGTCGGTGAACGGGCCCGATCGCATCCGCGCCGTGGCCCGACGCGTGGCCGCCGCGCGTGCGGCGGGCAGCGCGATGGTCGTGGTGGTGTCCGCCATGGGCGACACGACCGACGAGCTCATCCGGCTCGCGCACGAGGTGTCGCCGCAGCCGAGCCGGCGCGAGATGGACATGCTGCTCACCACGGGCGAACGCGTGAGCATGGCGCTGCTGGCGATGGCGCTGCACGACCTGGGCGTGCCGGCCATCAGCTTCACCGGCTCGCAGAGCGGCATCCTCACCGACGACTCGCACAGCCACGCGCGCATCGTGTCGATCCGCCCCGACCGCATCCGCGGCGGCCTCGATCGCGGGCAGGTCGTGATCGTGGCCGGCTTCCAGGGCGTGAGCCCGGAGACGAAGGAGATCACCACGCTCGGCCGCGGCGGCAGCGACACCACCGCCGTGGCGCTGGCCGCGGCGCTGGGCCCGGCGCGCTGCGAGATCTACACCGACGTGCCCGGCGTGTTCACCGCCGACCCGCGCGTGGTGAACGACGCGCGCCTGATCGCGCGGCTGGGCTATCGCGCGTGCTCGGCGCTCGCACACCTGGGCGGGCGCGTGCTGCACGCGCGCTGCGTGGACCTGGCCGCGCGCGAGAAGGTGGCGCTCGCGGTGCGCTCGTCGTTCGACGACTCCCCCGGAACCGAGATCGTGGAGGACCTCATGGAAACGCCCCGCGTGGAAGCCATCGCCCACCGCGCCGACGTGTCGGTGCTCGTGGCCGAAGGCAACGCCGGCGGCCGCGGCGAAGCCCGCGGCATCATCGACGCCGTGCACGAGGCGTTCCCCGCGCTCGAGCTGGTGGCGCACGAGCAGGCCACCCAGACGCACGGCGCGATCGTGTGGATCGGCCCGCGCGACGACGCCGAGGCGCTGAAGCAGCGCTTCCGCGACGTGCGCGGCCCGGGCGGCGAGTGGTCGCTCACGGTGGAACACGGCGCCGCGTTCGTGTCGGCGGTCGGGCTGGGGCTCACGGCGGAGCAGGTCGTTCGCGCGGAGTCGGCGCTCGAGAAGGCGGGCGTGCCGCTCGTGGCGCTGCGCACGACGCCGGCGGCGATCGTGTTCCGCGTCGCGACCGAGCACTGCGACGCGGCGGTGCGCGCGCTGCACGCGGCGTTCTTCGCGGCCTGAGCGCCGTACCGGCGCGCGGGCCTCAGCGGGAGTCGCGCGGACCCGAGAGCCCGGGCCACAGCGCCAGGACCGCCATGCCGACGACCGCGGCCATGCCGGTCAGCCGCCATATCGGCCCCCACGCGCCGTGCACCGCCGGTCCCGCGAGCGCGCCGGCAGCCGGCAGCAGCGCGCCGTAGACCACCAGCCATCCGCGGCGGTCGGGATCGCCCGCCGACCACAGCGCGAGGAGCGGCGCCCACGCGACCGCCTCCACGGCCGGGAAGCGCGGCGCCAGGGCGGCGAGCGCGCCGAACGTCCACGCGGCGTTCGCGAGCACGCGGTCGGGCCGCCGCGCGAG
>JBGAOB010000120.1:0-12687 GCA_044222045.1 Candidatus Eiseniibacteriota bacterium
CGCGTGCAGCGCACGCAGAGCCCGCGCTACCACATCGCGCTCGCCGGCGAGCCGCGCCCGGTCAGCTTCGGCACCGTGGTCACCGCACCGGCGTACGCCCGCCTGCCCGAGCAGGCCGGCAGCAGCACGAGCGGCGACGTGTCCGCGCTGCGCGGCTCGCGCGTGCGCGTGGAGGTGACGTTCGACCGCGACCTCGAGCAGCTCGCCTCGTCGGGCGCCGGCGGCGACCAGCGCTGGCAGCAGGTGACCCCGCGCCGCTGGCGCGGCTCGCTGCCCGTGATGGCGGACGGCGAGTACACGCTGAACGCGGTCGCGGCGAGCGGCCGCACGCGTACGCGTTACGCGCTGCACGCGCTGGACGACGCACCGCCCATGATCTCGGTGGCCGACCCGATGGGCGACCTCGACCTGCCGGCCGGCCAACGCGTGCCGTTCGACGTGCAGGTGCAGGACGACCTCGGGCTGGCGCAGCTGCGCCTGCAGTGGCGCAAGGACGCCGGCTCGCCGTGGACGAACGTGCCCGTGGCCGCCTTCCGCGGCGACCGCGAAGCGCGCGTCACCTCGGCCTGGGACGCGTCGGTGCTCGCGCTGCTGCCGGGCGAGAGCGGCACGTTTCGTTTCGAGGTCACCGACGGCAACACGGTGAGCGGCCCGGGCCGCGCGGTCAGCCCCGAGTTCCGGCTGCGGTTCCCTTCGCTCGCCGACCTGTACCGCAGCGTGGACGACGAGCAGTCGCGCGCCCAGCAGTCGCTGGAGCGGGTGGCCGACCAGTCGCGCGAGCTGCAGAAACGCCTCGAGCAGTTGCAGCGCACCGCGCCGCGCGGGCAGCAGAGCGACACGCCGCGCTTCGAGCGCAGCGAGGAGATGCGCAAGACGCTCGAGCGCCAGCAGGAGATCACACGCCAGATCGAGCAGGCCGCTCAGCAGGTGCAGCGCTCGCTCGACAACGCCGAGGAGCGCCAGGCGTTCCGCGAGGAACTGCAGAACAAGCTCCGCGAGATGGCCGAGCTCATGAAGCAGATCCAGTCGCAGGAGCTGAAGGACGCCGTGCGGCGCATGCAGCAGGCGCTCGAGAAGATGGATCCGCGCCAGCAGGAGATGTCGCTGGAGCAGATGAAGCAGCAGAACAAGGAGATGATGCAGAACCTGCAGCGCTCGATCGAGCTGCTGAAGCAGCTGCGCGACGAGGAGCGGATGGAGGCGCTCGCGCGCCGCGCCGAGGAGCTGAAGGCGCGCCAGGACCAGCTCAACCGCGAGCACGGCGAGCGCGCGCAGGATCGCGCGCAGCCGAGCAAGCCCACCGAGCCCAAGGGCGACCCGGCACTCGCCGAGCGCCAGCGCGAGGCGGCCGAGCAGTCGAAGCAGCTCGCCGAGGACGCGCGGGAGGCCGCCGAGGACGCGAGCCAGCCCGAAGCGAAGGAAGGCCTGCAGCAGGCGGCCGAGGAGCTGTCGGAGAACGCGTCGCAGGAGCAGCAGCAGGCCGCCGAGGAGAGCGAGCGGCAGCAGGACATGCGCGCCTCCAAGAGCGGGCAGCAGGCGAGCCAGAGCCTCGACCGCGCGGCGCAGAAGATGGACCAGGCGGCGCGCTCGCAGTCGGGCGCCGATGCCGCGCGCGACCTGAGCGCCATGCGCAGCGCCGCGCGCGACCTGCTGGCGCTGCAGCAGTCGGCGCAGGAGAACCTGTCGTCCAACGCGAGCCCCTCCGACCAGTCGAACCGCCAGACCGACCTGTCCGAGGGCGTCGCGCGCGTGGCCGATTCGCTGTCGGCACTCAGCAAGCGCACGCCGTTCCTGTCGCCCGAAGCGCAGCGCGCGCTCGGGCAGGCGATGCGCGGGCTGCAGCAGTCGGGCCGGGAGTTGTCGCAGGGCAACCGCGCGCGCGCCGAGCAGGAGGGCCAGGGCGCGCAGGCGGCGCTGAACGCCGCCGTGCTGTCGTTGCGCGAGGGCGAGTCCAACATGTGCAACAACCCGGGGCAGGGCAAGCCCAAGCCGGGCGCCAAGCCGAATCCCAGCGGTCAGCCGCAGCCGGGCGGCAAGCAGCCCGGGCAGAAGCCGGGCGAGCAGTCCGCACGCGAGCAGATGGGCCAGATGGGCCGCGACCAGGGGATGCTGAACCAGCGTTCGCGTGACCTGGCCCGCCGGCTGAGCGAGCAGACGCAGATGAGTGCCGGCGACCAGGCGGAACTGCGCCGGCTCGCCGACGAGCAGGCGCGCATCCGCGAGCAGCTCGAGGGCGTGCAGCGGTCCGAGGAAGAGCGCAAGACGCTGCTCGGGCAGCTCGACCAGACGCACCGCGACATGCAGCAGGTGGAGGAAGCGCTGCGCTCCGGCCGGGTGGGCGACGCACTCGAGGACCAGCAGATCCGGATCCTGTCGCGGCTGCTCGACGCGCAGCGCTCGCTGAACCGCCGCGACTTCGACCCCGAGCGCGAGGCGCGCCACGCCACCGACGTCACGCACGGCTCCGCGCCCGAGCTGCCCGGATCACTGCTGCAGTCGGCCGACCGCCTGCGCCAGGGCCTGCTCAAGGCGGGCGCCGACCGCTACCCGGCGCAGTACCGCCCGTTCGTCGAGGCGTACCTGCGCGCGCTGAACGGGAGCCCTCGGTGAAGCGACGGCTCGCGCTGCTCTGCGCGCTGGGACTGATCGCGGGTGCGGCGCACGCGCAGCGCGCGGCGGATCCCCGCATGCGGCTGGCGATGCCGCCCGACCTGGCGCCGCCGCGGCCCGGACCCGAGAGCCGCCTGATCGACCTGCTGCCGCTCGAAGGCGCGCCCCGCACGCAGAGTCGCGTTCCGGCGCTGCCCCCGGCGGCGATGCAGCGCCTGCAGTCCGCCACCGGGCTGCGACAGCTCGGGCTCGGCGACCGCGCGCGCGACTCGCTCGCCGTGCTCGACCGCGCCTGGCCGCACCACCCGATCATCGTCACCGAACGCGTGCGCGCCGAACTGCAGCGCCGCGACTTCGCGTCCGCCGAGAAGCTGGCGCGCGCCGAGCGCGGCCGCGACTCGCTGCTGGTGGCGCGCGAACTGGCGGTGGCGCTCGACGGCCTCGGGCGCTCGCGCGAGGCGCTCGAAGTGGCGATGACCGCGCTCGCCGCCTCGCCCGCGGAAGCCGACTGGGCCTCGCTCGTGCTGATGGTGGCGGGTGCGCGGGACTGGCGCGTGGCGCGCGACGTGCTGAAGCCGGTGTTCGACAAACGCCCCCACAGCGTGCAGGTGGCGTACGCGTACTCGATCCCGTTGATCAAGCTCGGGCAGTCGGCCGAGGCCATGCGCGTGATCACTCCGCTCGACCGGCCCTCGCGCCAGTCGCCGCGCCGGCTGCGCCTGAGCGACGAACTGCTGCAGATGGCCACCGCCGCCGACACCGCCGCCGCGTTCGAGGCGCTGTGGAGCGTTTCGGGCGATCGCGCGCTCGACGAGAGCTACCGGCGCTACGGCGCGCGGCGCGCGTGGGAGCTGTCGGTGGCACGCGGCGCCGCGAGCACGGCCGCGCCGCGCTTCATGCGCGAGTTGTCCGACGTGCCAGCCGCGCGCTGGGGCGCCGACCTCGCCGTGGGCCTGGCGCGCGCACTGCGCGAGGCCGGTCGCGCCACCGAGGCCCGAGCCCTGCTCGCCGGGCTCGGCGACGGCGGCACGCCCGAAAGCCGGCTCGAGCGCGCGTACACCGACCTCCGCGACGGCGTCTCGAGTGCGGCCATCGCCCGGCTCGATACGCTGGCGCAGACCTGGCCCGAAGCGCGATTCGCGCTCGCCGAGGCGCAGTTCTGGGCGGGCGACATGGACTCCGCGCTCGCGAACTACGCTCGCGCCTCCGAGAACCCGCAGAGCGACCACGCGGGCGTCGCGCTGGATCGCACCTACCTGCTCGAGGACTTCGGCCACCAGCCGGCGCTGAGGGTGCTCGGCCGCATCGAGTACGAGAGTTGGCGCGGAGACGCCGCGAAGGCGCGGGCGATGAACGACTCGCTGTACGCGTCGATGAAGCCGTCGGACCCGCTGTGGGACGAGGTCGCGATGCGTGCGGGCGAGCAGCGCCTGGCCGCGAACGACGCCCGCGGCGCGCTGGTGCCGCTGATGGCGCTGGCCGAGACCCACCCCGCCGCGCGCCTGGCGCCGCGCGCCCGGCAGCGGGCCGGCGACGCGTGGCTCGCGCTCGGCGATCCCGCGCGCGCGCTCGAGCAGTACGAGGAGTGCCTCGCGCGCTACCCGCGCGCGTGGAACGCGGCCGAGGTGCGGCGCCGCGTGGAAGCCCTGCGCAAGGAACGGAGACCCTGATGCGTACCCTGCGTGGAGGATCCGGCGGGCTGTCGCCGGGCGGACGCCCCGTGATGCGGCCACTCGGGCCGTTCGGCGGCGTGCTCGCGGTGGCCGGCATCGCGGTGGCCGCGGTGGTGGCGTTGCTCGGGTTGGGTCTCGCGCTGCTGATGCTGCCGTTCGCGCGCAAGCAGGTGCACGTGTTCCGCATGGGCGTGCCTCGGCCGGGCCCGGGCGGCCCGGCGCCCGACGACGCGCGCCGCGTGGACGCGGGCGATCCGTCGGTGCAGCCCGAAGCGAAGGCCGACGCACCGCCGCCGGGCGACGGCGGCGCGAAGCGCTACCGCTCGTACGCCGAGGTGGTCGAGGCGCTGCCGCTGGCGTTCCTGCTGGGCGCGCTGCTGCTGATGGGCTCGGCCGCGCCGTCGTACGCCAAGCTGCTCGTGCCCATGGACGACGCGCAGACGGATCACCTGAAAGCCTACGGGCTCACGTTCTGGGTGCTCGAGCAGGGCGAGACGTGCGAGTGGCTGCTGAACTACCGCGGCGGCTCGTTCCTGCTGCCCGAGTCGCCCGCCGTGCAGCGCGAGGCGAACATCCGCGGCGTCACGCTGGAGCCGTGCCCCGGCTCCACCGAGGCGCAGATCCGAGCGTCGCTCGCCGACGAGAACATGGAGTCGGTCAAGCTCGAGAAGGCGCCCAAGGTGGCCGTGTACATCCCGCCGAACGCGCCGCCGTGGGACGACGCGGTGACGCTGGCCATGGACTACGCGCAGATCCCGTACGAGCGCGTGTGGGACGAGGAAGTGCTGCGCGGCGACCTGTCGAAGGTCGACTGGCTGCACCTGCACCACGAGGACTTCACCGGCCAGCACGGCAAGTTCTGGGCGGCCTACCACACGTTTCCGTGGTACCAGGAAGAGGAGCAGGTGCAGAAGTCGATGGCCGCCAAGCTGGGCTTCGCCAAGGTCACGCAGCTCAAGGCGGCCGTGGCCGTGACGATCAAGGACTGGGTCGGCAAGGGCGGGTTCCTGTTCGCGATGTGCTCGGCCACCGACACGTACGACATCGCGCTGGCCGCGCAGGGCGTGGACATCGCCGACGTCGTGTACGACGGCGACCCGCAGGACCCGGCCGCGCAGCAGAAGCTCGACTTCTCGCGCACCCTCGCGTTCACGAACTTCCGACTCGAGCCCGATCCGATCGCCTACCGCTTCAGCGACATCGACGTGACGCAGGAGGCGAATCAGCGCGGGCCGAACACGCTGTTCACGCTGTTCGAGTTCAGCGCGAAGCAGGACCCCGTGCCCACGATGCTCGTGCAGGACCACGTGAACGCGGTGCCCGAGTTCCTCGGCCAGAGCACCGGCTTCCGGCGCAGCAAGCTCAAGCCCGGCGTGCTCGTGCTGGGCGAAGTCGAGGGCACCGACGAGGTGAAGTACGTGCACGGGCAGTTCGGTCGCGGCACGTTCACGTTCCTCGGCGGGCACGACCCCGAGGACTACCAGCACATGGTGGGCGATCCGGAGACGAAGCTGGACCAGTTCCCGCACTCGCCCGGCTACCGGCTGATCCTGAACAACGTGTTGTTCCCCGCGGCGGAGAAGAAGAAGCAGCGCACGTAACCGGGAGCCGCGCCGATGGCCCGATCCGACGACCTGCACGCCCTGCCGCCCGGCCTGCCCGTGCCCGAGGACGACGGCGCGTGCGACCACCTGCCGGGCGCGCTCCTGCCCGCGATCGCGCTGCCCACCACGCTCGGCGACCAGGTGGACTTCTCGGCGCTCCGCGGCCGCACGGTGATCTACGCCTACCCGCGCACCGGCCTTCCCACGGAGGACCCGCCGGCGGGCTGGGACCGGATCCCGGGCGCGCGTGGCTGCACGCCGCAGTCCTGCGCGTTCCGCGACCACCACACCGAACTCCGCGCCCTGGGCGCCGGGGTGTTCGGGCTCAGCACGAATCCCCCCGCGCACCAGCGCGAGGCGGCCGAGCGGCTGCACCTGCCGTTCGCGCTCGCGAGCGACGAGTCGCTGGCGCTCACGCACACGCTGCGCCTGCCGACGTTCGAGGTGGCGGGCCTGACGCTGCTCCGGCGCTTCACGCTGATCGTGCGCGACGGCGTGATCGAGCACGTGCGCTACCCGGTGTTCCCGCCGGACGCCGACGCCGACGCCGTCGTGGCGTGGCTGCACGATCGCCGCTGACGGCGCGCCCGCGGGTCGCGGAAGCGGATCGTATCGCGCGGGAACGGGCGGGCCGCGGCCGCGCGCGATGCAGCCGACACGACGCACGACGCCCCGGAGGAGCGATCCCCCCGGGGCGTCGTGACTTCTCCGGTGCGGCTACTTCGCCTGCGTGCTGTCCGTGGGCGCCGTGGTGCCGTCCTTCATGAGCATCTTGCGCTTCTCGCGCTCCACCTTGAGCGCGTCCAGGTTCAGCACCTTGAACTCGACGCGGCGGTTCTTCGCCTTGCCCACCACCGTGGCGTTGCTCGCCACCGGGCGCGCCTGGCCGTAGCCCTTCGCGGTGAACCGCGACGGGTCCAGGCTCGGGAACTTGGTGGTCAGGTACGTGAGCACCGACTTCGCGCGGTTCTCGGACAGCAGCTGGTTGCTGGCCGGCTTGCCGACGTTGTCCGTGTGCCCGCCGACCTCGATCTTGAGCGTGGGGTACATCGTGAGCAGCGTCCCCACCTCGTCGAGGATCGTGTAGCTCTCCGGCAGGATGTCCCACTTCGCGGTCTCGAAGTTGACGTCCTGCAGCCGGATCACGCCCTGCTCGATCAGTTCGGTCTCACGCTCGGTGACGATGATCGGGCAGCCCTTCTCGTCCACGCGCGCGCCCTTCGGCGTGTCCGCGCACTGGTCGAGACCGTCCGGCACACCGTCGCCGTCGCTGTCGATCGGACAGCCCTTGTCGTCCACCTTCGCGCCCTTCGGCGTGTTGGCGCACTGGTCGAGGCCGTCGAACACGCCGTCGCCGTCGCTGTCGCTCGGGCAGCCCTTCGCGTCCACGGTCGCGCCCTTCGGCGTGTCGGGGCAGGTGTCGATGCCGTCGCACACGCCGTCGCCGTCGGCGTCGGTGGGGCAACCGTCGCGGTCGACCTTGCACCCCTTCGCCGTGTTCTCGCACTTGTCGAGGCCGGTCCACACGCCGTCGCCGTCGGGGTCGCTCGGGCAGCCCTTCGCGTCCACCTTCGCGCCGAAAGGCGTGTTCGGGCACTGGTCGAGGCCGTCGCGCACGCCGTCGCGGTCGGCGTCCTTCACCTTGCCGCCGAAGGCGTACTGCAGCCCGGCCGTCGCCGCGATGTGGTTGCTGAACTCGGCCCGGTCGCCTTCGCGGAACAGGATGTCGCGCACCTGCAGCCGCAGGTACGTGCGCTGGTTGCCGAGCAGGCTGCACAGCAGGCCCATGCCGATGCTGGGCGAGCCGCGCTTCACTTCGGCTTCGACGTCGCCGACCGTGCGCCCGAAGCCCATGCCCGTGAGCAGGTAGGGCACCGCCGGGCCGGACGGATCGCGCAGCGTCCAGCGCAGGTCGGCGCCGGCCCACGAGAACGTGTGATCCGGCTCGCCGGAGGGGATCTCGCGGGTGGTCATCGACGGCAACCAGGCCGCCTCGAGCGTCAGCGCCGGCGTCCAGCGCCAGCCGAGCGTCCCCACGTACACCGGGGCGTCCTTGATGTGATCGCGCGCGTCGAAGTTGAGGATGCCGCCGCCGACCGACGCTTCGATCGGCCGCCCACCGATCTGGGCCATGGCCGGCAGGGCCACCGTGGCCACCAGCAGGGCGGAACAGAGCGAACGCTTCCACCAGGACATGCGGCAAGAACCTCCTGTACCCGGTACCGTCGTGAGGAAAGTAGGGCGCGAGGGGCCGCGAGAAGCGGCCCGAGGCGGCCCGAAAAGGGTGGTTTGGCCGGTGAGTGGTAGCATGCACCCCCGGCCCGGTCAACGCCGTGAACCCTTGCGGGAGTGTGCGTTCTCCGGGTCGTGCACGGCCGTGTGGACACCCCGCGACGCCCGTTCCCGGGCGCCGCCCCGGGCCCGCAGGACCCTCCGGAGGAATCCATGACTACCGAGCAGCGTCGCGCCCTCATCGACCGCTACCGCGCCGGCTACGCCGAGGTCACCGCCGCGCTGGACGGATTCCCGAAGGACCAGCTGAACGCGCACCCGATCGCCGGCAAGTGGAGCGCCGCCGAGATCGTGCACCACCTGGCCGACAGCGAGATGAACAGCGCGATCCGGCTGCGCAAGCTCCTCGCGGAGAAGCACCCGGTCCTGCAGGGCTACGACCAGGACCAGTGGGCGCGCGTGCTGCGCTACGGCGAGCGCCCCATCGAGCCGTCGCTGATGGCGTTCCGGGCGGCGCGCGAGACGACGGCGCAGCTGCTGGACGCCATGACCGAGTCGGAGTGGCACCACCTGGGCTGGCACTCGGAAGCCGGTTCGTACCACGCCGAGCGCTGGCTCGAGATCTACGCCGAACACGCGCACGGGCACGCCGACCAGATCCGCCGCCTGCGGCAGGCGCTCGCTCGATGATCTGGCGCTGCCGCGACCGCGAGTTCGACCTGCACGACCGCACGCTCGTGATGGGCATCGTCAACGTGACGCCCGACTCGTTCTCCGACGGCGGGCGCTACTTCGAGCCCGCCGCGGCGATCGAACGCTGCCGTGCGCTGCTGACCGAGGGCGCCGACGTGCTCGACCTGGGCGCCGAGAGCACCCGGCCCGGCTCGCAGCCCGTGCCGCCGGCCGAGCAGATCCGCCGGCTGGCGCCGGTGCTCGACGCGCTCGCGGGTTCGGACGCCGTGCTGTCGGTGGACACGCAGAGCGCCGAGGTGGCCGCCGACGCGCTGCAGCGGGGCGCGCACGTGGTCAACGACATCAGCGCGCTCGCCGATCCGCACATGGCGGCGGTCGTGGCGGCCGCGGGCGCCGGGCTCGTGCTGATGCACATGCGGGGCACCCCCGCGACCATGCAGGACGACCCGCGCTACGACGACGTGGTGCGCGAGGTCGGCCAGTACCTGCGGCAGCGCCGGCACGTGGCGGTCAACGCCGGCGTCGCCGACGAGTGCGTGGCGCTGGATCCGGGCATCGGCTTCGGCAAGGCCGCCGAGCACAGTCTGAAGCTGCTGGCCGCCACGCGGACGCTGGCCTCGCTGGGCCGCCCGCTGCTGGTGGGCGCGTCGCGCAAGAGCTTCCTCGCCCGCATCACGGGCGACGACGCGCCGGCCGAGCGCGTGCCCGCGAGCCTCGCCGCGGCCGCGATCGCAGCGTACGAGGGCGCACGCATCCTGCGCGTGCACGACGTGGCCGCCACGGTGCGCGTGGCCCGCGTGGCCGACGCGCTCCGACCCGCACAGCGCTGACGTTCCTCCCGCGCGGCTCGGGCGCCCGGGTGCCGGGCGGTCGCGCGCGCCTCGCGGCGCCCGCGCACGCGCCGGACGCGCACTCGGCCGTCGCCGGATGCGCGCGGCATTTGCTACTCTCGCCTCGTCATGACTCCCGTCCACTCCATCTGGCTCCTCGACGTGCTCGACATCCTGCTCGTCGCGGCACTTTTCTACCGGCTGCTCACGCTGGTGCGGGGCACGCGTTCGGCGCAGATGGTGGTGGGGCTGCTCGTGGTGCTGGTGGTCGGGCTGATCGCGCGCTACTTCGACCTGCTCGCCGTGCGCTGGCTGTTCGACACGATGAAGCTCGTGTGGCCGGTCGTGTTCGTGATCCTGTTCCAACCCGAGCTGCGACACGCGCTCGCGCAGCTGGGGCGCACGCGCTACTTCCGCTCGTTCCTGCGCGGCGAGAACTACGGTGTGCTCGGCGAGGTCGTTCGCGCCGTCGAGAACCTGGGCCAGCGCCGCCACGGCGCGCTCATCGTGATGGAACGCAACGTCGGCCTGCGCAACTTCGTGGAGACCGGTTCGCGCGTGGATGCGAAGGTGTCCGCGGAGCTGCTCGTGACGCTGTTCTCGCCGGGCTCGCCGCTGCACGACGGTGCCGTGATCCTGCGCGAGGACACGATCGTGGCCGCGTCGTGCATCCTGCCGCTCTCGGCGAATCCCGTCACCGCGCTGTCGCTGGGCACGCGGCATCGCGCGGCGCTCGGGCTGTCCGAGGAGACCGACGCGGCGGTCATCGTGGTGAGCGAACAGACGGGCGGCATCTCGGTCGCATATCGCGGCGTGCTGCGCCAGCACCTGGACGAGGGGCAGCTCCGCTCGGAGTTGTCGCGCATCTTCCGCATCCGACCGCAGGACGAGCCCGAGCCGGGAAGCGAGCCGGCTCCGCCCGCGGCGACCACGGCCGCGCCCGGCGCGGAGAAAGCCGCCAGCTGAGCACACTCGATCCCCCGACGAGCGAGCGCGGACCGCGGCCGGTGAGCGCCGGCATGCTGCGCACGCTGCTCGCCTGCGAACGCCGGCTGTGGCTGGAGCAGCGCTCGGGCCGCCCGCGCCCGCCGCGCGACGAGCACGGCCAGGTGCTGCGCGAGCGCAGCCAGGCGCTGGAACGCACGGTGGTGGCGCGGCTGACCGCCGTGGAGGGCCCGGTGCTGCGCGAGGGCACGAGCTTCGCCGAGGCCGCCGACGAAACGCGGCGGCGACTGGTGCCGGGCGGCCCCGCGCTGCTGCGGCCGGCGTTCCTGTCGAACGACGGGCGCATGCAGAGCACGCCGGCGCTCGTGCGCTGGGACGGCGACACCCTGGTGGTGACCGAGATGCGGCTGGCGTTGCGGCCCGCGGGCCGTCGCGATCTCGCGCTGCAGATGGCGCACCACGTGGCGCTGATCGGCGAGACCCTCGGGCCGGTGCCCGTGCGCTGCGAGGTCGTGAACGGCGTGGGCGAGGTGCTGCCGGCACCGCCCGAGCCGGTGGAGCGCTGGCGCGAGTCGGTGGATCGCGCGCTCGCGCTGCTCGGCCCCGAACCGGAGCCCGGCGTGCTGCACGGCCACTCGTTCTGCCAGTCGTGCTCGTTCTACGACCACTGCTGGGACGACGCGGAGGCCCGCCGCCAGGTGGACGTGCTGCCCGAGCTGGCCCGCGCCGGAGCGGCGCTGCTGCACGAACGCGGCGTGCACACGTTCGACGCGCTCGCGGCGCTCGCGCCCGGGGCGCTGGTCGACACGCCCATGGAGAAGGACGCCGCGCGCACGATCGCGCAGGCGAAGTCGCACGCGATCGCGGGCCCCGTGTGGCTGCGCCACCCGGAACTGCCGCGGGGTCGCGCGCTGGCGTGGCTCGACCTCGAGGGTGACGCGATGGGCGAGGCGTCCGACGTGCCCATCTACCTGTGGGGCGTGGCCGTGGAGCCGCCCGGCGCGACGGAGCCCCCCGAGCCCGAATCGCTGTTCGCGGATCTCGAACCCGGGGGCGACCGGCGCGGCTGGGACCGCTTCGTGGCGCGGGCGCAGGCGCTGCTCGCCGCGCACCCCGACGTGCTGTGGGTGCACTGGCACGACTCGGAGCCGCTGTGGATCCGGCGCTACCTCAAGCGCTATGGCGCGCCCGGTCCGCTCGAGCAGCACTGGCGCTCGTCGGCGTCGTTCGTGGACCTGCACCGCGTGCTCGACCGGTCGGTTCGGCTGCCGCTGCGCTCGTACTCGGTCAAGTGGGTGGCGCCGTTCGCCGGCTTCGCGTGGCGGAATCCCGAAGCGGGCTCGGAGTGGTCGGTCGCCCAGTTCCACCGGGCGCGCGAGAGCCGCGACGCGGCGGAGCGCGAGCGCCTGCTCGCCGCGATCGCCGAGTACAACGCCGACGACCTGCTGGCCATGCGCGCCGTGTGGCGCTGGCTCGACGCGCACGGGCCCGCGGCCCCGCACGCTTGACAGCCTCACGCGCCCTCCCTACTTTCCCGTGTCCGTTCGGCCGCCGCAGGCTCTCGAGGGCCTCGGTCCGCTCGGGCAAGTGCTTGGCACCGCGTCGGAAAGCTCGCTTCACGCGCTCCGCGGTTCGCCGCAGCACAGCCGATGTCGCCAGGGTAGCTCAGTGGTAGAGCAGGGGACTCATAAGCCCTTGGTCGGGAGTTCAACTCTCCCCCCTGGCACCACGTCCGGGAGTCGGGGCGGCGACGCCCCGCTCCCTTCCCGCCCCACCGCGCTCCCTCCCTCGCAGCGTCCACGCGGAGGTCCCGTGAAAGCGCGCGTCCGCCTTCGTCGGATCGAGCCGATCGTGCGCCGTGCCCTGCGCGCGAAGGGCTTCGCGGCGCCCGGCGCCACGCTGCTCGTGGCGGTGAGTGGGGGCGCGGACTCGGTGGCGCTGCTCGTGGCGTTGCACGCGCTCGCGCACGAACACGGCCTGTCGCTGCACGCCGCGCACCTGCACCACGGCCTGCGCGGACGCGACGCCGACCTCGACCGCGAGCACGTGCGCGCGCTGTGCTCCGCGCTCGGCGTGCCGCTGACCGACGCGCGCATCGCG
>JBGAOB010000121.1:0-12653 GCA_044222045.1 Candidatus Eiseniibacteriota bacterium
CACCCGCCCTGTCAAGCCCCCCTCCCAAGTACTTCGTAACCCATTGCCCGGTAATGGTGTCAATCCCGCGATGAGGGTGTCGCGGCGGAGAACAACACGCTCCCCGCGAAAGCCGGGCGATGGCCTTCCGGGACGGCTTCGCTCACCGATCCCGACGGCGAGGCGTGCCGCAGGGATGCGGGGGCAGTTGATTGCAAGGCATTGCCTTACGCTGCCGGCGAATCTCCTTGCCCGCATCCGACGTGGCCGCCTAGGCTGCCTGCTCGCGAAAGGAGTCGTGAGACCCAATCATGCCCAGAAACTCATCGTCACGCCCCCGGCGAGGCTTCCCCTGGAAGTTCTTCGCGTTCGTCGTCCTCGCCGTGATCTCGTGTTCGGCCGGGGCGGTGTTTGGTCTCGTTCGATGGATGCGTACCGACCTGCCCTCTCCGCAGCAGGTCGCCGCCATACAGACGCCCATCAAGACCATCGTCTACGACTCGCACGGGCGCGTACTCCACGAGTTCTATCGCGAAAACCGATCTCCAGTCCCACTGAAGCGCATACCGCGCAATCTCATCAATGCGACGCTGTCGACTGAGGATCGGAATTTCTATCGCCACTGGGGTGTGGACCTCTGGGGTGTCGCACGCGCCGCGGTCACCGACGTGATGCACATGAAGCGCACCCAGGGCGGCAGCACCATCACGCAGCAGCTGGCACGCAACCTGTTCCTCACGCACGAGCGGTCGTTCTCGCGGAAGCTGAAAGAAGCGGCGCTCGCCATCGAGCTCGAGCGCAACTACTCGAAGGATCAGATCCTGGAGATGTACTTCAACCAGATCTACTTCGGGGATGGTGCGTACGGTGTCGAAGCCGCGGCGAAGACCTTCTTCGGCCGACCTCTCGCGGAACTCACACTCCCGCAGTGCGCACTTCTCGCCGGGCTCCCCGCGAATCCGAGCGTGTACAACCCGCGTCGCCGCCCCGATTCGGTGCGTGCGCGACGCGCGAAGGTGCTCCGAAACATGCTGGCCACCGGGGCGATCACGAAGGTCGAGTTCGACGCGGCGCTCCAGGCCCCGCTCGGGGTCACGTCGGCGCGGTACAGCAACGACCGCGCCCCTTACTTCGTGGAAATGGTCCGGCTCGCGCTCGACGAGAAGTACGGCTCCAACGCGGTGTACGAAGGCGGTCTCCGCGTCTGGACGACGCTCGACATGGATCTGCAGGACCTGGCGGAGAAGTCCCTCGAGAAGCAGATGGTCGCGCTGGAGCGCGAGTTGAAGCAGTCGCGCACGCGCGCGAGCTTCGCGGCCACGGCCGGGGGCGGCGGCCGAACGCCCTACCTGCAGGGCGCGGTGGTCGCGATCGAACCCCAGAACGGTTACGTGCGGGCGATGGTCGGCGGGCGTGACTTCAACGAGAGCAACTTCAACCGGGCGACCCAGGCCCGCCGCCAGCCGGGTTCGGCGTTCAAGACGTTCGTCTACACCGCCGCCCTCGACCACGGGTTCAAGCCGACCGACAGCATCGTGGACGAACCGGTCAGCTTCCCGGGGGGCGACGGCAAGGCGTACGAGCCGCAGAACTACGACCGCAAGTTCCGGGGCGAGGTGACATTGCGCTACGCCCTTCAACAGTCGATCAATATCCCGGCGATCAAACTCCTGAAGCGTGTGGGCGTCGCCGAGGTGGCTGGATACGCGCGCCGAATGGGAATTCGTAGTCCGCTCGGCCAGAACCTGTCCCTCGCCCTCGGCAGCAGCGAAGTGAACCTGCTGGAATTGACATCCGCATACGCGGTGCTCGCCGACCGGGGCATTCGCAACGATCCGATCTCCATCCTCAAGGTCGAGGACCGCAATGGAAACGTCCTCGAGCGGACGGCGCCGAGTCCCGTCGAGGTGCTGTCGGAGGAGACGGCGGCCACGATGACGTCGATGCTCCAGAGCGTGATGGACCACGGAACGGGCTATCCGGCGCGAGCGCGCGGGCTCGTCGTTCCCGCCGCCGGCAAGACGGGAACGATGGACGAGTACAAGGACGCGTGGTTCGTCGGTTACGTGCCCAGCCTCGCCTGCGGCGTCTGGGTGGGATTCGACGAGAAGCGCGTCATCGGCCCGGGCATGACGGGGGCTCGCGCCGCGCTGCCCATCTGGACCGACGTGATGCTGGGCTACACGCGCGGCCGCGCCGAGGAGACCTTCCCCACGCCGACCGGCAACGTCGAATGCGTGGTGTGCTCCGAAACGGGCCTCCTGGCCACGGATCAGTGCCCGAACACGACGGTCGAGGTCTTCCCCGAAGGTGCCCAGCCCGCGGGTCTCTGCACGGTCCACCCGGGGCGCGCTCTCGGGCCACAGGGCGGCGCTCCGGGTATCGACACCGAAGCTCCGCCACCGGCTCCGGCGCCGGAGCCCCGGGCCCCCACGGGCCCGCCTCCGCGCCCCTGACCCTGTCCCGCGGCGTTTCGCCCGACGCTCGGCGATCGAGCGGAACGCCCGCCTTCAGGCGATCCGCTCGAGCACCAGGTTCAGGCCGCGCGAGGCTTCCGGTGCCCGCTCGGCGATCGTGAAGCACTCCGCGGCACGGGCGGCGACCCCCGCGGCCTCGCGGGCCAGGTGGAGTTCGGCGATGGGTTCACCGCGCTGCACCGCTTCGCCCGGACGCTTCAGCACCTGCAGCCCCACGGCCGGATCGATGGCGTCTTCCTTCGCACGCCGCCCACCGCCGATCGCCACGACCAGCTCCCCGAGCGCGAAGCAGTCGCAGCCCGTGACGAATCCCGCGCGGCCCGCGGCCACCGGCACCACCACCGGCGCCTTCGCAAGCCGATCCGGATCTTCCACGCTGGACGGATCGCCGCCCTGCGCGCGGATCATCTCGATCCACTTCGCCCACGCCGCCCCGGAGTCCAACGCGCGCTCCGCGGCCGCGCGCGCTTCCGCGAGCGAGCCGGCCCGGCCCGCCAGGTGGATCATCTCGGCGGCGAGATCCAGCGTCAGCAGCCGCGTGTCGGCCGGCCCCCGGCCGTGCAGCGTCTCGCAGGCCTCGCGGACCTCGAGCGCGTTGCCGACGGCGCCGCCCAGGGGCCAGTTCATGTCCGTCACGAGCGCGACCGCCTTCGCCCCCAGCGCCCGACTCGTGGCCACCAGCCGGCTCCCGAGGCTGCGAGCGGCCTCGGGCGTCTTCATGAACGCCCCATTGCCGCACTTCACGTCGTAGACGAGCGCCTTGGCGCCTTCCGCGATCTTCTTGCTCACGATGCTCGACACGATGAACGGCTCGAACTCCACCGTCGAGGTGACGTCGCGCAGCGCGTACAGCAGGCCGTCCGCGGGCGCCAGGTCGGGCCCCTGCCCCACCATCGCCACCCCGATCGCGTCGAGTTGCGCGCGCAGTGCGTCCGGCGAGAGCGTGGTGCGGAAGCCGGGGATCGACTCCAGCTTGTCCAGCGTGCCCCCGGTGTGCCCGAGACCGCGCCCCGACACCATCGGCACGAGCACACCGCAGGCAGCCACCACGGGCGCCAGCATCAGCGAGATCTTGTCGCCCACGCCGCCGGTGGAGTGCTTGTCCGCGCTCGGGCGGCCCAGCCCGGTCCAGTCGAACACGCGCCCCGAGTGCAGCAGCGCGCTCGTCAGCCCGTCGGTCTCGGAAGCGTCGAGCCCGCGCAGGAACGCGGCCATCAGCCAGGCGCTGACCTGGTAGTCGTGCACGTCGCCTCGCCGGTAACCGGCGATGAACTCGCGGATGTCGTCCGGCGCGTGCGTACCGCCTTCGCGCTTCGTGCGCAGGAATGCCCGTGCGTCCATGGCGCTCAGTAGCCCTTTCCGTCGGCCGCTTCGCCGCGCACGATCTTCACGCCCGCCGAGGCGCCCAGGCGTGTCGCTCCCGCCGCCACCATGGCCTCCGCGTCGTCGCGGGTGCGGACGCCACCCGAGGCCTTCACGCCCATGTCCGGGCCCACGGTCTCGCGCATCAGCTTCACGTCGTCCACGGTGGCCCCACCGCCGGCGAACCCGGTCGAGGTCTTCACGAAGTCCGCGCCCGCGGCCTTCGACAGCGTGCAGCCCATCACCTTCTCGTCCCGGCTGAGCAGCGTCGTCTCGAGGATGACCTTCACGATCGTGCCCTTGCCGGCCGACTGCACCACGCCGTGGATGTCCTGCTCCACCAGCGCGTAGTCGCGGGACTTGAGTGCGCCGATGTTGATCACCATGTCGACTTCCTCGGCGCCCTGCTCCACGGCCCGCCGCGTCTCGTAGGCCTTCACGTCGGGCAGGTGCGCCCCGAGCGGGAAGCCCACGACCGTGCACACCTTCACGCCCGAACCGCGCAGCATCTCGCGACAGAGCGCCACCCAGTTCGGGTTCACGCACACGGACGCGAAGCAGAACTGCGCCGCCTCCCGGCACAGGCGCTCGACTTCCTCACGGGTCGCGTCGGGCTTCAGCAGCGTGTGGTCGATCAGGGATGCGAGGCCGTCCGAGGCCGGGCAGTAACCCATCGTGGCCACCACGCGCTCGGCGCCGGCCGCGGCCAGCGCGCGCGTCTCCTCCGGGCCGCGCACGCCGTGCACGCCCCAGTTGCGGCACCGCTCGCACGTCTCGGGATCGTGCGCGTCCACCACGCGCGGCGGCTGCCCCGGGGTGCCTCCGCGCAGGGCGGCCAGCACCTGCTGCGTGATCACTTCGACCAGTCGTTCGCGTTCGGCGCTCATGACGCGGAAGCCCTCTTCTTGCGGGCGCCGCGCGTCGCGCGCGGCTCCGGAAACGTGAATCCATCGGCCAGCAGTTCGCGCAGCTGGCGTCGCACGAGGCGCCGGCCGCGGCCTCGCCAGTACACCCAGAGGTCCGGGGCGAATTCGTACAGCACCTGGCGGCAGGCGCCGCAGGGCGTGCCCTCGTCGGGCGTGACCACGGCCACGGCGACGAACTCGCGTTCGCCTTCGCTCACGGCCTTGAACACGGCGGTGCGCTCGGCGCAGATCGACAGTCCGAACGACGCGTTTTCCACGTTGCATCCCGTGAAGACGCGGCCCGACCGGGTCAGCAGGGCGGCGCCGACCGCGTACTTCGAGTACGGCGCGTGCGCCTGCCGACGGGCGGCGTCGGCCTTCGCGAGGAGTTCCTGCGGTGTCATGCACGCACCTCCGGGAGGAAGCTGGTTCCGTGACGCGGAGCGGTCACGCCGAAGCACTCCGCGATGGTCGCACCGATGTCGGCGAACGTGCGGCGCGTCCCGATGTCCGCGCCCGCGCGCACGCGGGGTCCCGCCGCCAGCAGCGGTGTGTATTCCCGGGCGTGGTCCGTGCTCGCGGTGGTCGGGTCGTTGCCGTGGTCGGCCGTGATCAGCAGCAGCTCGTCCGAGCGGATCATGGGCAGCAGTTGCCCCAGCGCCACGTCGAACTGTTCGAGGGCGCGAGCGAAGCCGGCCGGGTCGTTGCGGTGTCCGTACTGCGTGTCGAAGTCCACGAGGTTCGCGAACACGAGCCCTTCGCCGCTGCGCCGCGCCAGGTCGAGCAGCGCCGCCTCGCCTTCGGCGTTGCTCGCCGTGTGGATCGCGTCGTCCACGCCGCGGCCGGCGAACAGGTCGTCCACCTTGCCCACCGTGAGCACGCGGTGCTTCGCCTCGCGGAGGCGATCCAGCACCGTCGGCGCGAGCGGCTCCAGCGAGAAGTCGCGGCGATTCTTCGTGCGCGTGTACGCGCCCGGGGCGCCCGTGAACGGCCGCGCGATCACGCGCCCGACGGCGTGCGGCCCCGTCAGCATTTCGCGCGCGCAACGGCAGGCGGCGTAGAGCTCGTCGAGCGGCACGGTGGTCTCGTGGGCGGCCACCTGGAACACGGAGTCGGCCGACGTGTACACGATCCAGTCGCCCGAGAGTTGATGCCGTTCGCCGAGGCGCGCGATGATCTCGGTTCCCGAAGCCGGCACATTGCCGATCACCCCGCGGCCGGTGCGCTCCGAGAAGCGCTCCAGGAGGTCGGCCGGGAAGCCGTGCGGATACGTGGGGAAGGCCTGGTCCAGGACGAGCCCCATCATCTCCCAGTGCCCCGTCGTGCTGTCCTTGCCCGGGGACTTCTCCGCCAGCCGGCCGCGCGCACCCGCCGGGTCCGCGAGCGCCCGCACGCCGGGCAGGTCGACCAGGCGCCCGAGCCCGAGCCGCTCCATGTTCGGCAGCGCCAGTCCGCCGGCGGTCTCGGCCACGTGCAGCAAGGTGTGGCTGCCCCGATCTCCATATGCGTCGGCGTCCGGAAGCTCGCCGATCCCGACGCCGTCCAGCACCACCAGGAACACCCTCACGCCCGACCTCCACGCGCACCGGCGGCGCCGACACGCTCCTCCGCATCGCGTTGCCGCACGTACGCGGCCGCCGCGGCGGTCCACTCGGGTCGCTCCCCGACCAGCGTGGTCATGTGCACCGCCACGCCGCGCTTCCGGTACACGCGCGCCACGCGCTTTCCGATCGTGCAGAGGATCTCGTACGGCAGCGTCTCGCTCCAACGCGCCACCTCGTCCACCGGCAGCGAGGCACCGCGCTGCTCGCCGAACAGCACGACCTCCTCGCCCACGGCGATGTCGGCCGGGTGGTCGGTGAGGTCGATCATCGTCAGGTCCATCGTGACGCGCCCCACGATCGGCGCGCGCTGCCCGCGAACGAGCATCGCCCCGCGGTTCGACAGCAGCCACGAATAACCGTGGCCGTAGCCCACCGGCACCACACCGATCCGCGACGGCCGCGATGTCACGAACGTCCGCGAGTAGCTCACCGGCGTGCCCGCCGGCAGCGAACGCACCTGCACCAGGCGGCTGCGCAGCGACATGACGGGCGCGACGGCCGGCCGTGCGTCGTCCCGCGCCGGATGGTGTCCGTACGCGACGAGCCCCACGCGCACCCAGTCGAGGCGCGCCTCCGGCACGTTCAGCATGCCCGCGCTGTTCGCCGCGTGCAGGCGCGGCGGACGCAGGCCGCGGGCCTCGAGCCGATGCATCAGTGCCAGCAGCCGTTCCACCTGCCCGCGGGCGAACGCCAGGTCGGCGGCCTCCGCGTCGGGAAAGTGCGTGTACGCGCTCGCCACGCGCAGCCCGCGCAGTTCCGCCAACTCGGCGAAGAACGCCTCCGCCTCGTCCTCGCGCACGCCGATGCGCCCCATGCCGGTGTCGACCTCGACGTGGCAGCGCACGGGGCGACCGCGCCCCCGCGCCACGTCGGAGAGCCGTCGGGCGAAGTCGAGATCGCACACGGTCGGCTCCAGGTCGTGCGCCACCGCCTCGTCGATTTCGGCGGGCACGAGCGGCGACAGGACGACGATCGGGAGCACCAGGCCGGCCTGGCGAAGCTGGAGCCCCTCGTGCAGCGTGGCCACTCCCACGCGCGTGGCGCCCTGCTCGGCCGCCTCGGCGGCGATCTCTCGCGCCCCGTGGCCGTAGCCGTCCGCCTTCGCCACCAGCAGGATCTCGCGGTCCGGCCCGATCAACCCCCGGATCTCGCGCAGGTTGGCGGCGAAGCGGTCGAGATCCACCTCGACCCAGGTCGAGACCGGAAACGGCAAGGGCAACAACCTCCCGGGAATCGCGTAAGATGCGGCGCCACCGCACCGGAGCACCCGGACAGCGGCGGAGCATCCGGCAGAATAGTCACGGCTCCCCCCACCACGCAAAGCACGTCCGACCCGCGCGACGCGACCCCCCGCCTCCGGCGCCCGGACCTCGGAGGATTCCCTTGAACGAAGCGCTCCATCTGGACTGGACGATCCTGCTGGCGGCCGCCAGCGGGGTGGCGATCGCCGCGGCGACCGGCCTGCGCGCGTTCCTGCCGCTGCTCGCCCTGGGGCTCGCCGGGCGATTCGGACTGGCCAAACTCGATCCCAGCGTCGCCTGGCTGACCGCCGACGGCACCCTGTGGGCGCTCGGCGTGGCGGCGGTGGTCGAGGTCCTCGCCGACAAGATCCCCGTCGTCGACCACGCCCTCGACGCCGTCTCCACCGTGATCCGTCCGCTGGCGGGCGGGCTTGCCGCCTATGCCGCCCTGGCGCACTGGCCGCAGCCGATCGCTCTCGCCTTCGCGCTCGTGGCGGGCGCAGGCGCCTTCGGCGTGCACGCGATCAAGGCCAAGACGCGCATCGGCAGCACGGCGCTGACGGCCGGCGCGGGCAACCCGGTGCTCTCGGCCGCCGAGGACTTCTCGGCGTTCGGACTCGCGGCGGTGGGCATCCTGCTGCCGATCATCGCGCTCGTCCTGATCATCGGCGGCGTGCTGGGGCTGCGCGGCATCGCCCGCGCGTTCTCCCGCCGCTGATCGCGGCACGCCGCACCACCGGCCCGGGAGCCCCTCGCCCGGGCCGGTCGCGTTTCCCGCCGGGATGCCGCCCCGGTCGGAACGCCCCGCGCGGGCGATAGGCTGCCCCCGATGAGTCCGCCCTCGAATCGATCCTTCGCTCCCCACGCGGTTCGTGATCGCCGCTGGCGCATCGAGCTGTTCGGCGGCGTGCGCGTGCGTGCGGGCCCCGCCGTCACGTCGTCGTTCCGGACGCAGCGCGCCGCCTGGCTCCTCGCCCGGTTGCTCGTGCACGACCGCATGCACACGCGCGACGAACTCGTGGAGATGTTCTGGCCGCGCGCGACGCCGCGTGCGGGCCGCCAGAGCCTGAGCCAGGCGCTGTCCGAACTGCGCCGCCGCCTCGGCGAGCGCACGCTCGCGGCGAACCTCGACGGCGTCCGGCTCGTGCCGGCACGCTGCACGAGCGACGTCGCCGACTTCGCGCGCGCGATCGCCCGCGCCCGGCACGCCCGCGGAGCCGCGCGCCGGCGCTGGCTCGAACGCGCCGTCCGCCTCGCGGAGGCGCCGCTGCTGCCGGGCGTGGACCTGCCCTGGGTGGGGCTCGCGCGCGAGCGGATCACCGCCGAGTGCGACGCGGCGCTCCGCGAACTCGCCGAGCACCACGCGCGTCGGGGCGATCTCGCACTCGCCTTCGAATGCGCCTGCCGACGCCTCCGGTTGGATCCGCTCGGCGAAGACGCCCATCGCGAGGTGGCGCGCTTCTACCGCCGGGCCGGACGCACCGCCGCGGCGTTCGAGCATCTTCGCCGCGCCGAGCGCGACGTGCAGGAGGCTCTCGGCCTCGCGGCCGAGTCCGAGACGCGCGCGCTCGCCGCGTCGTTGCGCGACGGGCTCCATCGGCTCTGCGCCACTCGCGCTCCCTCCCGCTCGTCCTGACGGCTCCCGAGGGAGAAGGGTTTCAGGCGCCGTTCAGACCCGCACCCGAGACTCCGGGGGTCACTCGCTTCCGGTCGGATCCCCGCTGCTCCTCTCGTCCGGGCCGAAGCGCGACCCGCTCCACGTCCCCCGCGGGACGGGCCGCACCTCCGGCTCTTCCGGAGGTCGTCATGAAGCGTCGCTCGTTCCACCGCGTGCTCGTACTCGCCGGCCTCGGCGTGCTGCTCGCCGGCGTGGCTCACGCGGATACCAAGACCTGGTCGCCGGCGTCCGACGGTGCGTGGAGCGACGTCTCGCACTGGTCCCCTCCCGGGCTCCCCGGTGGCGGCGACATCGTCGTGTTCCCGGCGTCGGCCCCGTCGTACACGGTGCTGCTGGACGTGAACACACCCACGCTGGCATCGCTCGACTTCGCGAACCCGCTCGCCACCTTCCTCCTGAGCAACGCGGCGCTCGGCACGAGCGGCGGCGCGAGCTTCTCCGGCACGCTCAACGTCGGCGGCAACGCCTACTGCGGCGGCGTGCTGCGCACGCGAGCCGGCACGACGACGTCCATCCTGCCCGGCGCGGTGTTCACACTCGGGGGGCCGACGTGGACCAACGAGGGCCTCGCCACGCTCTCCGCGCCCGCCACGGCCCAGCTGACCTATCTGCGCCCGAGCGGACACACGACGCTCGCGGGAACCGGAACGCTGCGACTGCTCGACGCCGGCCACGCGATCATCGACAGCCCGGGCGGCTGGGAGTTCACCCAGGCGGCGGCGCACACCCTCGCCGGCGCGGGCTACGTTCCGGCTCCGCTGCACAACCACGGCACGATCGTCGCGGACGTGCCGGGGGCGACGCTCGCGCTCGCCACGCTCCGCGACAACGACGGCACCGTGCGCGCCGCGAACGGCGGGCTCCTGCAGCTCACCGGCTGCTCGGTGGCCAACGGCGGCGGAGCGATCCGCGCCGAAGGAGGCGATGTCGAGCTGCTGAACACCGTGATCGCGGGCGGCACGTTGTCGCGCACGGGAACGAGCCTCGTCCGCTTCGCCGGCAACAGCGCGCTCTCGGACGTCACGCACACGGGCTTCGCGCGGATTCCACCCACGGCCGTCGTGACGCTGCTCGGCTCCACGTTCGTCAACCCGGGCACGGTCGAACTCGGGAGCGCCGGCGCGACCGCGCACAGCTACCTCCGCCCCTCGTCGCACGTCACGATCTCCGGCGCGGGCGACCTGCGACTGATGGACGCGGGCTACGCGATCTTCGACAGCCCCGGGGGCTGGGGGATCACGCAGGCGGCCGAGCACACCACGCACGGCGCGGGCGTGCTCACGACGCCGTTCGTCAATCACGGCGCGGTCGTGGCCGACGTCGCCGGGGCCACGCTGACGGTCACCGGCAACAAGTGGAACACCGGCACGTTCCGCTCCACCGGAGGTGCGCTCCTCTCGATCTCCTCGACGACGCTCGAGAACACCGGTGGCCAGCTGCTCGCCGCGGGCGGCGACGTCGAGCTCCAGAACTCGATCGTGGGTGGCGGCGCGATCTCGGCGAGCGCCGGGAGCCTCGTCCACCTGCGCGCCTCGGTGCAATGGAGCGACGTGGCCGCGGCCGGCACGCAGCGGCTGCACGCCGGCGGCGTGCTCACGCTGGCCGGCAGCTCGATCACGAACAGCGGCCGGCTCGAGGTCGGCGAGCCCGGGATGACGCAGCCGACCTATGTCCGCCCCGCGTCGCACCTTCAGCTCGCGGGCACGGGCACGCTCGCGCTCGTGGAAGAGGGCGTGTCCGTGTTCGACAGCCCTGGCGGCTGGGTCGTGACGCAGGCCGCGGGCCACACGGTGCGCGGTGCAGGCATCCTCACCACGCCGCTCGTGAACCACGGCCTCGTGAGCGCCGACGTCGCGGGACGCACGCTCGTGGTGCAGTCCGGGTTCACCAACGACGGCACGCTGCGCGCCGTGGGCGGCGGGCGCCTGCGACTCCAGAACATGACGCTCGCGAACGAGAACGGGCACCTCGCTGCTGCGGGCGGCGACGTCGAACTGTCGAACACCAACGTGCACGGGGGCGTGATCGAGCGCACGGGCTCTTCCGTCTTCCACGTGCGCGACGCAGCCGGGCTGTGGGACCTGGTCCATTCGGCCGAGACCCGCGTGCACGGCGCCACAGCGGTCACCGTGCTCGGCGGCGGCATCCAGAACGACGGCACGATCGTGCTCAGCGGCCCCGACGAGACCGCCGTCACGTGGCTCCGGCCGGGCTCGCACGTCGTCCTCTCGGGCTCGGGCAGCCTCGTACTCGACCGTCACGACCTCGCCGCGTTCGACAGCCCCGGCGGGTGGACCGTGACGCAGGGCGCCGCGCACACGATCCGCGGCACCGGGTGGATCTCGGCGCCGCTCACGAATCACGGCCTGCTCAGCGCCGACGTCTCCGGCGCCGTGCTCGAAGTCACGGGGACCAGCACGCACGACGGCGCCTGCCAGGCCGCCTACGGCGGCGTGCTCCGGTTCGGGACGTGGCCGACGAACCTGTCGGGCGGCACGCTCACCGGCGGCACGTGGCGCGCGTATTCGAACAGCGGGATCCGCTTCCCCGGCGCGTCGATCACCACGAACGCCGCGACGGTCGTGCTCGACGGCGAGCACTCCCGCCTCGAGTCGGACGACAACGGGCGGAGTGCGCTCGCGATGCTCGCGACCAACGAGACCACCGCCAGCCTCGTGCTGCGCAACGGGCGGCACTTCCTCACCGTGATGCCGTTCACGAACCGCGGCACGCTGCGCGTGGGCGACAAGAGCCTCTTCAGCGTCGAGTCGCCGGGCATCGACGACGCCGGCCCCACCGACTTCACGCAGGAGCCTTCCGGAAAGCTCGTGATCGAGATCGCGGGTACGGCGCCGGGACGCTGCGGCTTCGTCGACGTGCACGGTCACGCCCGGCTGGCGGGAACGCTGCAGGCGGCGATCCTCGACGGCTTCACGCCCACGCCGGGCGACTCGTTCCCCGTCATGGGCTTCGACTCCCGCGAGGGTGGCTTCACCTCGTACGAGGACATGAACGTGGCTCCGGGCGTGTGGCTGTCGCCCGCCTGGCAGGCGAACCGGCTGGTACTCGTGGCGCGCGGCGAGCCGGGTGTCGACGCACCGGCCGCGCCGGCGCCGACCACGCTCGCGTTCGGCGCCACGGGCCCGGCCACCGCGCGCGTGCTCCAACTCGCGCTTCCGGCCGACGCCGACGTGAGCGTGGAACTGTTCGACGTGTCCGGCCGACGGCTGGCGACGCTGGCCACGGGCCGGCTGGGCACCGGGGTGCATCGCTGGACGGTCCCGGCGGCGGCCGGACTGCGGCTGGCGCGCGCACGGGTGCGGGCCGACGGTGGTGAACGCGTGTTGAGTGCGAAGCTCGTCCAGTGGCGTTGATCGCCCGGGCTTCGGCGCGGGGGCGGGTGCGTG
>JBGAOB010000122.1:0-12866 GCA_044222045.1 Candidatus Eiseniibacteriota bacterium
TTTCGATCGACAAGCGTCACGTCGGCACGTTCACCACCGGAAGCAACGGCACGTTCGACCTGGTCGTCCGCAACGTCGGCACGATTCCGACGGCGGACACGATCACGGTCACCGACGTGCTGCCCGCCGGGCTCACGTTCGTGAACGGCACGGGCGCCGGATGGGTCGTCACCGCGGTCGGATCCCGAGTGGCCGCGACGCACGCCGGCCCCCTGGCCGTGGGCGACAGCACGCGGATCACGATGACCGTGGCGATCGGTGACGCGGCGATGCCCGAGGTCACGAACCTGGCCCGGGTCTACACGCCGGGCGACACCGACCCGAACAACGACAGTGACTCCGACGTGGTGCCGGTCGCGAACGGCGGCTCGCCCGACCTCGCGCTCGGCATGAGCGCACTCGACGTCTCCTGCGTCGGCGACAAGCTCCGGTACCGCCTGGTCGTCTACAACCGCGGTACGGCGCCCACCGTGGGCACGATCACCGTGCTCGACACGCTGCCCGCCGGGCTCACGTTCTACGGCGGCTCCGGCGTCGATTGGAGCTACCGCGCGGTCGGCCAGGTCGTGACCGCGACGAATCCGGGTCCGATCGCGCCCGGGGACAGCACCGAGGTGATCTTCATCACGGGCGTCGGCCCTGCCGCATACCCCTCCGTCACGAACAGCGCCACCGTCTACGGGAGTGGCGACGTCGCCGTGGCGAACAACACCGCCACGCTCACGACGCCGATCTGCGCGCCGCCGTTCGTGGACCTGTCGATCGACAAGCGTCACGTCGGCACGTTCACGGTGGGTGGCAACGGCACGTACGAGCTGCTCATCCGCAACGTCGGCACGGCGCCGACGACGGGCACGATCACCGTCACGGACACGCTGCCGGCCGGGCTCACGTACGTGAGCGGCACGGGCGCCGGCTGGACCGTCGGCGCTTCGGGGCAGGTCGTCACCGCGACGAACCCGGGTCCGCTCGCCGCAGGGGACAGCCTCCGCTTCTCGATCACGGTGAACGTCGGCCCGGCAGCCGCGCCGGAAGTGGTGAACTTCGCCACCGTCCGCACGCCCGGTGACGACAATCCGGCGAACGACCGCGACAGTGATCCGACGCGCGTCGGTGGCACCGGCCGCCTCGTGCTCGAGAAGTTCGCGGATCCTACCGACGTCGCGATCGGCGACGTCGTCGACTACACGGTGACGCTGCGAAACGTCGGCACGGCTTCGATCCCGAACGTGAGCGTCACGGACGTGCTCCCGAGCGGCATGCGCTTCGTCTCGGGTACCGCTCGCCTGGACGGGCGCTCCGTGCCCGATCCCGCCGGAGCCCGCACGCGCACGTTGATCTTCCCCATCGGGGACTGCGCTCCCGACCAGGCCCACCGGCTCCAGTACCGCGTCGAAGTGGGCGCTGGCGCCGAGCTGGGGACCGGGACGAACGTGGCGATCGCCACGTCACCCGGCGACTCGACCACGACGCCCTCCATTCCGCCCACGGAGTCGAATCCCGCCTACGCCACCGTGCGCATTCGCCCCGGCCTGTTCTCGGACGAGGGCATCATCGCCGGCAAGGTGTTCGTCGACTGCGACTGCGACAGCAACGGCCGCCAGGGCCCCGAGGAACTCGGCGTGCCCGGCGTGCGGCTGTTCCTCGAGGACGGCACGTCGGTCGTAACCGACGCCGAGGGCAAGTACTCCCTGGATCACCTGCGACCGCGCCTGCACGTGCTGCGCGTGGATCCGACCACGTTGCCGCCGGGGCTCGTGCTGCGCACGCTGGACGTCCGCAACGCACTCGATCCGTACAGTCGCTTCGTCGACCTCACGCGTGGCGAGTTCCACCGTGCCGACTTCGCCAGCACGCGCCCCACCGACGCGGCGCTCGCCGAGGTCAAGCTCCGCCGTACGGTCGGTGAGATCGACGGCCCGATGGTGGAAGGTCTCGCCGCTCGTGGCTCCGGCGAGCCCGCGCCCTCACCGGGCGGCACGAGCCTCGTGCCGTCGTCGCGGATGGCGCCGGCCGACGGTGTGTCCGAGCTGCAGGTGCGCCTGTCGCGCCCGGCGGACGCTCCGCCGCGCACGGTGACGCTGGAAAGCACGCTCGGCCGCTGGCTCGTGGCGGACGAGGATCCGAACACGCCCGGAACGCAGGTCACGCTGGCGGCGGGCGACCGTGTCGTCGCGTTGCGGGCGCCGCAGACGTCCGGCGTGGCGCGCGTCCGCATGACCGACGGCGACTCACAGGACAGCACGCAGGTGTCGTTCGTCCCCGCCCTCCGATCGCTGCTCATGACCGGCGTGCTCGAAGGCCGTCTCGAGTGGCGCAACCGCCGCGCGAGCGAACTGTGCACCGCCTGTCGTGACCGATTCGACGACGCGCTGCGGGATGCGGCATTCGACCGCGACGACGGCCGCACCGCCGGCGCGGCGCGCGGAGCGCTGTTCGCGAAGGGCGCCGTGCCGGGAGACATGCTGCTGACGCTGCGCTACGACAGCGAGAGAGACGCGACGGCACGCCGCTTCCGCGACATCCGGCCGCTCGAGGGCTACGACGTCTTCGGCGACGCCTCGGTCCGCGAGTTCGACGCCCGCTCCACGAGCCGGCTCTACGCCCGGCTCGATCGGGGCCCGTCGTACGCGATGTTCGGCGACTTCGTGACGCCGGCGTCCGACCTGCAACAGCTCGGCGCCTACACGCGCAGCCTGAACGGCGGCGCGGTGCGACTCGAGTCCGGCATCGCGACGCTCTCGGCGTTCGGCACGCAAGCGCGCGAGCGCCAGGTCGTGGACGAGCTGCCGGGCCAGGGCGTTTCCGGCCCCTACGTGCTGTCCCGCGCCGACGGCGTGCTGGGCACGGAGACGGTCGAGTGGATCGTCCGCGACCGCAACCAGCCGTCTCGCATCCTGCGTCGCGAGCCGCAGAGCAGATTCGTGGACTACACGCTGGAACCGTTCACGGGCCGGCTGCTGTTCCGCCGCCCGGTGCCGAGCCTCGACGCCGAACTGAACCCGGTGTCGGTGCGCGTGCTCTACGAGGTCGAGGCGGCCGGCGACGGCTACGGCGTGTACGGCGGCGGTCTCGACCTGACTCCCGCGCGTCCGCTCACGTTCGGCGTGGCCGCTTCGCGCGACGAGGATCCCCTTGCCTCCTCGTCGCTGTCGAGCGCGCACGCCCGGCTGACCGCGGCACGCGGACTCGTGCTCACCGGCGAAGCGGCCCACAGCGACTCCGGTGGGACCTTCTTCGACGGCGTGCGCCGTGCCGACGCCTGGCGCAGCGAAGCGCTGCTGCAGCGCTCGCTCGGCTCGCTGCGGGCGTTCGCCCAGCGCACCGAGCCCGGCTTCCGCAACGCGTCCTCGGGCGTGCTCGCCGGACGCGCGGAGTACGGCGCCGACGCGCGCCTGGCCTTCGGACCCTCGTCGGTCTTCGGCCGGGCGCTGCGCACCGAGGACCTCGTCTCGCGTGGCCGCCGCGACGGCGCCGAGTTCGGCGTCGGTCGCCGCTTCGGTCCGCTGGGCGCGGAGCTGGCCTACCGCTGGGCCGAGGAAACGCGTGAACCGGCGACGGCCGCGACCGTCCCGGTGGCGCCGTTCGACGTGTCCACCGTGCGCGGCCGGCTCACCGCCGACCTGCCGGCGCGGCGCGCGAGCAGCGTGTTCGCCGAGTACGAGGCCGACACGCGCGGCGACGCCGTGGACCGCTGGGCGCTGGGCGGCGACGTCCGGCTGGCCCCGCGCACGCGCCTGTACGCTCGCCACGAGAATCTGAACTCCCTCGCCGGGCCGTTCGCGCTGAACGCCGGCCAGGAGCAGGCGAGCACCATCATCGGTCTGTCGAGCGACGAACTGCGGGACGCAACCGTCTTCAGCGAATACCGCGCGCGCGATGCGTTCTCCGGCCGCGACGCGCAGGCGGCGTTCGGCCTGCGCAACCGCTGGCAGCCGACCGCAGGCGTGCGGCTGGACGGACTCGTGGAGCACGTGGAGGTGTTGCGCGGAGGTTCGGGCGACGCCACCTCCGTGGCGGGCGGCATCGAGTACACCGCGAATCCGCTGTGGAAGGGCACGGGGCGCCTCGAGTTCCGCACGCAGTCCCAGCTCGAGCGCTGGCTCGGCACCGTGGGCGTGGCGCGCAAGCTGTCGCGCGACTGGGCGTCGCTGGCGCGGAGCACCGTGTACTGGACGCCCGACGAAGAGCGGGTGGACGCGCGCTCTCAGTTCGGCGTGGCGTGGCGGCAGACGGAGCGCAACGCGTGGAACGCGCTCGCGCGTTACGAGCACCGCTACGAGCGGCTCGGCACGGGCGACGATCCGTTCCGCACCGTCAGCCACGGCGTGATCTCCGACCTCAACTGGCGCCCGCGGCGGCCGTTCACGCTGAGCGGGCAGGCCGGCGCGCGATGGAACTCCGACGAGCGCAACGGGCTCACGATCCGGACGGACGCTCAGCTGTTCGGCGCACGCGCGCGGCTCGACCTCACCGACCGCATCGACGCGTCCGTGATCGGGCGCAGCCTGACCACGCATCACTTCGACCAGCGACAGAACGGCCTGGGGGCCGAACTCGGGGTGACGGTGGCTCGCAACCTGCGGCTCGCCGGCGGCTGGAACGTGTTCGGCTTCCGCGACCAGACGCTCGCGAGCGGCGAGTGCACCGATCGCGGCCCGTACGTGCGCCTCGGGCTGAAGTTCGACGAGGGCCTGTTCGGCCGCGGCGCGAACGAGCCGACCCCGACCGGCACGAGGCCGACGGCCGTGCGAGACGTGATGGCCTCGCCCGCACCGGCGCCGATGCCGCTTGCCCACGCGCTGACGCCGCTGCACGCGCGGACGACCGACGCCCGCATCGCCGGCGACCTGTCGACGATCGATGCCTGGCAGGCGCGGCTCGACAGCCTGCGCAGCTCGGAACGCGATCCGTGGCGCACCGCGGCGGCGCGACGCTGGCTGGAGGTAGCGCGCACGGAGTACACCGACGACGACGAGACCGGCTTCGCGGAGGCGGCGTTCACGCTGGGCACGTCGCTCGTCGACGAACTGACGAACGGGGCCGCCCCGGTCACGCGCGAGACGGTGCCGCCGGCGCGCGTGCTCCCGGGGTCGTCGCGCGTCCGCGACCAGCTGTGGACGGACCTCGAGACGATGAAGCGCCACGAGGGCTTCCCGTGCGCGGCCGAGCGGCTGGCGCGGTTGGAAGTGGAACTCGCATGGGCGGGCAACGAGGGCTGGGACCAGGGTGACTGCGTGTCGACCCCCCGCCTCGCCAACGCCGAGGACCTTGCTCGCGAGGCCGCCGAGGACGAAGCGCGCTGCGCGGTGAGGCGGGACACGATTTCGACGCCCCCCGACACCACGATCGTGCCGCCGCTGCGGCTGAAGGTGCCGCGCGACGTGCACTTCGCGTTCGACGAGTGCGTCGTGACTCCCGAGTCGCGCCGCGTGCTCGAGCAGGTGGCCGAAGTCCTGAAGAAGTACCCGACCGTCAAGGTGCGCGTCGTCGGGCACACGGACGTTCGCGGCACGAACGCGTACAACCGTGGGCTTTCGGACTGCCGCGTCTGCGCCGTGCGCTCGACGCTCGCCGAGCTGGAGGTGTCCGACGACCGCCTGAGCGGCATCGGGATGGGCGAGGACCTGCCGCGGCGCACGGGGACGAGCAAGCTCGCGCACGCCGAGAACCGGCGGGTCGAGCTGGTGTTCCTCGATGCGCAGGGCCGGGAGATCGAGACCGAGTGGCAGGACGCCGACCTGCAGATCGAGTCGTTCCGTCACCCGGCGCGCCGCACGCCGAGGAAGGCGGCGCCGGTGTTCCCGACCGATCGCGTGATTCTCTGCAGGCCCTGACGTCTCGTCGGGCGGGGTGGCTACGCTCGCGCACCCCGCCCTCGCGGTGGTTCTCGATCATGAGCAGGATCGGGCCCTGGTCGATGCCGAGGTAGTCGGTGTCGAACCAGCCCTTGCCGCGCACGACGCGTCCGAGCATCGGCTTCACGTCGACGTCGAACGTGGGATTGAACGCGTCGAGGAAGCCGTAGCGCGTGTACAGCTCGTCCGGGTAACGCTCGCGCATGGCACGCAGCGCAGGGATCGCGATGTCCGGCGCGAACGGCACGGAGCCCCCCGGTGCGGTGGGCGTGAGCGTGCCGTCGTCCCGCGTGTCGGTGAGCGATGCGCCGCGTGCCGCGTACGAGATGAACGTGCGCTCGCGCCCGTCCACGGTCATCGTCGTGTCCTTGGGCCCGTCGCAGGCGCTCAGTCCCCACAGAACGCCGCTGTACCCCCTCCAGCCGCCGGGATTCGCCATCGCGTACGCCCGGTTCGCGCGCGTCGCGCGGGCGGAGTTCTCGAAGTAGTCGATGCCGCGCGCGGACGTGGAATCGTCCTGCAGACCCTTCAGGTCCAGGAAGATCTGCGAATACTGGTGGCCGAACAACGGCGCGAACTCGAAATACTCCTGCCCCTGGAAACGCGACCAGGCGTAGTTCGAGCGGTACCACTGCACGACCTGCGGGCTGGCCGGGTGCGTGGGCGAGCCGACCGCCAGTACGTGCAGCAGCAAGCTCTCGTCGAGCCCCGTCCAGCGCGTGGCGTTGAAGCCCGGCCCGTCTTCGGGCCGCCAGCTCATGCTGAAGCCGCGCTGATCGATGTCGAAGAAGGGCCATTCCACGCGGCGGTACAGCGAGTCGGCGAGCGCTCGGATCTCGCGCTCCGCGGGATCGTCGCGGTCGAAGTAGGACTGCGCGAACAGCACGCCGCCCATCAGCAGCGCCGTGTCGATGGTGGACAACTCCACCGTCTGGAAGCGTTCGCCGGTCTTCATGTCGAGGAAGTGGTAGAAGAAGCCGCGATACGTGGTGCGCCCGCGGGGCTCCGGTCCCGACGGCGCCTGCCAGAGGAACCGAAGCGTGGTCCGCGTGCGGTCGCGCGCCTGTTCGCGGGTCACCCAGCCGTGCTCCGCTCCCACGCCGTACGCGGTGAGCCCGAACCCGATGGCGGCCACGCTCGAGAACGACGGCGTCGGCCAGCGGTCGGGCACGAGGCCGTTCTCGGGATTCGCGCGCTCCCAGAACCACGTGAACGTGCGGTGCTCGACGTCGTCCAGGAACTGCGCGTCGCCGGCGCTCGTCCCGGCGACGGATCTCGAGCCGCCGTGCAGCGCCACGCAACCGCCGACACACGCGGCGAGCCCGGCCAGCAGGACGAGGGTGAGCCGCCGGGAGCGCCGGCGAACGGAGACGGCTGGAATCGTTTTCACGTCGACGGGCGTGTTCGGCATGGGCGGCCTCCGCGGGGCACGGGTTCAGTCGTTCGAAGGGATCGAGAAGCGGGCGCGAACGGCCGCGCTGGGTTGCTTGATCTTCCCGGTGGACGGGTCGAGCGGCACCCAGAGGGTCCGGGCGCGGGCGAGCATGGGCCCACCGTCGCGATGGATCTCGGTGTGTCTTTCGAAGGAGTTCCGCGTGGCGATCCCGACCCACGTGCGCACGACGACGTCGTCACCGAGCCGCGCGGCATGCTTGTAGTCGATCTCGTGCCGGACCACGACCCAGATCAACTCGGCGCGCTGTGCGTCCGTCGTCGCGGCGTTCCAGTGGGCGATCGCGATGTCCTGCACCCATCGCAGGTACACGACGTTGTTCACGTGCCCGAGCATGTCGATGTCGTCAGCCTGGACGGCCAGCCGCATCTCGTAGCGTTCGGTGTTCGGGTCGGTCGACACGGCTCCTCCCTGAAATCGCCGGCGGACACTAGCACGAACACACGGCCGGGCGCGCCGCGCTGGCGCGACGCCGCCCGCGGTGTCGGAGTTCGGGGCCCTCGGGCGCGCAAGCCGCCCGCACGTCGAGCCTCCTCGCCTCCCTCGATCGCGCGAGCCCCGGCTCGGGAGGTCAGCGCAGCGCGGCGCTCGCGACCTCGGTGGTGCCGTGGCACTGGTCGCAGCCCGCGGGACCGCTGCCGCGCGCGGCCGTCCACACCAGGCCGAAGGGCTGGTCGGAGCCGTGCGCCCGGTGACAGGACAGGCAGAACACACCGTTCGTGGCGGCGTTGACGACGCGCGCACGCGCGTAGGTGTCCGCGCCGCGGGTCACGACGCGAACGCGCTCCGCTCCGACGAAGCCCGAGCCCGCCCCCCGCTCCCAGTGCCCCGGATCGCTCGTGCCCTTGGACGCTCCCTGCCGGATGGCGTTCGTGGCTCCGTGTTCGCTGTCGTACGCCGGGTGCCTCTCGTGTCGCCCGTCGTGATTCGGATCCACGTGCATGGCGCCGCTCATCGCGTGGTGACAGTCCACGCACACCGCGGACGCCTCGCGGAGCTGGTCCGAGTCGAGCGTGCCGAACGCGACGTTGTCCGATTCGTAACGCTCGAGCCCGCTCGCGAGCGGGCTCACGAGCAGTCCGAGCTGCGGCGTGGCCGCGGGATCGCTCGCGAACCGGAGGTTACGTGGCCGGCCGTTCCCGTGCGGATCGTGGCAGTCCACACACGTCACGCTCGCGGTGGCCATGCTCCCGGAGTGGCAGCGCGAGCACACGTCGGACGTTCCGACCTGCCCGCCGAGCCCGAACGCGAGGTCGTGCCCATGCGGGTTGCGGCGGCCCGGGGGCTCGAAGTGGCCTGCGGAGCGGGCCCGGAGCCCGTTCACGTCGTCGCCGACGACGTCGGGAATGCCGGGCTTGCCGTCGTGGCAGCCGAGGCATGTGGCGAGCGCGTCCTCCGACCGGAGCGAGGAGCGCCGTTCCGTGGACGCGAATCGCGTGACGGAGGGCTTCGTGTCGCGGCCGTGGCATTCGACGCACACCAGCGTGAGGCCGTTGTGGTACGTGCGCCCCGTCGGAACGAGGTCGGCGCCCGCGGTGACGTGCGAAGTGCTGTCGGGCCGCGCGTGGAACCTCGTCGACGAGAACCGGTCCGCGGCGTGGGCCGCGACGGTGGCGAGTCCGAACAGGGCGCAAAGCGCGAGCGGCAGCGACGAACGGTGGAGTGCGCGCGGCGTGAGCATGGGTCCGTCCACGTGGGTGAAGAGCTCCGCCCGAGGCGGTGGCATGGCTCTCCCCAGTCTCGACGGACGTGGGCACGGCTTGAGCGGGCCGTCGGCGGTCGCGCCGGAACGACCCCGAAGGGCGGAAGTGCCGGAAGGCGCGCGCGATCAACGCGGCGCGCGAGGCGTGCGCGGCGCGCGCGGGGCGAGATCACCCAGCGGGACGAAGTCGCTTCCGGTCGATTCGGGCTTCGCGGTCGCCGCCGGGCATCCCTCGCAGGCCGGCCCCCCGTGCCGGCGCTTCAGGCGGCGAACCACGAGCCAGCCGAGCGCGAGTGCGGCCAGCGCGAGCGCCGCGGCATCCTGGAACCCGAACGTCATGCTCACCCCCACCCCAGCAGGCGGCCGCCCTGGTAGACCACGAACGAAGCGCCCCACGCGAGCGCGTTCATCATGACCAGCATGAACAGCGGCCACCGCCACGAGTTCGTCTCCCTCCGCACCACCGCGACGGTGGACATGCACTGGCACGCGAGGACGAAGAACACCATCAGCGAGACGCCCACGAGCGGCGAGTAGGCGCGGCGGCCGCGCTCGTCGGTCGCCGCGCGCAGGGCTTCGCGCAGCGACATGACGTTGTCCTCGGACTCGCCCAGGTTGAACACGGTCGCCATGGTCGACACCATCACTTCGCGCGCCGCGAGCGACGTCACGAGGCCGATGCCGATGCGCCAGTCGAACCCGAGCGGGGCGATCGTCGGTTCGATGGCGCGCCCCACGCGACCGGCGAACGAGTTGCGCAACGACGTGCCCGCCAGTTCGTGTTCGAGCGCCGCCACCTGCGTGGTGTTCCCGGCCGCGCGCGCGACCTCGAGCCGGCTCGCCACGTCCTGCACCTCGGGCCCGCCGCGCGGGTAGGTGGCGAGGAACCACAGCACCACGGACACCGCGAGGATCACCGTGCCCGCCTTCTGCAGGAACACCCGCGACCGATCCCGCACGGTGACGAAGATGGATCCCCAGGACGGCATCCGATAGGGCGGCAGTTCCATCACGTACAGCGGCCGGCCGCCGCGGAGCACGGAGCGCTTCAGCACCCAGGCCACCGCGATGGCCGCGACAATGCCGAGGAAGTACATGCTGAACAGCGTGATCCCGGGCAGCGTGACGAAGCCGACCCAGCGGTTCGGCACGAACGCGCCGATCAGCAGCGCGTACACGGGCAGGCGCGCGCTGCACGACATGAAGGGCGCGATCATCATCGTGGTGATGCGGTCACGACGGTTGTCGATCGTGCGCGTGGCCATGATGCCGGGAATCGCGCACGCGAACGACGACAGCAGCGGGATGAACGAGCGCCCCGACAGGCCGACGCGCGCCATGAGTCGGTCCATGATGAACGCGGCGCGCGCCATGTAACCCGTGTCCTCGAGCACGCCCAGGAAGAAGAACAGGATCGCGATCTGCGGCACGAACGTGATCGTGGTGCCGACACCGGCCACGATGCCGTCCACGACGAGCGACCGGAGGGGGCCCGGTGGCATCACCGATTCGAGGCCCCGGCCGAACGCGCCCACGGCGCCGTCGATCAGGTCCATCGCGGGCTGGGCCCAGGCGAACACCGACTGGAACACCGCGCCCATGAGCACCACGAACAGGACCGGGCCCCACACGCGGTGCGTGAGCACCTGGTCGATCCGCTCCCGCGTGCGGTCGCGCACTTCACCGCGCGTGACGACGGCGGCGCGCGTGACCTCGTCGATCACCTCGTACAGCCCTTCGACTTCGTCGGACCGCCACTGGGGATCGACGCGGTCGAGTCGCCGGCGCAGGATCTTGAGGTCGTCGAGCACGTCCACCGGCGTGGCTCGCGCGAGCGCGTCGTCCTCCCCGTCGTCCAGCAGCAGCGCCATCGCGAGGTCGGCGCGCCCGCGCTCCGGAAGCAGCGGATGACGCGGGAGCCGCGCCTCGAGGCTCTCGATGACGCGCAGCACGTGCGCGGGCCAGCGGCGGAAGTGCACGAGCGAAGGTTCGACGTCCCGGTCCATGAGTCGGCGCAGGTGACCGAGCCCTCGCCCCTTCGCCGCGGCGATGCCGATCACCGGCACGCCGAGCCGACGTTCGAGCGCCCGCTCGTCGATCTGCAGCCCCTGCGACTCGGCGGCGTCCATCATGTTGAGGGCGAGGATCACCGGGCGCCCGATCGAGATCACCTGCAGCGCGAGGTAGAGGTGGCGGTCCAGGTGGGTCGCGTCCACCACGAACACGATCAAGTCGGGCGGTGGCGTGTCCGACTGCACGCCCAGCAGGACGTCGCGCACCACGACTTCGTCGGGGGATCCGGGGTGCAGGCTGTAGGAGCCCGGGAGATCGGTGATTTCCACGACGCGCCCCGAAGGCAGCGTGCAGGAGCCCGTCTTCTTTTCCACCGTGACCCCGGGATAGTTCGCGACCTTCGCGCGGAGCCCGGTCAGCGCGTTGAACAGCGTCGACTTCCCGGCGTTCGGATTGCCGAGGATCGCGATGCGCCGCCGTGCGGGCTCGCGGCCCTGCGCCGGTTCGACGCGCGGCACTTCGTGCAGGCGCGGCCGACCGGGCCGCTGCCCTTCAAACGAGCTCGACATGGACCTGCGAGGCCTCCGTCTCGCGGATGGACAGGTGCGTGTCGCGCAGGCGGAGTTCGATCGGGTCGCCGAGCGGCGCGCGTCGCACGACCTCGATCTGCGTTCCGGGTGTGAGTCCCAGTTCCATCAGGCGGCGCGCGACGGCGTCTGGCGCGAGGATGCGAATCACGCGCCCCGCCTGCCCGGGCGCGAGCTGATCGAGCGTCGCGAACGTGTCGGGAAGAGCCTCTTCGCTCACGGGCGGTGCCCGTCGTCTTCGATCTGGTGCAGCAGCGTGTCGCGCAGGCACGACGAGGGCCCGCACAGGTCGCACGTACCCGGCGCGTGGTGCGCGCAGGCGCCCGGGCTGGCCCGGAACGCTTCGAGGAACGCCTTCGACGAGGGATGGTTCGACCGCAGGAACGAAGTGAAGCGCAGCAGCTCGATCATCACCTCGGGGCTCACGAGGTGCTCGATCATGCACGCGTCCTCCTGCGCCACGTCCTCGGGGGCCGCGAGGATCTCGGACAGGAACACGGTGAGCACGCGGCGGTTCGATTCGGTGCGTTCGGCCAGGCGCCGGCCGTTCTCGGTCAGCTCCACGCAGCCGTAGCGCTCGTGGTCGACGTAACCGCGCCCCTGTAGCGCGCGCATCATCGAAGTCACGCCGCTCTTGGACACGCCGAGCCGATCGGCGATGTCGCCGACCTTCGCGAAGCCCTTCTGGTGCTTGAGCGCCGCCACGGCCTGGAGGTAGTGAGCCATGGAGTGCGTGACTTCCTTCTCGCCGAATCGCTTCCAGACGTCCACGATGGGTCCCCTGAGGTGGCCGAGGCTGAACAGTGTTGAGGAACCTTAACTCGACGCCAACGGGTCCGGCAAGGCCCTTCGGGGCGTCCGCTCGGTCGGCTAGACTGCGCCGGCCTTCCCACCCCCGCCCGATCCACGAAAGCGAGAGCCCCCACATGCGTTGGAGAGACGAGCGCCGCAGCGACAACGTCGAGGATCGCCGGGGCCAGGGGCCCGGCGGGCTGGTCCTGGGCGGCGGCGGAACGATCATCGTCATCATCCTGGCCCTCCTGTTCGGGGCAGACCCCCGGCAGTTGCTGAACCAGGTCCAGCAGAGCGTGCCGGCGCAGACCAGCGCCCCGCAGGCCCCGGGCGTCGCCGACGAGCAGTCCGAGTTCGTGTCCGTGGTGCTCGCCGAGACCGAGGACGTGTGGCACGAGCAGTTCCGCGCGATGGGGCGCGAGTACCGTGAGCCCACGCTCGTGCTGTTCACCGACCGTGTC
>JBGAOB010000123.1:0-12645 GCA_044222045.1 Candidatus Eiseniibacteriota bacterium
GGCGACAGCGCGAGCGCGCCCGGTGACGGCGCGGAGGCTCACGGGGCCGTGACGGCAGCCGCACCCGTCGCGGGCGCGGCACCGGCGACCGTGCCCTACGGACCGATCCAGGTGGACCCCGGCATGCCCGAAGGCGCGGGCCTCGCCACGCGCTGGTTCCGCGTGGCCGGCACCAGCGTGGCGGCCGGCGAACTGTACGAGCACAAGGGCGCCGGCCTGCCGAGCCGGCCCGACGAGAGCGGCCAGCTCACGGTGGGCGCCACGCTGAGCATGTTCGGCGACCGCGTGAAGGTGCCCGTGCGCGCGCTCGTGTCGGGAGACCAGGTGTCGTTCCGCCAGACCATCAACCAGCTTTCGCTGCATCCCGAGTGGCGCTGGGGCGGCTTCCACGCCGGCAACGTGCGGCCCGGCTACTCGCGCTTCTCGCTGGCCGACGCCGGCGTGCTGGGCGGCGGCGCCGACATCGTGCGCGACGGCTGGTACGTGGGCGGCGTGGCCGGCCGCATGCGGCAGTCCATCCGCCGCGACACGATCCACGCCGTCGAGCCGCAGTTCGAGCGCAACGTCGTGGCCGGTCGCGTCGGCCTCGGCAAGCCGCTCGGCGATGCCGTCGAGTTCGTGGTGATGCGAGCGCTCGACGACCGCGGCTCGCTGCCGACGGACTCGCTGCTGCGCGTGACGCCCGCCGCGAACACCGTGTTCGAAGCGCGTGCGCGCAAGGCCGTGCTCGACAGCGGCACCACCGTGCACGTGGACGCCGCGCTGTCGCGGTTCGACCGCAACGTCGCGGCCGACGCCCCCACCGTGTCGGGGCTGGCGCTGGGCACGCGGATCGAGCGGCGTTCGCCGCGCGGCGAGGTCGGCTTCGCCGTCGACTACACCGGCGGCGGATTCCAGAGCTTCGGCAACTCCGAACTCGCACCCGACCGCATCGAGGGGCGGCTGAACGGCCGGCGCGTGCTGCAGGAAGGGCGGCTGCGCCTGGGCGGCGCCGTCGGACTGCGGCGCGACGACATCAGCGGCACGCTCGGCGGCGAGACGCGCCGGCGCTCGCTCGGCGTGCAGGCCGGCTGGCAGCCCAACGCCACGCTCGGCTCGGACTTCGACCTCGGCGTGCTCGCGAGCCACTCGCCCGCCACCGAGCTGCGGCAGGAACTCAAGGACCTGACCGCGTCGTTCTCGATGTCGCCGCGGCTCGCGTGGAACTGGGGCCACTCCGTGCAGAACTTCAACACGACGTTCGCGCTGCAGGCCGTGCAGTTCTCGGGCGACGGCGAACTCGGCTTCGCCGGATCGCGCACCACCACCGTGTCCGTGGGCTGGCAGGGCGCCGTGTCGAACACCCTGTTCCTGACCGCATCGGGCAACTACGTGCGTTCGAAGGTCGCCGACCAGGCGACGGAACTTGGCTCGTGGGGCCCCGGCGTCGCGCTGACGCTGCTGGGCGGCCGCGCGCAAGCGAACCTGCAGCTGCAGGTGACGCAGACGCACGTGCTCGGCACCACGCTCGATCGCGAGCTGACGCCGAACATCGACGCGCGCTGGGTGGTGAACGACCGCCAGAGCCTCGTGTTCCGCGCCACCACGCGCCGCTACCGCACCGGCGCGAACGACCTCGGCGACTTCGACGAACGCATGGCCACGCTGCAGTACTCCGCGTCGCTGTGAGGTGAGGGGCGCCGCGTGGCGGCGACCGAGAGGGGGATGGCCAGACGGCCATTGCCCCCGACGTCGGTCGGCAGGACAATCGAGCCCCACCTCCACGGGGCTTCGCGTGAGTATGAATCCGGGTACCAGGGCCGAACGGCGGGCGCTCTTCAGCAGTCGATCGCAATCGGCACTGGTGGTTGCCCTGATCGGGAGTGGCGCCTTCCTGGCGATGGGCAGGCTCGTGCCGTTTGTCCTGGAGACTGTCTCGCCCCTCGCCGGCTGTTTTCTCGGCGCGTTCGCGTCCTCGCTCACCTGGTACGACGACAGCCGCTCGGCGAGAAGGCACATCGTCGTGTCGGCCGTGTCAATCGTTGCTGCGACATTCGTTGCGATCGGTGTCGGCTTGGGGCTGGAGAGCGTCGGTGAAGCACCGGCCCTCCTCGCCTCTCATGTCTACGGCGGCGTCTTGACGATGCTGTTCTTTGGTGCGATCTACGCGATGTGGTGGGTGCTGCCTGCCCTGGTGCTGATCCTCTGGGCGAGGAGGCGAGGTGGACCGTGGAGGCTCGGGACATCGATCCTGGCCGCGATCGGGTTCTGCGGGATCGCGCTCTGGATCTGGCCGCAGTTGACCTCGCACAAGTCCTACCTACTCACGATTCGAAACGAAGGCACATTGGATGTCGCGGATGGGGTGCTGGAGGATGGTGACGAGCGCCGCTCTCTCGGGCCTATTCCTGCCGGCCACGAGACGACCTTCGCACTCCCCCGGAAGGGCGACGCGAGAGGCAGGATCCTGCTCCACAGAATCGACCAGAGCAGCGTCGTCTGCGAAGTGCCCTGGCTGGGGGACGGCTGGGGCATCGACGGAACGGAACGAGATCGACTCGTCGTGCCAGACGACACGTGCAGGCTGGTGCGTACGGACGATGAGCTCCATACGGACTCGGGCGAGGAATCCCCGTCGAGACGGAGGTGACCATGATCAAGCTCGCGGTTCGCAAGGTCGGCAGATCGCTGGCCATCACCCTTCCGGCGCGGGCCGCGCAGGCGCTTGGCGTCCGAGCGGGAGACCATCTCGACCTCACCGAAGCCCCGGACGGGTTTCGGCTCACGCGCGACGACCCGGAGTTCGCGCACACCATGAAGGTGGCCGCCAAGTTCATGCGTCGCTACGAGGCCGCACTTCGCGACCTGGCCGGCTGAGCGGGACGGCAGGAGCATCCCCGCGTTTCTGGAGGTTCACCCCGCCTCTCCACATGAGCGTGTTCGACGCGAGTTCGACAGGGGCCCGGCCGAATGAACGAACCAGCCGTTGAGAACATGACCGAAGAGCTCCTCCGCTGGACGAGGGAGCGCACCACGGATGGGGGCGCGGAACCCCCGGTGTTTCGCCTGCAGCGCTGGATTCGCGACGCGCCGGAGCGCGTCTGGGAGGTTCTGCTGGAACTGGTCGCGCGTGCGCCGAACGACGCGGAAGTCATGGAGTTCGTCGCATGGCACGTTTCGGTGCTGTTGAACCACGACTTCGCGGCCTTTCATGACCGTGCCGCGTCGCTGCTCGCGAAGTCGAAGTGCCTCGACCGCCTTCTGGGGCCCGAGGTCTTCGTCGAGGCGGAGTACGGGCCTCGCTGCTCCGAGCCCGAGCAACTGGCGCCGATGTGGCTCGATCGTGTTCGAGTGCGCGGACTGTTGCCCGACCCGGAGCGATCCGCTCACAACGACCCACGATCACGAGTCCGCTTTGCCTTGGAGGTGATCGAACGTGGCCCCGCGTTCGGTTTTGACACGGACGATGTGGACGGCCCGTTGCTGGATGTCTTCCGGGAATTCGGCGGGGACGTCATCGAGGAGATCGAATCCGCCGCACGACGGTCCGTAGCGGTGCGTCGCGTCATCTGGAACGTGCGGCGACTGCAGTACTCGACTCCCGCCGAACTCTGGGCTCGGTTTCAGGCCGCGGCCGCTGGCACGACTCTGTGCAACTCCGACCTGCCTCCAGCGGAGTTCCACCGGTTGGATCAGCAGGACGAGGAGGAGATCGCCGCCTGGTTCCAGTACCGATCGAAGTTGTGGACGTTCGATGCGGTGGCGGACCTGGTCCGAGACTCCCCCGACGACGCCTGGCGAGCCGTCGTCGCGATCACGCGGGCCGCGCAGTCGCTGGATGAGCTCGTGATCTGTGGCGCCGGGCACCTGGAAGACCTGATCCGCGAGCACCCGGAGCGCTTCATCGAGCGCGCGGAAGCCCTCGCGGCCAGCGAAGCATCGTTCCGAGACGCGCTGGGCGCGGCGTGGCTCACGCTCGAGGATGTGCCGGAGCCGCTCGCCTTCCGCTACCACGCTGCGTCCGGGCGGCAGCTGCGCGTGCTCGATGCACCCGAGGGCTGGCCCGAGCACGCTCCGCGCGAAGGCTGAGCCTGCCCAACTCGGATCCACGGCATCACGCAGCAGGCGCCCGCGAGCGGGCGTCGCTTGTCGCGCCTCCGAAGAAGCGGGACGTACGGCCCTACTCCCCCACCTCCGCCCGCAGCTCCACCAGCGCCTGGCGGTGCGCGGCAAAGGCGATGTCGTCGGGCGGGTCGCTCAGCGGGAACCAGCCCACGTCGATCGCGTCGTCACCGGCCACCAGCTCGCCACCGGTGCGCTCGGCCGTGTACAGGATCAGCACGGCGCGCACGCGCGGGTCGTCGAAGCCGGCGTACACGCCGAACAACCCGGTGAGCCGGCACTCGAGCCCGGTCTCCTCGCGCAGCTCGCGCACGGCGCTCTGCTCGGGCGACTCGCCCGCCTCCATGAAGCCGGCGGGAATGCACCACGCGCCGGCGCGCGGCTCGTACTTGCGCTTCACCAGCAGCACGTCTCCCTTCTCCACCAGCAGCACTCCGGCGGCGGGCACGGGGTTGCGGTACCAGATGTAGCCGCACGCGGGGCACGTGGGCCGAACGATGCCGTGCTCGGGGCGCGGCTCCAGGCGCGTGGCACAGCGGGGGCAGTACGTGGGCTCGAACATGGACCGCGCACACTAGGCGGCGCCACGCGGCCGGGCAAGCGCACGAAGGCCCGGCCACCTATGCCTGGCCGGGCCTTGTGCGGTCACCGCCGCATCATCGGGAGCGCCGCGCTGCACCTCCCCGCCTGAACTTCGCCCCATGCTGGCACCTTGCGGTGTGGCGGTTCGGACGACGCCCCCGGATGCGGCGGCGACACCTTTCGAGTGAGGTGCCGCCGTCTCGCTTGGCTCGAAACGGCTAACGCTTCATCTCCTCCAACTGTTCGCGCAGATCGCGCAGTTGCTCTCGCAGCTGACGCAGCTCGTCACGCACGTCGGCCTGGTCCCGCTGCGCTCCCGGCGTGGAGCGGCGGAACACCTTGATCCGATCGTCCCCCGTTCGGCCCAGTCCCATCGGTCCGCTCTGTCGCCATGTCATCGTGCGCGGAGCGGCGTCCACGGAAGCTTCCACGGTTCGGCGGAGCCCGCGACGCACCAGCGACACGTTCACGCGCCCGGCATCCTTCGGCAGCGCGCCGCGGATGTCGTCGGTGTCGTACACCGGCTTGCCGTCCAGCTCCACGATCACGTCACCGGCCTTGATGCCCGCGCGCTCGGCGGGCGTGTCCTTGATCACTTCCAGCACCAGCGCGCCACGCGTGCCGCTGGAACCCAGCGCCGACGCCATGTCGGGCGACAGCTCCTCCACGCGCACGCCGAGGCGGCCCTTGCTCACGGTGGCCATCACGCCGGGCAAGTGGTCGAGGCCGCGCAGGCCCTCGAGCCCCTGCAGCCCGTCGAGGCCGTTGATCTGGATGCGGCGCTCGATACGCTTGCCGTCGTCGCCGGAGTCGTCCGACGAATCGTCGTCGTCGCCGTCCACGTGCACGCGGAAGTGGTCCAAGTCGCCGAACCCTTCCAGCATCCGGCGCGCTTCGGCCTCGGGAACGGGCTTGCCGTTGCGGTACGCCTTGATCCGCACGTCGGGCGCGTCCGGCGCACGCGGCGCACGCGGCGCGTCGGGTGCGTCCGGCGCTTCGGGCGCGTTCATCTCGGCATCTTCGCGCTCGGCCAGTCGCGCCGTCAGCTCGCGCCGCGCGCCGTCGCGCCACACCACGAGGCTCACGGACTCGCCGGCTCGCTGGTCGCCGACCAGGTCCACCAGCTCCGAAGGCGACGACACGTCGCGCCCGTCGAAGCGCACGATCACGTCACCCTTGCGGATGCCGGCTCGGTCGGCGGGACTGTCGGGCACCACGCGGTTCACCAGCACGCCTTCGTCGCGAAGGTCCAGGCTCTCCCGCAGATCGCCATCCACCGACTGCGTCACCACCCCCAGCCACGGACGGGCCTGGGCGGCGACACTGATGGTGGCGAGCAGCGCCGCGGCCAGCACCATGCCGGCCATGCGTCGCATCGTTCTGCGCATGATTCCCCCTGTGTTAGCGTCGGGATCCTGGGCGGGGATCGGACGACTCGCATGAGATAGACAGTCCAATGCCCCGAATGGTTCCAGATTCCTTCCGACCCTCCTCCGGGCGCCCCCGGACACCCCCGCGAACGCCATGAAAGTCAGAGACCTGTCAACGCTGGCGATCGAAGACATCGCGCTGGGCGGCAAGGCGCTCGCCCGCGTGGACGGCCGCGTGGTGTTCGTGGACCGCGGCCTGCCGGGCGACCGGGTGGAGGCCCGGCTCACGCGGGTCAAGAAGACCTTCGCGGAAGCGCGGATGGAGCGCGTGGTGGAGCCGGCCCCGGGTCGGCTGGAGCCGCGCTGCCCGCACACGGGCCACTGCGGCGGGTGTCGCATGCAGGAGCTGCCGTACGAGGCGCAGCTGGCGCTCAAGCAACGACAGGTCGCCGAGGCGCTGCAGCACCTGGCGGGCATCGCCGAGCCGCCGGTGCGGCCCATCGTGGCGGCGCCCGATCCGTGGCACTACCGCAACAAGATGGAGTTCAGCTTCGCGCCCGAGCCCGACGGCCGACCGGTGCTCGGCATGCACGTGCGGGGATCGTTCGATCGCGTGTTCGAGCTGCGCGAGTGCGTGCTGCCGTCCGAACTGACGGTGCGCATCGTGCGGTACACGCAGCGCTTCGCGGCCGAGCACGGCTGGCGCGCGTACCACCCGGCGCGGCACGAAGGCGTGGTGCGCTTCCTCACCGTGCGCCACCTGCCGCACACGCGGCAGTGCGGCGTACACCTGCTGGCGGCGTCCAACGAGATCCCCGACCTGGGCGAGTGGGCGCGCGGCGTGGCGGCGCTGTCGAGCGACATCACCACGGTCACGCTGGGCCTCAACCGCCAGCGCGCGAACGTGGCGTTCGCCGAGGAAGAGCGCGCCATCGTCGGCGACGGCGTGATCGTGGAGAGGCTGCTCGGCCTCGAGTTCGAGGTGGTGGCGAACGCGTTCCTGCAGACCAACAGCGCGCAGGCCGAGCGGCTGTACGCCGCGGCGATCGAGGCCGCCCAGCTCGGCGGCGACGAAACGGTGCTCGACCTCTACTGCGGCGCCGGCACGCTGACGCTGCTGTTCGCGCGCGCCGCGCGCCAGTCGATCGGCGTGGAGAGCGTGGCCGACTCGATCCGCCGCGCCGAGCGCAACGCCGGGCGCAACGCGCTCGGCAACGCGCGCTTCGTGTGCGGCGAGTCGCGCGCGGTGCTGCGCGAGTGGGCGCGCGGCGAACGGCCCGACGCGCCGAAGCCCGACGTGGTGGTGGTGGACCCGCCGCGCGCGGGGCTGCACCCGCGCGTGGTGGCGCGCGTCGGAGAGCTGAACCCGAAGCGCATCGTGTACGTGTCGTGCAATCCCGCCACGCTGGCGCGCGACCTCAAGGACTTCGCCGCCGCGGGCTGGTCGCTGGCCGAGGTCACGCCGTTCGACATGTTCCCGCACACGCCGCACATCGAGTGCGTGGCGAGGCTCGTGCGCGCCTGAGCGGTTTCGGCGTTGCGGCGCCGGCCGGCCGGCGCGACACTGCGCGCCGTTCCCCTTGCCGCTCACTCGTTCTGCAGGGAGGCCGCATGCGATCGGTTCGGCCGCGACCGTTCGTGCTCGTCACCGCGTTGTTGCTGGCACTCGTCTGCACCGCGCGCGCGGACGATTCCACGCAGGTGCAGATCGACTGGAAGGAAGGCCCCACCACGGGGAACCTCCAGAACATCGCCGAGATCCACGTGCCGGCGGGCTACCTGTTCACCGACAAGAAGGGCGCCCAGAAGATCCTCGCGCTCACCCACAACATCGCCAGCGGCAGCGAGGTGGGCGTGGTGGCACCGGTCGGCGACGACGAGGCCAACTCGTGGCTCGCGTACTTCGACTACTCCGACATCGGCTACGTGAAGGACGACGACAAGGACAGGATCGACGCGAACGCGCTACTGAAGGGCCTCAAGGAAAGCGTCGCCGCCGGCAACGAGGAACGGCGCAAGCACGGCTGGAACGAGCTGCACGTGGTGGGCTGGGCGCGTCCGCCCTACTACGACTCGACGACGCACAACCTCACCTGGGGCCTGCTGATCGGCAACCAGGACGGCGAGGAGTCGGTGAACCACTCCATCCGCATCCTCGGCCGACGCGGCACGATGGACGTGGACCTGGTGCTCCAACCCGAGGTGTACGACGTCACGGTGCCGCGCTTCGACTCGCTGATCGCCGGTTTCCGATTCCACGAGGGCAATCGCTACGCCGACTTCGTGAAGGGCGACAAGGTCGCCGAGTACGGGCTCGCCGCGCTCGTGGCCGGTGGCGCCGGCGCGGTGGCGCTCAAGACCGGCCTGTTCGCCAAGCTCGGCAAGTTCCTGCTGCTGATCGTGCTCGCGCTCAAGAAGGCGTTCGTGGTGGTGATCGCGGGGCTGTTCGCGCTGCTTCGCGGTGCGTTCGGTTGGATTCGCCGCCTGTTCGGCGGCGGCAACGTGGAAACGGTTCCCGATCCCTCGCGCATCGAGGCGTCCTCGACGACGCCGGCGCCGCCCCGGACTCCCGACGACGGCGGCTCCGGCAGCGGCAGCATCACTTGAACGAAGCCGGGGCGATTGCGGCCGTCGTCACGGCCATCTACGCCTCGGAGTGCGTGCATGCGGCCCCGCGCGCGGCGCGCGTGTTCGGCGCCCGCGACGACGGGTCGTGGCGCGCGTCGCGGCCCGCGTTCGCGTTGCCGGCGATCGACCGCGACCTGCACGTGGGCTCGCCGTGGCCCGGCGCGCACGGGCTCACCGCGTGCGAGGCCCGCGTGCCGCCGGTGGGTGTCGACGGCGTGTGCGCGTGCGGCGAAGGCAGCGAGCGCGGCGCGCCCGTGCCGTGGGGGGCGCTGCGCGAGTTGCGCGCCGACGGCGCCGCGGTGCGCGCGGGCGAGCGCGTGGTGATGCGCACCGGCTCCGAGTCGCGCGCGCGGCACGTGGCGGCGTGGCTCGCCGAGGTGCGCGACGCCGCGCCCGAACGGCGCGAAGCACTGGTGGACGCCGAGTGGCGCGCGCTGCTCGACGTGCACGCGGCGCGGCGCCAGGTGCGCCGCGAGCGCGTGGTGCTGCGCGCGGTGGGGGCGTCGGGCGCCACGGTGGGCGTCACGCTGTTCGTCGCCACCCCGATGTTGCTGGCGCTGGGCGGCTGGCTGGCCGCGGGCGTGGGGCTGCTCGCCACGTACACGCTGTCGGGTGTGGCGGCGGCGCGCACGCAGGCCGCGCGGCGGCGCCTCGCCCCGGAAGGGCGCTCACGATCCGTGGAGCGTTTCGCGCACCTGCTGCTGGCGCCGCCCGCCGCCGCACGTGCCGCCGACCTCGCCACGCGCGACCTGCTCGCGCCGTTCCACGCGCTCGCCGTCGCGAAGGCCGCCGGCGCCCCGGGCGACGCGCGCGACGAGGCGATCGCCGAGCTGCGACGGCTGAGCTTTCCGCTCGCGAGCGAACGTGAAGCGTGCTGCCCAGTCGGCGCCGCGCACCGCGTGCGCTGGCAGCGCCATCTCGCCGAGTGGACCGCGCGCGAGTGCGGCGAGGTGGGTGACCTGCTGGCGCCACCGCCGCGCGGCCCCGGCCACGCGGCGTGGTGCCCGCGATGCCTCGCTCAGTACACGCGCGCCGCCGGCGACTGCGCCGACTGCGACGGCGTGGCGCTTCGGCCGTTCGCGTGACGCCCGCGGGCGCGCTTCACCCGCGGGCGTCGCGCTCGGTGCGTCAGTAGCCGGCCTTCCGCCAGGCCTCGAGGCCGCCCGTGAGCACGGCGACGTTCGAGTAACCCGCCTTGCGCAGCATGTCGGCGGCCATGTCGCTGGCCATGCCGTCGCGGCTGACCAGGATCACCGGCTTGCTCACCCACTCGCGGATCTCGCCGGCGCGCTGGGGCACCTCGCTCAGCGGGATCTCCTTCGCGCCGTTCATGCGCCCGAGTTCGCCGCTCGCCTCGCCGGCTTCGCGGATGTCCAGCAGCAGCGTTTCGGAGTGCTTCGCGAGGAACTCCTTCGCCGCTTCGGGCGTGATCTGGGCCGGCAGCTTCGCCTCGGCCTCGCGCTTGAGATCGTTCGCCGCGCCACCGAACGGGCTGCCGCCGTCCGCCACCGGCGCCTCCACCGGCGGGGCCTGATCCTTGGCGGAGGGCGTCGGGACTTCGGTCTTCGCGCCGCAGCCGGCGAGCAACAGCAGGATCGCCGCAGCGGGGGTCAGAGTTTGCAAAGTGATGCGCATGGGGCTCCCTCCCGGGGTGTTACGATTTTCGAATGATCTCTCGACGCGTGGTTGCCCTGCTGGCCGTGGTGTTCGGCCTCGCCTGCTTCAACATGGTCCTCGCCGACGGCCCGACACCCGTGGATCGCGGCCGTTTCATCGTCTACGAGAACGGCGTGCCGGTGGCCCACGAGGACTTCGAGTACGCGCAGTACACCGACTCCATGGTCGTCTTCGCCGCGACCACGCGCAAGATGAAGCGCGCCGACGGAACGGCGGTCGAGTTCACCAAGGACATGACGCTGATCGCCAACGCCGCCGACTTCGACCTGCTGACCTACAACTCGGCCCAGGGCTTCGGGCCCGACACCACCAAGCGCGGCATCGTGCCGGGGGACACGGCGATCACCGTGTTCATGGAGACCCCTGCAGGCGGCGGGGCCGACCGGCTGGTGCGGCCGCCGGGACGCCTGTTCGTGCTCGATCCGCAGCTCTGGACGTTGATCGACGTGGTGGGGCGCAACGTCTACCGGCAGGCATTCGACTCGCGACCGCTGTCGATGGTGGCGTTCAGCACGCCGCCCACGGTGATCCAGGCGACGATCCGCCGCCTGCCGGCCGACACGCTGCGATGGGGCGGCAAGCGCGTGGTCACGCAGCACTACGAGCTGGGCGACGACAACATGAAGTTCCGGATGTGGCTCTCGCCCGAGGGGCGGCTGCTCCAGCTGGAACAACCCGACAGCAAGCTGCGCGTGGTGCGCGAAGCGCCCAAGCTCCCGCCGGCGTCGCGCCGCCGCCCGCGGTAGGGCGAGCGCGCTCCGCTCCGGGACGTGCCGCCGGGTCGGGGGGCCGCTGCGGGCCCCGGTCGAAAGGCCGGCATCCTGCCCGCCTCTTTCCTGCGCCTCGCGGCTGCCTCCGGCATCCCTGCCTCCCGGCAGCGCTCGGAGCGGCCCGCACCGGCCTCCCGACCCGGCGGGCTCATCGCCCGCGCGAAGCACTATCCCCGTCGCACGGTCTTCGTGAGCCACTCGGCCAGCAGGCGCACGCCGTAGCCGTTCGCGCCGCGCGATTCGTGGGCGCGTTCGACGTAGGTCCAGCCGGTGCTCGCGATGTCGAGATGCGCCCACCGCAGGCCGCGCGCGAAGTGCTTCAGGAACGCCGCCGCGGTGCTGGCGGCGCCCTCGCGCTTCTCGTTCGAGTTCACGAGGTCGGCGGTGTCGCTCTTCATCTCGGCCAGGTACTCGTCGCCCATCGGCATGCGCCACAGCGGCTCGGCCACCGCGGCGCCGGCGGCGGCGAGCTCCGCGGCCAGCCTGTCGTCGTCGCAGAACAGGCCGGCCGAGTGGCGCCCGAGCGCGATCGAGATCGCGCCGGTGAGCGTGGCCAGGTCCACCACCGCGTCGGGCGTGTAGCGCTTCGCGAAGCCGAGCGCGTCGGCCAGCAGCAGCCGGCCCTCGGCGTCGGTGTTCGTCACCTCGATGGTGGTGCCGTCCAGCGCGCGGATCACGTCGCCGGGCTTCATCGCGCGGCTGCCCACGGCGTTCTCGGCGCTCGGGATCAGGCCGATCACGCGCGCGTGCGGCTCGATCGCGGGCAGCGCGTGGAACAGCCCCAGCACCGCGGCGGCGCCGGCCATGTCGTACTTCATCTTGCTCATGCCCTCGCGCGGCTTCAGCGAGATGCCGCCGGTGTCGAACGTGACACCCTTGCCGATCAGCACGATCGTGGGCGCCTTGGCGCCGCGCTTCGCGCCGCTCGCGGGGCGGTCCAGCACCAGGAAGCGCGGCTCGTGCGGGCTGCCGCGCCCCACCGCGAGCACGGCGCCCATGCCGAGTCGCTCCATCGCCTCCACGTCGTACGCGGTGAACCTGGCGCCCGCGTCGCGCGCCACGTCGCGCGCACGCTCGGCGAGCTGCTCGGGCACGAGGTCGATGCCGGGCGTGTTCGCGAGATCGCGCGCCAGGCACACCGACTCGCCGATCAGCGCGCCGCGCTCCACGGGCTCGGCCAGCCGACGCGCGGCCGGCGCGCCGGGCTCGAGCAATTCCACGCGCGTCAGCGCGGGCGACGGCGCCTGCGTGCGATACGCCGTGTGGCGGTAGTGCCCGAGTATCGCGCCCTGCGCCACGGCGGCCGCGGCCGCGGCGGCCTCCACGCCCTCGGCGCCGTGCAGCGCGAGCGCCACCGTGCCCGCGCCCAGGTCGCGCGCGCGCCGCGTGGCATGCGCGGCCGCCAGCAGCAGCGCGTGCTCGGTCGCGTCGCCGCGGCGTCCCAGCCCCACCACGAGCAGGCGCTTCGCCTTGATGCCCTTCGGGTACAGCATCGCCGAGTCGAGCCGGCGGCCCTT
>JBGAOB010000124.1:0-12767 GCA_044222045.1 Candidatus Eiseniibacteriota bacterium
CGCCGGAACACGCGAGCCCGCCGCGGGAGTGATCCCCGCGGCGGGCTCGATCGTTCGGATGCGGCGCTACTGGCCGGCGCCGCTGCCGCCCGCGGCGGTGGCGCGCGTCGAGTCCGGCGCCAGCGGCGCGCCCGCGCGTTCGAAGTACGTGCGCACGCCCGTGGCGAGCTGCTTCGCCATGCCCTTCTGGAAGTCGGGGTTCTTCAGCAGCAGCACTTCGCGCGGGTTGTTGATGAACGCGGTCTCCACGAGCACCGACGGGAACTCCACCGACTTGAGCACCGCGAACCCGGCCTGCTTGATGCCGCGCGACTCGATGCGCCGGTCCTCGGCCACATGGTCGAGCAGCGTCTCGGCGAGCAGCTGGCTGCGCTGGAGCGCGGTGTTGCGCTTCATGGAATAGAGCACACCCACCACGTCGTCCTCGGCCTGCTCGGGCACGCCCCCCACGAGGTCGGCGGCGTTCTCGATGTCGGCCAGGTCGGCGTCGGCCTGGTCGCTCGCGCCCTTCAACGACAGGAAGTACACCTCCGTGCCGCTGCCCGAGCCCCGGCGCTTGCTGGAATTGCAGTGGATGCTGATGAACAGGTCGGCACGCACCTTCTCGGCGATGCGGTAGCGCTCGCGCAGCGGAATGAAGAAGTCGTCGTCGCGCGTGAGCATGGCGCGCACGCCGGGCAGCTTGTTCAGTTCGTCGGCCAGGGCGCGCGCGATGCCCAGCGTGACGTTCTTCTCGAAGACGTTGCCGGGGCCGCGCGCGCCGGTGTCCTCGCCGCCGTGCCCGGCGTCGATCGTCACCAGCCGCACGCGATCGCGGCGCTTCGTGTTGGCGAGGTTCGCGAGCCGGCGCTCCTCGGCGGCCGCGGCCGAGGCCAGCGTCACGTCCACCACGATGCGGAACGGCTTGTCGTCGGTGGGTGCCAGCGAGAACACGTGGAAGCGCGTCTGCGGTCCCATGTACAACAGCAGCCGGGCGCCGTTCGCGTCGATGACCGCGCGCACGGAGTCGATCGCGCTGTCGCGCACCGCGAAGCCGGGCGGCACCGTGCCGCCTCGCACGATTCCGGGATGCGGGACGGCGATCGTGAGCTGTCGGGCCGAGCCGGTGTCGGGTGCGACCAGCGTGACGGGCACGGAGAAGTCGAACACCACGCGCGTGCCCGTGGGGCTCGCCCACGTGCGCATGGACGTCAGCGTCGGCACGGGCGGGCCGTCGGCCCGCGCCGTGGCGCAGGCGCCGGCGACGATCGCCAGGGCGATCCCGATGCCTCGAAGGATTCTCATGCGGTGCCCCTACCCTCCTTGGCCGAACGGGAGGCGGTCGATCACTCCGCCTCCCGCCCGTTCACTTCACGCCGCGGTGCGGCCTACTTGAATCGGAGCGTCACGTACTGCCCGTTCCCGTCGCGGGACACGAACAGCGCCACCGGTCGCCCGGCGCGCTTCGCTTCGCCCATGAGTCGGAAGAAGTCGGCCGTGCTCTTCACCGGCGTGCGACCGACCTGCTCGATCAGGTCGTTCGCCTGGATGCCCTTCTCGTCCGCGAGGCTGCCGTCCTCGACCTCGGACACCAGCACGCCGCCCGAGACGCCGAGCTTGGCGCGCTCCTCGGCCGTCAGCTCACGCACCGTGAGGCCCGCGAGCGCCTCGCGATCGATCGGCGCCGCCTGGCCACCCATCGTCCGCGGACCGTTGTTGTTGCCGGCGAGCACGTTCTCGTCGCGCTCGATCAGCGTGATCGTGAGCGGCACGCGCTTGCCGTCCCGCAGGACGGTCATGGGCACGCGGCGCCCGACCGCGGTATCGGCCACCCGCAGGCGGAGCTTCTGCACGTCGTTGAACGCCTGGCCGTCGAATTCCACGATCACGTCACCGCGCTGCGCGCCCGCCTTTTCGGCCGGCGAGCCCGGCAGCACGTCGCGGATCAGCACGCCCTCGGTGCCGGCGATGCCGAAGCTCTCGGCCAGCTCGGGCGTCAGCGGGTCGAGCGTCACGCCCATCATGGCGCGGCGCACGGTACCCGTGGCGATCAGCTGGTCGGCGACGTGCCGCGCCAGGTTGATCGGGATCGCGAAGCCGATGCCCTGGCCGCTGGTGTTGATCGCGGTGTTGATGCCGATGGCCTCGCCGCGGATGTTGCACAGCGGGCCGCCCGAGTTGCCGAAGTTGATCGACGCGTCGGTCTGGATGAAGTCCTGGAAGCGAAGGTCGTTGCTTCCGAAGATGTTCAGGTTGCTGCGGCCGCGCGCGCTGATGATGCCCACGGTCACGGAGCCGCGCAGTTCGCCGAGCGGGTTGCCGATCGCGATCGCCCAGTCGCCGATGCGGATGCGGTCCGAATCGCCGAGCGGCATGGACGGCAGGTTCGCGCCCTCGATCTTGATCACCGCCACGTCGGTCTGCGGGTCGGTGCCCACGACCTTCGCCTTGAACTCGCGGTGGTCGTTCAGCGTCACCGTGATCTCGTCGGCGTTGTTCACGACGTGGTTGTTGGTGAGGATGTTGCCCTTGGAGTCGATGATGAAGCCCGAGCCGGACGACTCGCCGCGCTGCTGGCGGCGCGGGGCATCCTGGCCGAACAGACGATGGAACATGTCGTCGGGCGCGTCGTCCCCGCCGGAGCCCAGCTTCTTCTTCACGTCGATGAACACGACGGCGGGCAGTGCCTTGTCCACGACGCCCACGAACGGGCTCTCGGGCAGGGCGCTGCCGGCGATCGAAGAAGTGACGGCGGCCGCGCGCACGTCCTGCTGCGCGATGGAATTGCGCTGCAGCCCGAGACTGGCGCTCAGGCCGAGGCCGAGCACCGCGCCGGTCAGCACGAGCGCGGCGGCACCGATGAAGTAGCTGCGAGGACGAATCACCGGGTTGTGCTCCATCTGTCCCTCCGAATGGCCTCTGACTGCGATCTGCGCCCGGTTTCGGCCGGGTTCCCACGGGACTTGCGCGGGGGTTGACTGTACGGTGCGTTGGACTCGCGAAGATAGGCCTGCGCTGTCCAGCGACCGTCAATTTCGCACGGTGTTCACGGGCTCGCGATGCGATGTGCCCGCCTCCGCGCACGCACGTTCGCGATGGCCATTCGACGCTCGAGCGGTCCGTTCGGATCCCTCGTGTCGGACGGGCGCACGGGACCCCGTGACGACCGCACCGGACAGCGCGCGCACGACGCCGGACGGGTCGGCGCCTGAACCGTGTCGTGACACAGGAGCGGCGCCGGGCGGCCGTTCACTCCGGCTGCGGCCACGTCTTCAGCGTCAGCTGCCCGCCTTCCAACTCCACGTAGGTGAAGTGGTCGATCCAGTCGCCGAGCACGAAGAAGTCGCGCCCGTTGCGCCGCGCCTCGTGCGCGTGGTGGAAGTGGCCCACCAGCACGCCGTCGTAGCCCTCGCGGAAGCGCGGCTCGGCGATCTCGTTCCACAGCCGCTCGGGCTGCAGCGGTGCGTGACCGCGCGATCGGCGCGACAGGCCCGACACCGCGCTGGCGAGCGGGATGCCGAGGTCCGGGTGCAGCAGCTGGTAGAGCCCCACGCTGGTCGGATTGCGCAGCACGGCCTTGAGCACCTTGTAGCCGAGGTCGCCGCCGATCAACCCGTCGCCGTGGTGGACCCACAGCCGGCGGCCCTGCGCCTCCACGGTGACCGCGTCCTGGACGGTGCGGATGCCCAGCTCGTCGGCCAGGAAGCGCCCGAGCCAGAAGTCGTGGTTGCCCGCGAGGTAGGTGATCGCGATGCCGGATTCGCGCAGGCGGCGCAGCATCGCCAGCGTGGCGAAGTGCCGCCGCGGCAGGGCGGTGCGGTACTCGAACCAGAAGTCGAAGAGGTCGCCGACCACGTACAGGTCGGAGGCACGGCCGGGCAGGTGCGCGAGGAAGTCGTGCAGCCGCGCCTCGCGGGCGGCCTCGCGCTCGCGCGACTCGGCGCCGAGGTGCGCGTCGGACAGGAACACCGTGGTGGCGGCACGCATGGCGCGGCAGTCTACCGGCAACGCCGCGCGCGTCGCCAACGCGGCGCGTGCGTGGTCCCGCCGCGGGATCGCGCGCGGCGGTGCAGCGGGGCGCGCAGGCTCAGAACTGCGCGGCGATCGAGAACCGGTGCACGTCCTCGAGCCCCAGCTTGGACGGCGCGAACGCGTAGTCCAGCCGGAACGCGGACGATGCCCAGCCGGCGCCGAAGCTCACCGTGTTCAGGTCGTCGCCCACGCGCACGCCGGCGCGCAGCGACGCGCCGACCGGCGTGGCCAGTTCCTCGCCCAGCATCACGACACCGGCGCGGCCGCGCGTGGTGCGCGCTTCGAGCGTGGAGCCCAGGTCGAGCCCGCTGCCGAACGTGGAACGCCAGGTGCCGCCGGCCTGCAGCGCCATCGGCAGGCCCACGTCGCGCCCGGGCACGCCGTCGAGCGTGTAGTGCGCGGCGGGCCCCAGGTTCTGCACGCTCGCGGCGAGCCGCAGGTTCGAGAGCGCCTCCGGCTGCCACGCCGTGCCCGCGCCCATCGCCCACGTCGCGGCGGACAGGTTCGCGATGCGCTCGCGCACGTACTGGCCCGTCAGGCCGAACGTCACGCCCGGCGCCACCGAGCCGCCCCAGCCGAGCGCGAACTCCAGGTCGTGCGCGCCGAACGAACCGACGAGGTTGCCGATGTCGTCGCGCTCCTCGATGGGCTCGGAGTACATCGCCCGCACCGACGCCGCGAGGCCGCCGCCGAACATGCGGCCGGCGAGCGCCACGTGCTCGAAGCGCAGCTGCTGGATCGACTCGGTGTGGGTCGCGTTGAGCTGCGTGCCCTTCACGCCGTCGAGCCCGGCCGGGTTCCAGAACACCGCTTCGGCGCCGCGCGCCACGGACGCGTACGCTCCGCCCATGCCGCCGGCGCGCGCGCCGGCCGGAACTTCGAGGAACGCGAAGCCGGGGTGCGCCGCCCACGCGGCCGCCGCCGTGCACAGCCCGACCGCGAGACCGACCGACGACAGGAAGCGCGAACGCATACGGGGAGATCTCCTGCTCGAAAACGAGCCGGCGGAGCCGCGAACGCGACTCCGTCGGCACACGAAGTGGGCTGCAGTATAGACGCGGGCCGTCGTCACGTCAGAAGCGGCCGCCTCCCTTGACCCGCCCGCCACCACCGTCGGACTTCGGCGGGTCCTGGCGCGGCGAATCCTGCTTGGGCTGCTCCTGCCGCGGCGGATCGTGTCGCGGCTGTTCCTGCCGCGGCTGTTCCTGCCGCGGCTGTTCCTGCCGCGGCTGTTCCTGCCGCGGCGCCGGCTGGCGGTCACCCGAGTCGTCACGACGTGGCGGGTCGTAGCGCGGCTGCTCCTGGCGCGGCGAAGGCTGGCGGTCACCCGAGTCGTCACGACGCGGAGGGTCGTAGCGCGGCTGTTCCTGCCGCGGCGAAGGCTGGCGGTCACCCTGGCCCTGGCGGGGCGCCGGCTGACGATCGCCCTGGCCCTGCCGGGGTGCCGGCTGACGATCGCCCTGGCCCTGGCGTGGCCGCAGGTTGGTGTCGCCGCCCGGGGCGGTCGGTCGCCCGGTGACGTCGCGTGGACGCTCGCCCGAGCCGCCGTCCTCGCGGCCCACTCCGACGCGACGCCCGATCGGCAGCTGCTGGCGCACGCCGCTCGGGCCGCCGGTCTGCGACGCCCGGCGAATCACGCCCGGAGGCGTGGGATCGCCGGCGCGCCACACCTGGCCCTTGGGCGGCGGCGGCACGTAGCCCTGCGGCGGCGGCGTCTTGTAGCGCTTCAGCCGCGAGCCCCACATGTTGTTCCACTGGTTCCAGCCGTCCCACGACGAGAAGTGCCGGCCGTGACCCCAGTCGCGGTAGTGCGGCGGGCAGTCCGAACGCACCACGTAGATCATGTACGGCACGTGGTTGCCGAAGCAGCCCGGGCCCCAGTACCAGTCCCAGTTCACGCGGAAGTCGAACACGCTGCAGCGGGCGTAGTACGGATCGAAGCCGTCCCACCACGCCCAGCGCCCGGGGCGATGGCAGTCGTAGCAGACGTAGCGCGGGTAGCGCACCAGTTCGTGCACGTAGTACCCCGCGTACGACGTCGCGTACGAACGCTCGTCCTTCGGATCGGCGAGCACGCGCTCGCGGATGCGCTCCATGGCCACAAACGGGTCGCCCACGATGCGGCCGTCGCGCGTGATGCCTTCCTGCTCGTCCTCGTCGCCGTAGCGGTCGTAGCCCAGTTCCTCGCCGCGGACGTCGAACGGCCGCAGGTACCAGGGCAGCGAGCGGAACGGGCTCGCCGAGGCGATCGCCACGACGTAGCCCTGCCCGGTCTGGTCGTCGGCGACCAGGTCGTAGTCCGAAGATTCGGACGGCACGCGGTACGTGCGCCGGCCTTCCGCCAGGCCCCGCCCGCTCGACGCGGGCCACAGCAGGCGCACGTCGCCCTCCGTGCTGATCGCGTAGATCAGCAGGTAGGCGTCGTCGGTGGTGCGCGCCTTCACCTGCAGCGCCTCGCCCGGCTGGTAGACCGCGTCGTCACCACGGTCGGTCCAGACGTCGACGCCCAGGCCGCGCGCGCCCGCGGAGGTCGCCACCACGAGGGCGGCGAGCGCGAGGAGCCGAAGGAGGCGTGGAATGCGGATCATGGGTGCTCTCCCTGCGCCGGAGCCGGGCGGGCGCCCGCCCCGGTCGCGTCGGTGTTCTACCCCGCGGGCCCCCGACGGGGTCCGTCGGGAAGCCGCGGGGACATCGTCCTGCTTCTGCGTTGCCGGTTGTCCGCGATCCGTCAGCGAATCCAGACCTGCGGGCGCCGCACGCCGCCTTCCGCCAGGGCGGGCCGCGCCGCCAGCTCGCGGTTGGCGATCGCCACCTGGTAGGCCCAGTCGAACATCACGCTGCCCGCGGACACCGCGGTGACCCGGAACTTCGCGTAGTGGTTGTCCGCCGTGCGCACCACGTAGCAGTGGCCCGGGATGAGTTCCACCGAGAACGTGGGCGACCAGCCGGCGGCCGGCGCGTAGTCCACCGCGTCGAGCGAAGTGGCGTAGCCGGCGTCCTGGATCTCGCTGCCGTCCCACGGCATGAACATCTGCGCGATGCTGCCGTTGTTCGCGTAGTACATGTCGGCGGCGGCCGCGTCGGACGCAACGACCTGAGCGGCCGAGAAGTCCCAGCCGGCGCCGACCGTGGTCTGGACGTCGTTCGCGATCGAGGCGCCGAAGCCCTCGGGGCGCGGGGTGTCGAACACGTCGTCGTAGGACAGCGCGCTCTCGTTGCCGGCGCGATCGATGGCCGACACGGCCAGGAAGCGGGTCTGGCCGTTCGTCATGCCGTTCAGCGTGAACGTGGTGCCCGTGGTCGTGCCGACGCGTGCGTACGGGCCGTCCACCGTGGCGTTGGGCTCACCCAGGTAGATGCCGTAGCCCTGGACGTCCGCCTCGGTGTTCGCCAGCCAGTTCAGGTACACCTTCGTGTCGCCCGTCACGCTGCGCACGCCACGCGGGGCCGCGGGCGGCGTCACGTCGCGGGGGGCGGTCGTGTCGTCGTCGCACCCGGCCAGCGCCAGCGCCAGCAGGCCTGCCAACAACCATCTCGCCAGACGCATGGTCAACCTCCTCGGTGTGGGGTCGGAAGAATGCCGCGATGGGTTCACCACCGCAACGCATGTGCCAGCACCCCGCGCCCGGGAGGCGCCCCGGGGAAAACGCAAAAACCCGCGTCGGGCGCGGGTTTGGAAAGACAGAGCCGCCGCCGGTTCTCGGCCCGGCGGCGGCTTCCGGTGCTGGTGACTCAGGTGTGCGAACCGCGCGACACCGGTGAAAATGGTGTACACCGATCCGACTGCACTCTCGACAACAGCATGGACATCCCCCAGGGTAGGCCGATGGCGCGATGGACCGGTGTCCGGAATCCCCTGGACTTCGTGGAACCTCGCTTTGGGATCGCTGACCGGGTTCTGCACGCGTTCCCGCCGGAGGCCGTCCCTCCACTCGTTCCAGAGGAGTTGGAAGTTCGGTTGTTAGCTCCGAGCTAGCCGGTCGAAAAGGCCGATGCGTTGTCTCGAAAGACGGGGCTCGTACCCTCGACCGGACCTTCACGAACCGGCTAGCCCAGATTTCGAGTTCGGAAGCTCGCGCTTCCGAGACTCTGTTTGGAGGTCCCCCCCTCCGACGATCCTTCATTGCAGCCGGCGTGCCACGCGCTGATCAAAGGCCGAACGAAATCCGAACGTGCTGTGCGACAACGCGCTGGTGAGGATTCGCGGGACGCTCGGGCCTCGGCTTCGGAGAACGGCACGGGCCCGAAATCGGAAAGCTCCTTGATGCCGAAGGGCCCCGGTCGCGTAAGTCGCGCTCCGGGGCCCTTCTGGATATCAAGAAACTTTCGTGTGCGATCTCTAGGACTTCCTCATACTCGCGCCCGTCCGCGACGGCTCGAGCCGGTGCAGGCGGATCTTGGCGAGCAGCGTCGGATAGCTGAGCCCGAGCTCGCGCGAGACACGCGCCTTGTTGCCACCATGCCGGGTGAGGGCTTCGGAGATCATCTCGCGCTCGAGCTGCCCCACGCTCTCGCGCAGCGTCCGCGAGTCGGCGCGCGCCGCCTGGCGCGTCTGTGCCGCCCGCGCGCGCTCCTGCAGTTCGGTCGGCAGCAGCTCCATGCCGAGCGCGTCGCCTTCGTCGGCGAGCACCACCATGCGCTTCACCGTCTTCTCCAACTCGCGCACGTTGCCGCGCCACTCGTGGTCGAGGAACAGCTGCAGCACGTCGGGCTCGAATCCACGCAGGCGCTTTTCCATCTGCTCGGAGTACTGCGTGAGGAAGTGCTGCGCGAGCACGGGGATGTCGTCGCGACGCTCGCGCAGCGCCGGCACGCGGACGGTGATGTCGTTGAGCCGGTAGTACAGGTCTTCCAGGAATCGGCCGTCGGCGATGCGCTGACGCAGGTCGCTGCTCGTGGCGCAGATCACGCGCGAGTCCACCTTCTTGGTGCGCGTGGCGCCCACGGGGCGGATCTCGCCGCGGTCGAGCACGTGCAGGAGCTTCGCCTGCACCGTGGCCGGGATCTTCTCGATCTCGTCCAGGAAGATCGTGCCGCCCTGCGCTTCTTCGAACAGGCCCGCCTTGTCGCGCGTGGCGCCCGTGAACGCGCCCTGCACGTAGCCGAACAGCTCGCTCTCGAGCAACTGCTCGGGCAGCGCGGCGCAGTTCACCTGCACGAACGGCGCGTCGCGCCGGTTGCTCACTTCGTGCACGACGTGCGCGAACAGGCCCTTGCCCGTTCCGGTCTCGCCCACGAACAGGATCGTGGCGGGCGTGTCGCCCACCTTGCGCAGCAGCGTCATGATGCTGGCGATCTCACGCGACTGGCTCACCACGCGGTCGCTTCCCGGGCTCGGGCGCAGCCGGTCGCGCAGCTGCTGGTTCTCCACCAGCAGCAGCGAGCGCTGCGCTTCGACGATCGCCACGGCGGCGCTGTTCGCGAGCACGGCGAGCAGGTTCAGCTCGCGCTGCTTGAAAGCACCCAGCAGGTTGTCGTTGAGCCGGTCCACGTAGACGAGGCCCACCGACTGCGACGGGAAGTTCAGCGGCACGCTGACGAGTGAGCCGACGCCGTCGAGCGCGTCCGTCAGCGCCGCGCCGAAACGCGGGTCCGCGCTGACACGGCTCGAGAACAGCGGGCCCTGCTCGGCGAGCCGCGAGCCGGTCGCGGTGTCGAGCGCGCGCAGGATGCGGCGCGAACGATCCTGCCCCAGCCCGTGCTGGGCGACGACTTCGAGCCGCCCGGCCGCCGAGCTGAACGCGAGGAAACCGCGGTCACCGCCGGCGTGCTCCACCGCCAGCTTCACGATCTGCGCGAGCAGGCCGTCCATGTCGGACGTCTCGCGGAACAGGCGGTTCGCCTCCTCGAGCGCGCGGAACTCGTTGCACGTGGACAGCGACACGTTCACGTACTGGCGCTCGAGTTCGCGGCGCAACTCCACGGCGCGGCCAGCCGCCTCGTCGTCGGTGGCCTCCTCGAGCCACTGCTCCGCCTGCTCCAGCAGGCCCAGCGCCACGTCGTAGCGTTCGCGCTCGCTCTCGAGCCGCGCCAGCGACAACTGCGCCTCGGCGGCGCGCGCCGGCACGCCGAGCTGGCGGAACAGCGCGGTCGCGCGGCGCACGGCGTCGGACACCGGCTCCAGCGGACGGCGCAGCCGCTCGCTCGCGGGCAGCAGCAGCAGCGACTCGGCCCACGCCGTCAGCGTGGCCGCCAGTTCGTAGGGCTCCGACAGCTGCTCGAACACCTGCGCGGCGTCGCGCAGCTTGAGCTCCATCGCGTCCGCGTGCGCACGCTGCGCGTCCACGCGGGCCAGCGCCCGCAGCGCGATCGCCGACTCCACGCGGTCGCCCAGCTTCTCGGCGAGGGTCCAGCCGCGCAGCAGGTGCTGCTGCGCGCGATCCAGGTCGCCGGTGAGCGCGTACGCCATGCCGGTGCGCGTGGAGAGCTCGGCCTCCATGTCGCCCGCAGGCGCGTACTGGAGCACTTCCTCGAGCGCGGGCAGCAGTTCGTGCAGCGCCGCGGCGCCGTCGCCGCGATCGATCGACAGCTCGGCCAGGAACTCGTGCGCGAGCTGCACGTTGCGCGACGCACCCGCGCGCGCGGCCAGCTCGAGCGCGCGCCGGAAGTACTGCTCGGCGCGATCGCTCTGGCGGCGGCGGCGGGCGAGCATGCCCAGCGCGAGCAGCGCGCTCGCCTCGAAACCCGCGTGCCCGGTCTCGCGCGACACGCGCAACGCCTGGCGGAAGTTCTCCTCGGCGAGGTCCCACTGGCCGAGGCGGTAGCGGATCAGGCCGATGTTCTGGTTGTGCAGCCGCATGCGGGCGAACAGGCCCTTGCGCTCGTCGATCTCGAGCGCCTGCTCGAGGTAGCGCATGGCCTCGCGCCACTCGCGCAGGTTCTTGTGGATGAGGCCGAGGTTGTTGAGCGCCGTCACGAGGCCGTCGGCGTCGTCGATGCGCCGGAACGTCGCGGCCGCGTTCTGCAGCCATTCGATCGCCGCGAGCGGTCGACCGAGGCGCATCTCGTTCATGCCGATCGCGATGCCGAGCCCCGCCACCACGTCGTGCTCGTCGGTGTCGCGCAGGATCGCCCAGGCCCAGTGGGCGTAACGCAGCGAAGCGCGATAGCGGCCGCGCTCGGAGAGCACCGAGGCGAGACGCGCGGCGATGCGCGCGTTCAGCTTCGGGTCGGCAATCAGCCGCGCTTCGCGGCGAGCCGTGTGGGCGCTCTGCTCGGCGGCCTCCAGCTGGCCACCGTGCATCTGCGCCCGCGCGATGCTCAACCACAGCCGCACGCGGCGATGCAGTTCGTCCGCTCGTGTCGCGTCGAGCGCGAGGCGGTAGGCGTCCACGGCGCCGGCGAAATTGTCGCCGGCCAGATGGAGGTCACCAACCGACTCGTGCCGCGACGAACTCTCGTTCGCCGTTGCCCGCGCCAGAGACGGATCGGGGGGGATCGCTCTCTGCACTCTCGAACCCTCGTTGACGGCCAACCCGGTGCGGTGCGCCGGCGGTTCGTTCCGGCTCCACCGATTTCGTACGAGACTTCCGGAACGACGCTAGTGCGGCCGCTCCCTGGACTGCAGGTCTGCGTGCTCCATCAACCACTGCGCGAGCAACTGCCAGAACACTCCCGAGCCGAGGTTCTGAAGGAGCAACTGCCCCGCGCGCTGGACCTGCTGGCTGGGAATCGGCGTCGTGTTGCCGCCGTTGTCCGGCTCACCAGTCGCCGGCTGCGCGCCCGGCTTCGTTCCCGGCTTCATCTCGACGGTTCCCGCGACGGGCGGCGAGCTGCCGGCGATCGCAGGAGCCCACGTCGCCGTCAGCAGCGAGACAGCGAGCGCGAGTGTCACCAGGAGGCTGTAGCGACTCTTCATGATGTGAATAGCTCCCTCCGCTGGTGCGGAAGTGTGTGAGGAGACTCGAGGGCGCTCGGGAACGCACCCAAGTGGTTTCGAAGCAGAGGGGACCTGTTCGGAGCCGCGGCAAGTATCTGTCCCTTGTCATGGGCGGGTCAACGACGAAGTGATCTCTCCGCAGGGCACGGACACCCGCGGTTCGATCCTCGTTCGCGGCCGTCGCGCGACCGCGACGCCGGACTCATCCGCGCTCGCGAGCCTCGTCGGCGGCGAGCCGGGCAAGGCCGTAACGCAGGCCCTGCGTGGAACAGACGAGCCCCGGCGGATCGAAGCGTTCGATCAGCGCCTCCACCACGAGCGCGCCGGCGCCCACGATGTCGGCTCGGCCCTCTCCCATCACCGGCAGCTTGCGGCGCTCCTCGGGCGACTTGGACAGGATGCGGTCGAGCAGCTCGGTGAGCCGTGTCCGCTGGGTGACCCAGCCCTCGAGCAGCGTGGGGTCGTACTCCTGCAACCCCCGGTCGAGCGAGGCCAGCACGGTGACGGTGCCTCCGACCCCGGCCAGCAGCGGTGTGCGCTGCGGGAACAATGCACAGCCGCGCATGATTTCACTGCGGATCCACTCCCGGGCCACGCCGACCGAGTCGGGCGAGGGCACCTCGGACAGGCCGAAGCGCTCCGCGAGCACCACCGCGCCGATCGGCAGGCTGGTCCAGCGGCCCGCTTGCTCGCCGACACCGCTCACGATCTCGGTGCTGCCGCCGCCCAGGTCGAACACGACGCACTGCTGGTTTCGCGCCCGGCTGGCCAGTCCCGCCACGACCGACCGGTAAACCAGGCGCGCCTCCTCGTCACCCGTCAGCACGCGCACCGGCACGCCGGCGCGCGCCTCGAGCCGGGCCGAGACCTCCGCTCC
>JBGAOB010000125.1:0-12645 GCA_044222045.1 Candidatus Eiseniibacteriota bacterium
CGAGAGCGAAGGTGGCCGCCCGATGCGTCGACCGCGGCGCCTCGCGGCGCCGCGCCGTCAACGAAGCACGACCAGCTTGCGCGCCAGGCTCGTGCCGCCCAGCGAGAAGCGCGCGAAGTACACCCCGCCCTCCACCGCCCGGCCGTCCTCGCCCCGCAGGTCCCATGCGGCCGAGAAGCGCCCGGCCTTCGCGAGGCCCGTGTCCACGTGCTTCACGAGCCGGCCCGACAGGTCGTAGATGGACAGTGTGTACGTGCCGCCGGCGAGGTCGCCCGGGATCGAGTACCAGAGCCGCGTGCGGCCGTTCGCCGGGTTCGGCTGCGGGGCTTCGAACGCCACCGCCTGCGGCGTGCGGCCGCCGGCCGACGGATCGTCGTCCACACCCACGAACAGCGGCGCGTCGTAGAACCCGGTGCGGCGTGCGTCGTGGTGGAACTGCGGCCACGGCGCGGTGCCGTTCGGCTGGAACGGGAAATCGTAGTCCCAGACGTACAGGTTCTTGTCCCAGCCCGAGAGCACGATCTCGGTCTTGCCGTCGCGGTCGATGTCGGCCACGGCCGGCGTGCCTCGCACCTCGCCCTGCAGGCGGATCGGGAAGCCCGGCAGCATCGCGCCGTTCGCGCCCGAGAACGCCGACAGCGTGCCCGTCTCGTCACCGCAGACGACGTCGTTGAAGCCGTCGCCGTTGATGTCGGCGACCACGGGGCTCGACTCGGTCGCCCCGGTCGTGAGCGTGCTGTAGCGCAGGTTCGCCAGGCCGAACAGCACGCCGCCGGAGCGGTTGAACACGTACAGGCCGCCGTTCGAGCTCTGGAACACGATGTCGAGGAAGCCGTCGTTGTTCATGTCGGCGAGCGCGGGCGACGACATCTTGCTGTTGCCCGACGTGCGGATCCAGATCGGCCAGCCCGCGCGGCGCTTGCCGTCGGGCTCGACCACGTACAGCGACTCGTTCGCGGCGGAGAACACGATTTCCGGCGTGGTGTCGCCGGGGCCGTCCAGGTAGCCGACGGCCGGCGAGCAGGTGATCGGCCACGGCTCGTTGCCCACGGGGTACGGCACGGCGAACGGGAAGCCCGGGAGGTTCGAACCGTCCGGACGCCACGCGTACATGTTGCCGTCGTAGGAACCGAACACGACGTCGCGTACGCCGTTCCCGTCGAGGTCGGCGATCGCGGGCGTGCCGAAGTTGTACGGCCGGTTCAGCAGCTTGAACACGCCCTTCGTGGTGGCGTTCGCGTCGCCGTCGATCCACTCGGAGCCGTTCGCGCGCATGACGTAGAAGCGATTGTTCAGCGAGCCGAACGCCAGCTCCTGCGTGCCGTCGTTGTCGAGGTCGCCCACGGCCGCGCAGCCCCAGATGCCGTCGTTCAGCACCAGCGGCCAACCCGGACGCACGTGGCCGTCCTTGTCGAACACGTACACCGACGTGGAGTCCCACGACGTGCCGATGATCGACCAGCCCGTGCCGTCGAGGTTCGCCACCGACGGGCCGGCGGCGTAGTAGCTGCCGCGATTCGTGAAGTCGCCCGCGGTGGAGCCCGAACCGTCCGCGTCGACCGGGGCCTGTCCGTTCGCGTGGAACAGGTACAGGTAGTCGGCGCCGGCGACGATGTCCATCATCGACGACTGGTAGATGTACTCGAGCGCCACCGAGCCCGGCGTGTTGCGCCCGAGCGGAATCGGGTAGATCGCGTGGCTCGGCGGGTTCGTGCTGGCGTTCGCCACGGCCGACTGCGACGACTCGTTGCCCGAGGAATCCACGGCCGTGACCTTGTAGTAGTAGCGGGTCAGCGGGCTCAGGGCCTCGTCCATGTAGTACGCGACGCGCTCGGTGGGCACCGGGTTCACGCGCGTGAACGTGCCGTTCGACGTCAGGCTGCGGTAGACGTTGTAGCCGCGCAGGTCCGTCACCATCACGCGCGCCCAGGTCAGCGAGATGCTGGTGGCCGCGCCGATGCCGAGCACCTGCGTGGGCGCCGCCGGGTACGTGAGGTCGATCGTCTGCGTCCAGAGGTCGCCGTAGCGGCCCGAGACGACCAGCGCCAGCTTCGCGGACGCACTCGAAGGCGTGAACGTGACGCCGTCGCCCGTGACCGTGGCGCCCGAGGCGATCGAACCGAACGTCGCGACGCTGTCCGTGACCACGGACAGGCCGTCGTAGCTGCGCAGCTTCGCCGTGACCTGCTCGGCGAGGCCGGTGCCGTTGTTGCGCAACTTGACCGTGTACGTGACGGTCTCGCCGATCTCCGGACGTCCGTTGTTGTTGCCACCGGTCTCGGTCTCGCCGTGCTCGAAGTGGGCGAGCTCGGGCGCGCGCACCGTCAGCGCGAGCGACTCGAGCGCGTCGTGCCCGGCGCCGTCCGTGACGAACAGCGTGAACGGCACCTCGGTCTGGTCGGCCATCGTGTACGGGAAGCTCACGCGGAACGCCGCGGACGACGTCACCGTGGCGCCCGAACCGATCGCGCCGTACACCACCGTCGGCGCGGAGATCGTGACGAGCGGATTCGCCGTGGCGAGCGTCGCGTTCACGTTCGTGGCACCCACGCCGCCGGCGTTGCGCACCGGCACGCGCAGATCGATCGTCTCGCCCGCGTCCACGACGCCGTTCGCGTTGCCCACCGTGCCACCGACCGAGTCGTCGTCGATCGTCGGCGTGCCGTCCGCGAGCACCGGCGCCGCGACGCCCGTGAGCGTGACGCTGCCCACGTACGGCCGCGAGTCGAGCGCGGTCACGGTGACGCTGAAGGCGCCCAGGCTGTCGGGACGGAACGGCAGCGTGACCTGCCCGGCGCCGTCCGTGAGACCCGACTGGAATTCGTCACCGCTCTTGTAGAGCGTCACGCGAGCGCCCGCGAGCGGCGTGGCGTTCTGGCTCACCGTCACCTGGAACGTGGTGTCCGACAGCGCGCGCGTGGCGGCATGCGACACCACCAGCGACTTCGGCTGGCCGCGCCAGATGCGCAGTTCGGGGTCGCCGAGCATCAGCAGCGTGAACTGCGTCCAGCGATTGACGCCGTCGTACGTGGAGTACGCCACGAACGGCAGCTTCTGGCGCGCCTGCAGTTCACCGACCGCCGTGACGCCGTCCTCGAGCAGCAGCCGGAAGTACTCGGTCTGGTACGCGCGGCCGGCCGTCGGGAAGTCGAAGCGCGTGGATCCGACGTTCGTCACCGCTCCGCCGCTCGGGTTGTGCAGGAACGCCTCGCCGATGCACGGGAAGTCGATCGCGTTCGACGTGCAGTTGATGGCGTACAGGTTCGTGAGCCGGTTGCCGTTCGTCAGCCCGAGCGCGTCGGCGTTCGTGAGGCTGTTGTCGCCCACCGACATGACGTTGCGGTAGCCGTGTCCCACGTGCACCGCCACGTTGAAGCCGTTGTTCAGCGAGTCGAGCACCGCCTGCCGCGTTTCCTGCAGAGCCCCGGGCACCCAGCGCGAGTCCTGGTAGTTCTCGTACAGGCGGCGGTAGAGCAGCTCGGGGTGCGCGTCGAACGCCGGCAGGATCTCCTCGATCAGCTCGGCGCCGTCGAGCGTGGTGATCTGGCTCGGCGTCCAGTTCTGCGGGAACAGCACCTCGGCGAAGAACAGGTTGCGCTGCTCGTAGTTGCCGAGCGGCGTCTTCTCGTACTGCAGCGTCTTGGTCACGAACGTCTGGACCTCGGCCAGCGTATTGACCGGGGCGCGGCCCACGTACACCTCGGGCAGCAGGTCCACGTTGTCGCCGGGATCGGCCGACGAGTAGAAGCCCTCGCCGTACAGGCTGTCGCCGTCGGCGTTCCAGTTGCCGTCGAGGCACGAGTAGTACATGTCGCTCGCGATGTTCTCGCCGCCGTAGAACGACGTGCGCGCGAGTCGCTCGGGGATGAAGTCGGTGTCGCCGCCGAGCAGCACCCACTTGGTGCCCCAGCGCGAGTAGGCGTCGCGGATGAACATGCGCACGCGCTCGGCGTCGTCGGAGGCGCCCGGGTACTGCTGCTGGATGAACGACAGCGTGCGCACGGTCGCGGGCAGGCCGCTCTGCGTCTTCCAGTCGGCGAGCGCCTGGAACGACGCGGCGAACGCGTCGGTCGTGATGATGAGGTAGGCCACCGGGCTGCCGAGCACGGACGGCAGCTGCTGCGGGCGGAACGGCGTCGCCTCGCGGCCGGTCGAGCCGAGGCTCGTGGTCAGCGCCCCCGGCACACGCAGGGGCGCGCCGCCGGGCAGTGCGTCTTCCCACTCGGGCACGATCCGCTCGCGCGGAGCCACGTCCGTGCGCAGGGCCGGCTCCAGCGTCACGCGCACGCGCACCGACGCGAGCCGCTGCAGCTGGCCGCTCGCCGGCTGCCAGCGCGCCGCGGCCAGTCGCAGGTACGCGAGGTTGCGGCCGCGCATCGAGCCCTGCTCGCCCACGCGCACCGGCGCGGTGGGCACGAAGTCGGCCGACGCGTACAGCCGTGCGTCGGGAGCCGTGCGGCGCACCTCGTCGAGACCCGGCGTCGGTTCGATGGCCGGAGCCACGCGCACGCCGGAAGCGAGCGCCTGCCACTCGGCCGACAGCACTTCGACGCCCGCCACGCGGAAGCCCGCGGGCACGTCGACCGCCTCGGCGATCCACGGCAGGTCCGGAGCGCCGGGCGAGAACTCGCCCATGCCCCCGCGGGCGAACACCAGCGTGGCCCCGTCCGGGCCCGCCTGCGTGCGCACGCGCGAAGCATCGATGCGGAACTCCCGCTCGAACGTGACGGCCGCGCGGGAAACGGCGGGCAACAGCAGCGCCAGGAGGGCCAGCGCGGGCAGGACTCGGAGTCGCATAGTGGTGCTCTCTCCCATGTCGTGAGGCGGGATGCGAGACGAAGCGGTAAGGAGATGACCGCGCGACCGCTGCGGCGAGGCGGGCGGATCGGGAAGGTGGAACGGCTCGGTCGGGAACTGCGCCCGATAACGATAGAGAACTGCAAAGCAAGGGGTCAACGACTGGTTGCCGCCGAACGCCCCCGGGCGCCTCGCCGGGTGTGCCGACACCGAACCCGGCGGGCGGTCCGCACGGTATCCGGCGGTTCGCAACGCCCGGGCGGGCTTTGACCCTGTTTGGCGCAGGTTGCTAGCGTGCGGCCGTGCCCGCCCCCCCGTCGTTCCCGAAGCCCGATCGGCCCGGCATCCCGACCCGATCCGCGCGCCGCCGGCCGGTCCCGGCGCCCGGAGCCCGACCGTGAGCCCCGACGCGCCGCCCCCGGCGGCCGCCCCGGCCGAGGAGGAGATCCTCGCGGGTCTGAACGACGAGCAGCGCGCCGCCGTCACGCACGAGGGCGGCCCACTGCTGATCGTGGCCGGCGCCGGCACCGGCAAGACCCAGGTGATCACGCGGCGCATCGCGTGGCTCATCACGACGCGCCGCGCGAAGCCCGAACAAATCCTCGCGCTCACGTTCACCGACAAGGCCGCCGCCGAGATGGAGACGCGCGTCGACCAGCTGGTGCCGTACGGCCTGGTGGGCGCAACGCTGTCGACGTTCCACGCGTTCTGCGATCGACTCGTGCGCGAACACGCGGTGGAGCTGGGCCTCACGTCGCAGCTGCGCGTGGAGAGCCAGGCGGAGATCCTCGTGTTCCTGCGCGAGCGGCTGTTCGAGCTGGGGCTGGAGCGCTACCTGCCGCTCGGCAACCCCGAGGCGCACGTCCGGGCGCTCGCGTCGGTGTTCGACCGCGCGCGCGACGAGGACGTGTCGCCCGAGGCGTACGCGGCGTTCGCGGAGAAGCTGCTCGCCGACGCCGGCGGCGACGACGAGAAGCTCGATCGCGCGCGCGCCGAGGTCGAGAAGGCGCGCGCCTACGGCAAGTACCAGAAGCTGCTGCTGTCGAACGGGCGCGTGGACTTCGGCTCGCAGATCAGCCTGGCGCTGCGGCTGCTGCGCGAGCGCCCGCACGTGCGCCGCGAGGTGCTCGACCGCTTCCGCTGGCTGCTCGTGGACGAGTTCCAGGACACGAACCACGTGCAGTTCGAGCTGGTGAAGTGGCTCGCGGGCGAGCGGCGCAACCTCACCGTGGTGGGCGACGACGACCAGAGCATCTACCGCTTCCGCGGCGCCAAGGTGGAGAACCTGATCGGCTTCCGCGACGCCTACCCCGACACGCGCGTGGTGCTGCTCAAGCGCAACTACCGCTCGGGCCAGCGCATCCTCGACCTGGCGCACAAGGCGATCCAGCACAACAACCCCGAGCGCCTCGAAGCGAAGCTCGGCTTCGACAAGCGGCTGGTCACCGAGCGGCGCGACGACTCCGGCGCGCCGCTCGAGGGCGACGTGCAGCTGCGCACGTTCGCCAGCGGCAGCGACGAGGCCGACGCCGTGGCGCGCGAGATCGCCGAGGGCGTGGCGGCCGGGCGCAGCCCGCGCGCGTACGCCGTGCTCGCGCGCGCACACGGGCACCTCGACGCGTTCGCGCTGGCGCTGCGCGCGCAGGGCGTGCGCTTCCGCCGCGTGGGCCAGCGCGGTCTGTACGTGCGCCCCGAGGTGAGTCTGTGCCTGAACGCGCTGCGCGCGCTCGCCGACCCGCGCGACGGCGCCGCCTCGTACTTCGTGCTCGGGCACGAGCTGTTCGGCGCCGACCTCGTGGAGCTGGCGGAGCTGGGCGCCGAATCGCGCCGTGCGCACCGGCCGCTGCTGCGCCTCGCGGCCGACGCGGCGCGCGCGGGCCGCGTGAGCGAGCCGACGCGCGTGGCCGCGCTGCGCTGGGAGGAGCTGCACCGCCAGCTCGAGGCGAGCGCGCTGCGCCGCTCGAGCGCCGAGGTGCTGTACGAGTTCGTGGCCGACAGCGGCCTGCTCGAGCGCTTCTCCGACGAGGACCGCGCCGAGCACCTGGAGGCGGTGCAGAACCTGAACAAGCTGTTCGGCATCGTCACCCGCATCGGCCCGCTGCTGAAGCGCGACCGCGTCGACGCGTTCGTCACGCACCTCGACCTGCTCATCGAGATGGGCGACGATCCCACCGCCGCCGAGGTGGAGACCGACGAGGAAGCGGTGAGCCTGCTCACGGCGCACAACGCGAAAGGCCTCGAGTTCGACGTCGTGTTCCTGGTGAACCTGGTCGAACAGCGCTTCCCGGGCTACCGCCGCGGGGACTCGATGCCGTTCCCGCCCGAGCTGCGCCACGGCGGCGGCGACGAGGGCGAGGAGCACTACCGCGAGGAACGGCGGCTGTTCTACGTGGGCCTCACGCGCGCCCGCGAGCGGCTGGTGCTGACGCATGCGGTGGACTACGGCGGCAAGCGCGCCGCCCGCCCGAGCCGGTTCCTCGTGGAGGCGCTCGACCTGCCGGCGGCGCCGAAGGGCGCGCGCGGCGCGAGCCCGCGCGAAGCGATCGAGCGCCACGCGCCCGTGCCCGAGCCGCCCGCCGTGGCCCCGGCGCCGGTGCCCGACGACGCGCCCGTGACGCTGTCGCACTCGCAGATCGACGCGTGGCGTGCGTGCCCGCTGCGCTACTACTTCGCGCACGTGGCGAACGTGCCGCTCGCACCGCGCTGGAACCTCGCGTACGGCAACGCCGTGCACCACGCGATCCGCGTGTACCTGCAGCACCGGCTGAAGGGCCTGCCGATCGCGCCCGACGACGTGCTCGCCGCCTACCGCGAGGCGTGGTCGAGCCAGGGCTTCCTCACGCCCGAGCACGAGGACCGCGTGTTCGAGGCCGGCGCCGACGCGCTGCGTGCGTTCGTCGATCGCGAGGAACGCTCGGGCGTGCTGCCGCTGGCGGTGGAGATGGACTTCAAGTTCAAGCTCGGCCACGACGTCGTGATCGGGCGCTGGGACCGCATCGACGAACGGCGCGACGGCATCGCGCTGGTGGACTACAAGACGAGCGAGGTGGACGACGACGAGAAGGCGGCGAAGCGCGTGAAGGACAGCCTCGAGGACGGCCAGCTCGGGCTCTACGCGCTCGCCTATGTCGAGACGCGCGGCGTGCAACCGGCGCGGGCCGAGTTGCACTTCGTGGGCTCGCAGCGCGTGGGCTCGGCCGAGGTCGAGGCCGAGCACGTGGAGCGCGCACGGGCGCGCGTGGCCGAGGCCGCCGCGGGCATCCGCTCGGCGCAGTTCCCCCCGAAACCCGACACCTGGACGTGCGCCACGTGCGACTACGGGCGCATCTGCCGCCACAACGCGGCGCGGGGCGCGTGAGCGCCGCGCCGAAGGAGACGCCGTGAACGTGCCCTCCCCCGTCACCCTGCGCGACGCCGCCGTCGAGATGGCGCGCGAAGCCGGCGCCGTGGTGCGCGAAGGCTACGGCCGCATCCACGCGCCCGAGCGCAAGGGCCGCATCGACCTCGTCACCGAGTACGACCGCCGCTCCGAGGCCGTGCTGCTGGCGCGCCTGCGCGAACGCTGGCCCGACCACGCCGTGCTCGCCGAGGAGTCCGGCGCGCACGAGGGCTCGCGCGTGAAGTGGTACGTCGACCCTCTCGACGGCACCACGAACTTCGCGCACAACTACCCGTTCTTCGGCGTGTCGGTGGGCGTGGAGGTGGACGGCGTGCTCGCCGCCGGCGCCGTGTACGACCCGGTGCGCGACGAGATGTTCGCCGGCGCGCGCGGCGAGGGCGCCACGCTGAACGGCGCGCCGATCCACGTGTCCGCGAACGCCACGCTCGAGGACGCGCTGCTCGTGACGGGCTTCCCGTACGACGTGCGCGAGCATCCCGAACGGCACGTGCCGCTGTTCCAGGCGTTCCTCGTGCGCGCGCAGGGCATCCGCCGCGACGGCTCGGCGGCGCTGAACCTCTGCTACCTGGCGATGGGCCGCTTCGACGGCTTCTGGGAGGGCAACCTGTCGCCGTGGGACCTCGCGGCCGGCGTGCTGATCGTGCAGGAGGCGGGCGGCACCGTCACCGACTACGCCGGCGGCCCGCTGCGGCTGGACGGCCGGCAGATCGTGGCGGCGAACGCGACGCTGCACGCCACGATGCGCGAGCTGATCGCGGCGCACGCGACGCGGGCGTGAGCGGAACGGGCCGCGCGATCGCGCGGAGGTCACCGGGATGGCGAAGGGCCCCCGCCGCGAGGCGAGGGCCCTTCGAACGTTCGTCGTGCGGCCGGAGCTACGCCGCGGCCTTCTGCTGCGGCGGCGACTTGAGTCGCTCGCGGATGCGCGCCACCAGGTCCTTCATGTCGTAGGGCTTGGTCACGTAAGCATCGGCGCCCAGGTCGAACGCCAGCTTGCGGTCGGTCTCCCCCGAGCGCGCGCTCAGGATGAAGATCGGGATGCGCCGGTAGCGCTCGTCGAACTTCAGCGCGCGGCACACCTTGTACCCGTCGATGCGCGGCAGCATCAGGTCCAACACCATCAGGTCGGGCACGTGTTCACGGGCCATGTTCAACGCCTGCTCGCCATCCGAGGCGTCCATGACCTCGAATCCTTCGATCTCGAGACCGAAGTGCAGGACGGACAGCAGGTCGGGTTCGTCGTCGACGATCAGGATGCGGGGGCGGTTCTCGGACATCGTGTCCCTCTTGGGCGGCGGTGTAGCGACAGGGCGTGTATCGGCAAGCGCCCCAGCGCCCTGAAGCTCGATGTTCGGCGGGGTTTCCGGGCCTCGTCGGGCCGCCCGCGGCGCCTGCCGGGGCGGCCCTTCGTACGCCGTCCGTACGTATCCGGCCTACGGTGTCCCGCCCGGCGCCACCTTCTGGAACTCCACGCGCCGCCGCACCTGCTCGCTCGACAGCAGGTCCTGCACGCGGATCTCGAGCGAGTACCGCCCCGGTGGCAGCTCCTGCACGGGCACGCTCACGTACTGTCGGCGCCGGCTGCCGATCTGCTCCTCCTCGCGGCCCGAGCTGATCGGGGGCGTGGCCGCGCGCGGCGAGAACGCCCGTTGCAGCCACACGCGCGAATCGCGAGCGAGCGAGCGCACCGTGTACTCGAACGCGAAGTGCGACGTCCCCGCCGAGTCGGCGCTCAGCCCCGACAACTCGAAGTACGCGAGCAGCGGCGCGCCGTCCACCACGCGCGCGCCGGGATTCGGCTCCAGCCGAAGCACTCCGCCCATGCCCGGCGTGCCGCACGTCACCACCACGTCGCTCAGCGTGAGCGCGTCGCGCACGCGCGGCACCTCCACCGGAAAGCGCAGCACCGCGCGCCGGCCGCCCGAGCCGGTCACGGTGACGCCGACCAGGTACTCGCCCGGCGGCACGTCGGTGGCGAAGTCCGCCACGCGTCGCGCGGTCGGCTCGCACGCCGACGCCGACAGCGATCGCCCGCCGCGGATCCACTCGTGGCGCGTGGAGTCGAGCACCACCCACTCGGCCCACAGGCTGTCGCCCGGCGCGCCGGCCAGTTCGACGCCGGCGAACAACCAGCCGCCGCGCTCGGTGGCGAACCGCGCGATCTGCCCCTTCGCGGGCAGCTCGCGCACGCCCGGCGGCAGCGTGCGGAACACGCCGCGGCCCTCGGTGGTGCCGAGCAGTCCGCGCACCGCGACCGAGTCCGGGTCGGGCCGGGGGTCGAGATCCCGCGTCATCGACACGGGCAGCTGGTAGTACTCCGACAGCACGCGGTCCTGCATCGTCACCGACATGCCGAGGTCGGGGTAGTCCCACACGAGCGCGTTCGCCGGGAACAGTCCGTGCGCGCCCATCTGCACCCAGAGGCGCGCGCCGATCGGGTTGTACTCGGCCTTCCCCGGAGGGCCGTAGCGCACGTAGACCTCGCCGCGCTCGTCCCACTCGCGGTGCTTCGGGTCGTAGAAGAGGAAGTAGGCCTGCGTCACGCGCGACCAGTACTCGAGCTGGGCCTCGTTCACCTCGCTCGCGAGGTCGGGATCCTGCGTGGCCCAGAATCGGCGACGGAACTCCGCCTGTTCCTCGGCGGGCAGGTGGTTCAGCTTCAGCGTGTCGCGCTCGGTGGCGATCGGCGCGATGTCCTCGAAGCGCTCGCGCAGGCTGCGGCGCAGCCGCGGCATCGCGGCGCGGAACGCGCTGTCGGCGCCGGCCACGTCGCCCACGCGCCAGCGCGCGGCGCCCACGGCGATCAGCGCCTCGGTGCGGCTGGGCTCGGCGCGCAGCGCCTGCTCCGCCGCGCGGCGCGCGCCCGGCAGGTCGCCGCGCTCCACCAGCATCGACGTCAGCAGCAGCCACGCGTCGGTGTGCGCCGGCTCCAGGCGCGCGGCCCACGAGTACTGCTCCACCGCGCGATCGAGCGAGCGCGCGTCCAGGTACTTGAGCCAGTCACGCCGCCACACCTGCCCCAGCCCGAAGCGCGCTTCGGCGTCCTCGGGGTGCAGCGCGGTGACGCGCTCGAACCGGCGCGTGGCCGCCTTGAGGTAGCCGCACGACAGGTACAGGCGCGCCAGCGTGATCTGGTACTCGGCCTCGGTCGGGGCGAGCACGGTGGCACGCTCGAGGTCGGCGAGCGCCATGCGCCGCGAGTCGAAGTCGCGTTTCTGCAACCGTGAGAGCGCGCGCAGGTAGAGCGCCTCGGCCTCGGTGCGGCGCGCCGCGTCGCGCGGCGGGGCCGCGGCGGCCGCGGCCGGGAACAGCAGGGCGAGCACGAGCAGGAAAGCAGTCAGGCGAAGGGTCATGCGAAGGGCGCGGCGCTCCGATCGGTGTGCGAGGGCCCGGCGCGCGCAGTATCCGGGGCTCCGGGGCGCGAATCAACGGAGAAGCGGCCGCGGCGAGCGTCCGGGTCGCCGAAGGTCGGCTCCTCCCTTACGCTGCCGCCATGCTTCCCGCGAGCAAGCAGCCCGATTCCACGGAACGCGTTCCCCAGCGCTGGTCCGTCGCCCACGCCTCCGCCCGCACGCCCGCCGTGCTCGTGCTCGACGTGCGTGACGAAGCGGCATTCGCCGCGGGGCACCTCGCCGGCGCGGGTCGGCTGAGCCCCGACGAGTTCGAACCGCACCGCGCCGAACTGCCGCCGCGCGACGTGGAAGTGCTCGTGGCGCACGACGCCCCGGAGCACGCGCACGAGGCGGCGCGGGCGCTCGCCGCGATGGGCTACGAACGCGTCGCGTGGCTCGACGCGCCGCTGGCGGCCTTCGAAGGCGGCCACGCCGCGACCGGCGCGCCCGCGCGACTGTGGCGCCCGTCGCCGTTCCTCGAGCGCGTGCATCCGCTGCTGCCCGCGGGCCGCGTGCTCGACCTGGCGTGCGGCTCGGGTCGCGAACTCGTGTGGCTCGCCGAGCGCGGCTGGCAGGCCGAAGGCTGGGATCGCGCGCCGGAAGCGCTCGAGCGCGCTCGATCGCTCGCACAGCGCGCCGGCGTGGACATCCGCACGCGCGTCGTGGACCTGGAGTGGCGCAGCCTGCCCGGGCCCGAACCGGTGTGGAACGTGGTGATGGCGTTCCGGTTCCTGCACCGGCCGCTGTTCCCATGGATCGAGCGCATGCTCGCTCCCGGCGGCGTGATCGTGTACGAGACCTACCGCGTCGGGCAGGAGCGCTTCGGCCGCCCCAAGCACCCGCGCTTCCTGCTCGAGCCGCGCGAGCTGGAGAGCGCGTTCCCCTCGTGCACGGTGGAGCTGCACGAGGAGAGCACGCCCGAGCACGGCCCCATCATGTCGCGCGTGCTGGCGCGCCGGCGCACGTGAGACGGCGACTCGCGGCGCTGGTGCTCGCCGCGGCGCTCGCCCCGACGAGCGTCGCCGCGCACGAGTACTGGCTCGCACCGTCGCGGTA
>JBGAOB010000126.1:0-12791 GCA_044222045.1 Candidatus Eiseniibacteriota bacterium
GAGCGGTACAGCTTGCTCTCGATGTCTTCCTCGGGTCTGCGGATCGCCACGTGTGCCTCCCTCTACGCCTCGCGCTTGAGATCCCGCGTCATCAGCGCCATCAGCGCTTCCTGCGGATCGCGCCCTTCCAGCAGCAGGGCGCACACCTGTTCCGTGATCGGGAGCTCGACACCATGCTTGCGGCCGAGGTCGCGCGCCGCCTTCGCGGTGTTGACCCCTTCCGCCACCATCACCATGTGGCCGAGCACCTGTTCGAGCGATTCCCCGCGGCCGATCCGTTCGCCCACGTGTCGATTGCGGCTGTGGCGGCTCATGGCGGTGGTGATGAGATCTCCCATGCCCGTGAGGCCGAAGAACGTCTCGCGCCGTCCGCCCAGCGCCACGCCCAGCCGGCTGATCTCGGCGAGGCCCCGCGTGAGCAGCATGCCCTTCGTGTTGTCGCCGAACCCGAGCCCGTCCGCGACGCCGGCAGCGATGGCGATCACGTTCTTCAGCGCACCGCCGTATTCGCAGCCGGCCACGTCGTCGTTCGTGTACACGCGCAGCCGGGCCGTCGAACACAGCGTCTGCACCTGGCGCGCGCGAGCTTCGCTCTTGCTGGCCGCCACCACCGACGTCGGGATGCCGACCGCGACTTCTTCGGCGTGGCTCGGCCCCGTGAAGGTGACCGGATGCTCGTCGCCGAGGGATTCCGACAGCACCACCGACAGGCGTTCGAGGGAGCCCAGCTCGAGCCCCTTGCTCGCACAGATCGGAATGGCCGTGCATCCCGCGGCGCGAACCTTCCCCGCCACCTCCCGGATGGCCTGGGACGGCACCACGAAGAAGACGAAGTCCGCACCACGAAGGGCGGGTTCGAGTTCCGCGTGAACCTTAACCTCGGGGGGCAGCGCGATGCCAGCCAGAAACTTGCGGTTCTCCCGGCGGGCTTCCATCTCCGCGAGGTCGGCGCGGTCGTTTCCCCACAGCCGCGCCTCGTGTCCGGCCTTGGCCAGGTGCACGGCCAGCGTCGTCCCCCACGAACCCGCGCCCAGGACGGCCACGTGGCTCACTTCCCACCCCCCTTGAACGAGAAGCGTCGCTCCGTTCCGCCGGCCAGCCGCTGGATGTTCTCGCGGTGGCGCGCGATCACGAGCAGGGCGATCAGCACACCGAAGCCGAACGTCGGGCTGCGCCACCCGCCCGGTGCCCGGACCGCCAGCGCCACCGCGAACGCCACCGAGCCGAGGATCGAACCCAGCGAGATGAACCGTGTCACCGCCACGCACGCGATGAACACGGCCACGAACACGCCGAAAGCCGGCGGGCTCAGCGCCAGCAGCACACCCACCGTGGTCGCCACGCCCTTGCCGCCCTTGAAGCCGGCGAGGAAGGTCCACACGTGCCCCGCCACGGCCGCCAGCGCCACCGTCAGCGCGCACCACTCGCGACCGCCGGGGAACGCCGTCGCCAGCGCGGACGCCGGCACCAGCCACACGGGCAGTGCGCCCTTGGCGATGTCCAGCAGCAGCACCGCGATGCCGATGCCGGGGCCGAGCGTGCGGTACACGTTCGTGGCGCCGAGGTTGCGCGAGCCCAGGGTGCGCACGTCGACGCCCTTGAACCAGCGCCCCAGCCACAGTCCCCACGGCAGCGAGCCCGAAACGTAGCCCGCCAGCACGCACGTCACGGTGGAGACGATCGCGTTCACGCTACTCGCTCTTCTTCACGCGCAGCCGGAACGGCGTGCCCGCGAAATCGAAGTGCTCCGCGAACTGCGAGTGCAGGAACCGGCGGTAGTTGTCGTTCAGGCGGGACGGCGCGTTCACGAAAAGCGTGAACTGCGGCGGCCGCACGCCCGTCTGCGCCATGTAGTAGATCTTCGGCGCCTGCCCCATCGCGTTGCTCGGCACCTGGCGGCGCTTCTGCACGATCTCGAGCCACTCGTTCAGCCGCGCGGTCGGGATCCGCCGCAGATTCTGGTCGACGCGCTCGCGGATGTACTGCGGCAGCTTCGCGAGGTGCGTCTTCTCGGTGGCCGAGATCGGGTGCGCGGGGATGTCGCCGAGCGTCGGGAAGCGGCGGGCGCGGTCCGCCTGCACGACCTTCCACGCCTGCTCACGCTCCTCGACCAGGTCCCACTTGTTGTAGAGCAGCAGCAAGCCGCAACCGGCATCGAGCGCGTGGTGCGCGAGCCGAGCCTCCTGCTTCTGGAAGCCCTCGTTCGAATCCACGACGAGGCACGCCACGTCCGCGCGCTCCAGCGCCTGCAGCGCGCGCATCGTGGCGAAGAACTCCGCCTGGTCGTCGAACTGCGCCTGCCGGCGGATGCCCGCGGTGTCCACGAGGATGAAGTCGCCCGCCGCCGTGCTCCAGCGCGCATCGATCGCGTCCACCGTGGTGCCGGCGGTCGCCTCGACCACCACGCGCTCTTCCTGCAGCAGCGCGTTCACGAGCGACGACTTGCCCACGTTCGGCCGACCCACGATCGCCACGCGCGGGGCGGGCGTCTCCTCCTCCGCCTCGGGCGGAAGCAGCGCCACGATCCGGTCGAGCACGTCGCCGATGCCGGTGCCGCCTTCGGACGCCATCGGCAGCGGCTCGCCGAGCCCCAGCCGGTGGAAGTCGTGCACCACCGGATCGAGCGGTTTGTCCACCTTGTTCACCACGAGCAGCGCGGGGCGGCCCGAGCGCCGCAGCTGGTTCGCGATCGCCTGGTCGAGGTCCGTCACGCCGGTGAGGGCGTCGACCATGAAGAGCACCAGGCTCGACAGCTCGATCGCCGCCTCGGCCTGGCGGCGCACGTGCGCGTCGCGGCCTTCCATGGCGGTCGGCAGGAAGCCACCCGTGTCCACGAGCACGAACGAACGCCCGACCCACTCGGCGCGCGCGGCGTTGCGATCGCGCGTGACGCCGGGACGGTCGTGGACCACCGCGCGCCGTTCACCCAGCACGCGGTTGAAGAACGTCGACTTGCCCACGTTGGGGCGCCCGACGATGGCGACGACGGCAGCGGACATGATCCCCGCAAAAAGGGGACCGGCGCGCCGAGGCTGGCTTTGGGCTCAGGCCGGCGCGCCGGATTCCCGGACGTTATGGAGCGGGCAACGGGGTTCGAACCCGCGACCTCAAGCTTGGGAAGCTCGCGCTCTACCAACTGAGCTATGCCCGCGAAGGTTTCCTGTTGGCCCGCGGAAGGTTAGGTGAGCCGGCCGCGGGGTGTCAACCCGCGGCACGACGGCGGAATCGGGGCGGGGACGCGGCACCCGACGACGTCCCCGCCCCGTCTCGAACTCCGGCCGATCAGCGGAGCAGCACCATCTTTCTCACCCGACTCCCCCGCCCGCCCGCCTGTGCGAGGTGCGCGAAGTAGACGCCGTCCGGCAGCCGCCGCCCGGCGTCGTCGGCGCCGTCCCAGGGTGCGCCGGCCGGCGCGCCGCACGGTCGGCGAGCGACTGCACGGCGCGACCCCGATGTCGTGGATGAACCGTCACCCGATCGGGCGCGGCCAGGGAGAACCGCAGCGTCGCGCCGGCGTTGCGCACCGGGTTGCCCAGCAGGCGGAACTCCTCCGCGCTCGGGGCCCCGGAGGGCGGAGCCCCCAGGCGCGGCGGCGTCAGCAGCGCGCACGCGATTCCGGCGAACGTCGTCGATAGCACCTCGTCGAGGAACCAGTTCCGCCCGGCGAGGTTGGCCGAGTACGCCCCGCGCAGCGTGCGGAAGTCGAAGCCGTCCAGCCGCACCACGTAGTTCTCCGTGGCGTTGCTCGACTTCACGAGCGCCGCCGCCTGTCCAGCCGGCAACGTCACCGGTCCCCACGCGAGCGCAGGCGCCACGTCGGCGAGATCGTCACTTGCGGCCAACACCTCGCCGTCCTCGGGCGTGCTCCACGTGAACCGTGCGAACGGCTGGACGTCGGGGAGCAGGCAGAAGTCGCCCGTGTAGCCGGTCGCGCCCCGATAGGACGGCGCCACGCTGCGCATGCCCATCCGGGTCGCGAGGAAGCCGAGCGAGGGTTGCGCCGCCGCGAATCCCTTTCCGATCACCCACAGCCCGCGCGGCTGGGCCGTTCCGCCCGCCGTTCGCAGGAAGTCGTTCAGCACGAAGATGTCGTCCGCCGAGCTGCCGGCGTTCGGCCCCAGTTCGCGCGGCACGTCGCCCGGGAGCAGCGTGACGATGCGGTAGTACTTGCGGAGCATCTCGGCGGTCGGCGCCGTGCGACCCCACTTGCCGTTGATCAGCTGCCCCGCCGCACGAACGGCGTAGCGCGAGCCGATCGTGCCCGTGGCGCTGACGGGCGACTCGGCGGACTTCACGTCGTACCAGTCGAACAGCGTGCCCGGCTGCTGGTTCCTGTTCACGGACCAGGCCGCGACGTTCTCGGGCAGCGTCAGGTCCACGTCGCCCGGCGCGTACCAGCCGTTGTGGGCGCCCCGCTTCGCCAAGGCCTCGTAGCTGGACGAGTCGATCGCCGAAATCCAGGCCGCCTCCTGCCCTCGCCGGTCGGCCGCGTCGACCACGAGCATGCACGCCATGCCCACGCCGCCGAACTCGGAGCCCTTCCAGCGGTCCGGCAGGATCGACAGGTGCTGCCACCGGTGCATGTCCGAGGACGCTTCGCCCGGCTGGTACACGATCCGGCTGGTGTCGGGCACGAGTTCGGCGAGCGACGGATTCGCGACCTGGGACTTTCGATAGAAGTACTCGACGTGCGATCCCGGCGTGAGCAGCCCGTCGGGGACGATCTTCGTGTATTCGCGCGTCGTGCTCGAACCGTCCCAACCCGTGCGCGACGTCGGCACGACGTTCAGCCAACTCGGGGTCGTGCCGTCACAGCGCACGTTGAACTGGTTCGCGGCCAGGCTCGTGTCCATGTGGAAGCAGCGAAACTTGAGCACGCCGAGCACCGGGAACTTCGGATCCGCTTCGTGGTACATCGAGGCCCACTGGTTGCCGAGTCCCGCCGCACCGCCCACGCGCGCGCTGAACACCGCCGTCGGGAAAGCATTGCGTTCGGCACTGTCGCAGCGCGCGCTGTTCCACGTCAGCGGATCCCAGGCCGTGCCCCCCGCATGCCCGCCCGGGGTTCCGAACTCTCCCGGGGCGGCCATGTACTGGCCCCAGAACGACGCGTCCCCGGCCACCGCGGGCGTCGCGGGATCCGTCGGCAGTCGCAGCAGCACCATGTCCGCGGTCAGCGGCCAGTGCCGCGGCGGCGAGGAGCGGTAGTTGCCGGGCCCGGGCAGGATGCGGAACACCAGGTCCACCCGGATCGCCGGTCCCGAAGCATCGGCGAACACGAGCGTCGTGTCGCCCGGGATGATCGCCCGCGTCGCCGGGTTCGTTCCCGGCGCGTAGTTCGTTCCGCTCTTGATCCACGCGCTCGTGGTGTCGAAGGCGGCCGTTCCGGGCAGTCCGAGGGTTTCGTTCGCCGGGAACGCGTCCTGCCACCACTGGCCGATGTCCAGCCAGACGCTCGGCGGTGGGTCGACGGCGGCCGGGGTGTACGCGGAACCTCGGTTCGCGGCGCTGGTTCCGGCCAGCAGGGCGGAAACCAGAAGCACGGCGAGCGAGGTCGCCGTGCGGCGTGCGGCTCTCTTCAGCATGGGGCATCTCCTGCGCTGGGGGCAGGCGCGTGGGTGAACGCGGCTCACGGGGAGCGAGGCCCTTCGCCGCTCGGTACGACCAGGTACATCCGGTCCGCGGGTCATACGCCCGACACGATCACGGACGCCGCGAGCGCCCGCGCTGCTGAGGTCGAAAGTGTATCGAGCGAGCGAAGGACGACGCAACGACGAAGTCGATCTCCCGGCCACCCGCCGGAGATCTCCCGCGATCCGGCTTCACCCCGCCGCCACCTCGATCGTGCGCGCCCGCTGCTCCTCGAACGGCATCGCGTCCGCGTCCAGCCGGAGCGCCTGGACCTGGTGGCGGAACCACGTGCGCTGCCGCTTCGCCATCTGCCGCGTGCGACGGTTCGTGCGCGCCTCGGCCTCGGCACGGTCGACCTCGCCCGCGATCAGCGCCATCGCCTCGTCGTAGCCGATCGCGCGCAGCGCCCGCAGCGGCGCTTCGAGTCCGCGCGCCAGCAACGCCCGCGTCTCCTCCGCGAGGCCCCCGTCGAACATCGCGCGCGTGCGCGTCGCGATGCGCGGCTCGAGCACCGCCGGCGTGCAGACCACCTCCACCACGCGCCAGTCGGCAGCGAGCGCGCCCCGCCGTGGGCGGGCCTGCCAGCGCGACATCGGCTCGCCGCTCGCCTCCCACACCTCGAGCGCGCGCACGATGCGCTGCTGGTCGCGCACCATCAGCCGTGCGGCGATCTCCGGATCGACCGCCGCGAGGCGCGCGTGCATCGCCTCCACGCCGCGGTCCGCGAGTTCGGCACGCAGCCTCGCACGCACGGCCGCGTCCTTCGGCGGTTCCGCCATCAGTCCGCGACGGAGTGCATCCACGTACAGCCCGGAGCCGCCCACGAGCACGGGCGTCGCGCCGCGCGCCCACGCGGCTTCGCACGCCGCGGCCGCGCGCCGCGCCCACCAGCCGGCGCTCGTGTCCTCGCCCAGCGTGCGCGCGTCGAACAGGTGGTGCGGGCGGGAGCCCCGTTCCGCGGGCGTCGGCTTGCCGGTTCCGATCTCCAGCTCGGCGAACACCTGCCGCGCGTCGGCGCACACGATCTCGCCGTGCAGCGCTTCCGCCACCGCCTCGCCCAGCGCCGTCTTGCCCGTCGCGGTGGCGCCGACGATCGCGATCAGCCGCCGCACGGATCAGCTCCGGCCGAAACGGCGGTGCAGCTCGTCCAGATCCATGCGCACGAACGTCGGCCGGCCGTGCGGGTCGCCGTGCGGACGGCTCGTCGCGAACAGGCGGTCCACGAGCGCGCGCATGTCCTCGCGCGACAGCGCGTCGCCCGCGCGCACCGCCGAGTGGCACGCGGCCGAACGGGCCACGCGCTCCACGATGTCCTCCTGGCCGGCCGGCGTGCCCTCGCCGAGCCCGTCGAGGATGTCCTGCAGCACCGCGCCCGGTCGTTCGAGCTTGAGACCCGACGGCACGCCCTGGATCACCACGGTCGGTGGTCCGAGCGGCGACAGGTCCCAGCCGAGCTGGCCCACGATGACGAGCCCGCCCCGCACCGGGGCGAGGATGTAGGTGCGGTGGAGCTGCCAGAACTGCGCGTCGGCATCACCGGCCGCCGCCGCGCCGGCACCCGTGGCCGCGGCGGGCCCCGCGCTCGGCGTCGCGGCGTCCGCCACTGGCGGCGCCGGCGGCACGGACAGCCCGAGCCCCAGCTGCGACTCGTCGACCGGTTTCTCGTTCACGCGCTCCGCCCACACCGGGAGCGGATCCGCGCCGCGTCCACCCGAGACCACCGTGAACGGCGGGTGGATCGTGGCGAGCGGCTTCGCGCACGACGCCGCCACCAGCGAGAACACCGCGTCGTCGTCGGCGAAACGCACTTCGCGCTTGGTCGGGTGCACGTTCACGTCGAGGCGTTCGGCCGGCACGTCGAGCCATACGACCGCCGTCGGGAAGCGCCCGCCCGGCAGCAGGTTTCCGTACGCCTGGCGCAGCGCCTGCGACAGCGCCGGGCTCTGCACCCAGCGGCCGTTCACCAGGAACACCTGCCCCTCGCGCGTGGCGCGCGCGTGCTCGGGCAGGCCCAGCAGCACGTACACGCGCATGCCGGCGCGCTCGCCGCTCGCTTCCAGCAGCTGCTCGGCGTGTCGCGCGCCCCACACCTGCGCCGCACGTTCGCGGCGGGTGGTCGCGATGCCCCAGTCGAAGCGCTCGCGGTCGTCCACGACCAGCCGGAACGCCGTGCCGGGTCGCGCGAGCGCGTAGCTCTCGAGCATGCGCGTGGACGCGCGCAGCTCGCCGCCGGACGAGTGCAGGAACTTGCGGCGCGCGGGCGTGTTGAAGAACAGGTCGCGCACTTCCACGGTCGTGCCCGGGGCGCGCGCGGCCGCGCCGCGCTCCAGCACCTGCCCGGCCTCCACCTGCACGAACGCGGCGGCATCGGCGCCCACCGGCCGCGACGTCAGGCGCATGCGGCTGACGGCGGCGATGCTCGGCAGCGCTTCGCCGCGGAAGCCGAGCGTGGACAGGTGGTCGAGGTCGTCGAAGTCGGACAGCTTGCTCGTGGCATGGCGCTCGAGCGCCAGCTCCAGGTCGGCCGGCGAAATGCCCACGCCGTCGTCCGCCACCAGGAACCACTGGTCCAGCGACTTCTCGACCCGAACCTCGACGCGGCGCGCCTGCGCGTCCAGAGCGTTCTCGACCACTTCCTTGAGCGCCGAGAGCGGGCGCTCCACCACTTCCCCGGCGGCGATGCGGGAGGCGGTTTCGGGCGGAAGCAGACGAATGGGGCGGGTCGTGGTCGCGTCCATGGGAGGTGGCGCAGGATGCGCGGCGCCCGGCGCACGGGTCAAGCCGCCACCGGGAAGCTGGAGGAGTCGGCCCGTGGTGCGCCGCGGGCGGGCGCCGCCCGGCAGCCATGCGCGATGATCACCGGCCGCACGCGCCCCTCGTCCCCGTGCGCGGGGTCCGCGCCGCGCGTCGTCCGGCATCTCGACGTCCTGCCCGGGCGCTGCCTCGCCCGATGCGTGAAGGTCGACCGCGCGGTCGCGACACGCGGGTGCGGCGTGCGTGGATCGCGGATCGGTCGCGCGCCGGACTCCGGCGCGCGGCGGCTCAGACGGCGAGCCAGCCCTGGGCCACGCTCAGGAACGCCTCGGCGTCCTCGGGCCCGGCCATGTCCACGAACTGGTCCACCAGCGCGGGCGCCGGCGGCGCGAGCTGCGCCTCGCGCCACACCGTGTCCCACAGCGCGAGGAGCCGGCGGCGCAGGTGCGCGTAGTGCTCGGGCTCCGCCGCCGACAGCAGCAGCACCGTGCGGTCTCCGACGCGGCACAGCGAGTCGGTGTCGCGCACCTGCCCGGGGAGGCGCTCGCACAACTCGCGGAACGCGGAGCCGGCCTCGGGGAAGTCCAGCCGGTGCAGTTCGAAGCGCAGCCGGTCGTGTCGATTGCGCTCGACGGCGAGATCGACGCGTGCGCGGAAGTTCTGCGCGTCCGTCCAACCGTGTTCGCGCGCCGGTGTGAGCGGGAACGAAGCGCCCGCGCGCTGCAGGTCCTCGGCGTCCCACGTGGTGCGCAGGTCTTCCACCATGCGCTGCCACTGGGTCCAGCCGTCGCCCGGATCGATCGACGAGGCCGCGAGCACACCACGCCGCTGCGCGGTGCGGAACGGCCACGCACCCCAGGCCTTGCCCTTCTGCGGCTCCGACAGGCGCGTCACCACCTGCGGCGTTCCGAGTTCCACGGCCAGGTCCACGAGCCCCTTCAGCAGCCGGTCCTCGGGGCCCACCTGCGCCACGAGGTGGAGCTTCCGGTCGCCCGACGTGGCGTGCAGTTCGGCCGTGCCGGCGCCGGTGTGGTACACGAGATCCTTGAGCGCCTGCTCGAGCCGCGAGCGGTCCTCGGGGGACGGGAAATCGTCCAGCGTGATCACGAGGCGCGGATGCGCCGGCGCCACCACGGGGCTCGGAGCGGTCGGGGCGCCCTCGCCGATGTCCGCGACCGCGTCGCGCACCAGCGTGTCGAGATCCCCTCCGCCCATCACGTGTTCGAACGCGGCGGCGTGCAGCGCGAGCGGCGCCTCGATGCCGGGCGCCGGTTCGGGGGCGCCCTGGCCGCGCAGCAGCGACTGCGGCGTCTGGCAGGGCGTCCCGAGCGCGAGCAGCAGGCTCTCGAGCTGCGTGCGGCGCGAGCTGCGTTCGCCCACGAGCGCCAGGTCGAAGATCTCGCGCGTCAGGTCCGCGAGGTCGCAGGTGCGCGGGAGCCCGCAGAGTTCGGCCACGCGAACGCCCGCGTCGCCGGTCCGTTCCCCGGCCACCAGCCGCACGGACAGGCCGGGCTGCTTGAGGAGTTCGGGAATCAGGTCGGCGTCGTGCCAGTCGAAGTCGATGAGCACGATGCGGCGCAAGCCGCTGCGGATTTCGGGCTGGGCGAGTGTCATGGTCTCTGGGCCTTCATCGGCCGTCGATCCGGATCTCTGCAGGGTCCGTTCCAAGCGCGCGAATCGCGAGGGCTCCGCGCCATTCCCCGCGTCGCTCCAGACGGTCGCGGCGGCGCGTGCAGATTGCACCGCGCCGCCGCGACCTGCATGACCCGGGTGGGCGCGGTCAGCGCCGTGTTCCGGGCCCCGGCACCATCGTCCCGCGCATCCGGGCATCCAGGATCTTCACGGGCCAGCGCTGCTGGAGCCCCGAGAAGTAGTCCACCAGGTTGTGCTCCATCTCCTCCACGCGCAGCCGCTGGAAGTCGCGGTCGAGATCGGCGCGCGCCGGCTCCTGGCGCTGGATCAGCCGTACCTTCACCAGGCCGAGCGGCAACTCCATCCACGCGCTCACGTCGCCTTCGGAGAGCACGGCCGCCTTCTTCCCGCCGAACACCAGGGAGTCGACGACGTCACCGCCGCCCATGTGCGGCAGCCCCTGGCCCGGCGCGATGTTCGGCGCGTCGATCCAGCCGCCCCAGAGCCGCGCCAGGCTGTCGACCGCCCACCCGGAAGCGAGCATCGAGTCGAGCTCCGCACGCTTCGCCGCGAGGGCGCGGGCACCCGCTCCGGCGCGATACGATTCGAGCGCCCTCGCCCGCGCCTCCTCCCACGTCGGCGCCGCGGGCGGCGTGATGCTGTCCACCCAGACGATCCAGAACCCGAGGCCCTTCGGCTTCCACACGCGCCGATCGAGCTGCCCCGGCTTCACGTTCTCCACGCCGCGGTAGAACTCGCCCATGGCGCCGGGCGGGAACTCGCCCATGCGGCGCGTGAGCCGCTCGACCGGCAGCTTCAGCCGCGCGCCCAGTGCACGCGCGTCCGCCACCGTACGCAGCGTGCGGAGCAGGCTGTCGGCCCGCAGCTCGCCCAGTTTCTGGGCCTTCTCCGTGGCCAGATCTCCGCCCACGTTCGTGTACGCGAGTTCGATCGGGTGCACCACCGCCGGTTCGTGCTCGATCACCTCGATGATGTGGTAGCCGACCTCGGTCTTCACGATCCCCGAACGCTGCCCGGGTCGCATCGCGAACGCGGCCCGCTCGAACGGCTCCAGCATCGCCCCCCGCCCGAACACGCCCAGGTCGCCGCCGTTGTCCTTGGTGGCGGGGTCGTCGGAGTACTGCTTCACGAGCGAGGCGAAGTCCTCACCCGCCTCGATGCGCGCGAGCAGTCCTTCGGCGCGTTTGCGCGCCGCCGCGTCGGCCTCCGGCGTGGCGTCCGCCGGCGACACCAGCAGGTGGCGCGCCCGCAGCAGCTCCGGCGCGGAGTACCGGTCGAGATGCTCGCGCCAGTAGGCCTCGACCTCGGCGCGCGTCAGCGGCACGTCGAGTACGTCCGGAGGCTCCACCACCATGCGCGTGAAGTGCATCACGTCGCCCGCGGAGAAGCGCGTGGGGTTCTCGTCGAACAGCTGCCGGGCTCCGCGCTCGTCCTCGTCCTCCCGCCCGCGCCGGACGTCGTCCTGCAGGCGGCGCTGCGCCTGTTCGAACGTCGGCACGTGGTGCTCCACCCGCTCGATCACCTTCCAGATCGCCGTCCCACCCGACCACGCCACGCTGCCGACGGGCTTCGGATCGGGCCCCGACCACAGCACCTCTTCCACGGCGCGCGCCGCCGCGACCGTGTCGAGCGCGGACCCGAAGGGGGCCGGCGGGAGGTCGCGCGCGGACAGGGCGGACTCGAGCGCCGGATCGCGCTTGCCGGCCTGCCACGCGCGCAGCAGCTGGTCGGCCTGGCCTCGAGCGACTTCGGACCGCCGGTCGCGGATCCAGCGCGCGCGGATCTCGTCCTTCACCACCTCGAATGGCCGCGCCACGATCCGCCCGGCCTTCGCGTCGAACGACGAGTAGTCCGCGACGCGGCTGCGGTAGTAGCGGTCGAGGTCGTTCGCCGTCGGCTCGGGTACACGGATGCGGCTCGTGTCCGTCCACGCCAGGCGCACGCGCCACGCCGGCCCCCGGAGCGAATCGCGCCGCGTCGCGTACAGGGCGCGCGCCGCGTTCTCGTCGCGGTGCAGCCGCGCGTCGGCGCGCAGCCTCGCGCGGATCTGCCGCGCCACGTCGGGCAGGGGTGCGACCGCGGCCGGGCGCACGTCGTCCACGCGCACCAGCAGCCAACCTTCCTTCGCACTGACCGGCTGGTCGAGCAGCGTCCCCGGCCGCGTCTTGAACAGCGACGCGTTCACGGCCGCCCCGCCGTTCCAGTAGCCCGGGAAGTTGTCCGGGAACACCTGCACGTTCGGTCGCGGGCCGCCCACCGACTCGGTCGCCTTCTCGAACGATTCGCCTGCCTTGATGCGGGCGAGCAGGCTGTCCGCCGTGCGACGCATGCGGCGGTCCCACTCGGCCATGAAGCCGGGGCGCACGCGCTCCGAGTCGGTCGGCGCCGGCACGTTCACGAACGCCACGCTCAGCGAGACGCGATCCGGGCGCTGGAAATCCGCCGCGTGCGACCGGTAGTAGTCGAGCACGGCACTCTCGCGCGGCTCGGGGTAGTTGCCCGGGAAGTCCGCGCGCTGCAGCGGCCACTGCTCCAGGTGCGCGCGCACGAGTCCGCGGCGGGCGCGCACGCGCAGTTCCGCCTCGTCGGGCCGGCGATCGTTCTCGATCCGCTCGTTCAGCTTGCGCGCCGCGAGCTGCTCGCGGATGCGGTTCACCTCGGTGGCGAACTGCGCCGGCTGCTGCTGCTTGATGGCCTGGTAGCGCGACTCGTCGAACTGGCCGCCCGGATTGAAGAACGGGGCCCGCTTGAGC
>JBGAOB010000127.1:0-15185 GCA_044222045.1 Candidatus Eiseniibacteriota bacterium
GGCGACTTCATGTTCGCGCGGCTGCTCGTGCCGGTGGCGCCGCTCGGTGCGTTCGCACTCGAGCGCAGCCTCGACGCGCTGTTCGCGCGCCGGCCCGCGAGCGTGGGTGCTCGGCGCGCTGCGGTCGCGTGGGTCGCGCTGTCGCGTCCGCCGGTGCCGGCGGGCGCGATCGTGGACGGCATCGCCGACGAGCCGACCGTGTACACGCGCGAGGTGATGGCGCGCACGCGCAACGAGGGCGCGACGCTGCGGCGCTACTTCGCGGGCCAGCCGGTGACGATCGCCATCGTCGGCTCGCAGGCGGCGCTCGCGTGGTACGCGGACCCGGCGACCGTGATCGAGGCGGGCGCGGGGCTCACCGACCGCACGATCGCGCGCCAGCCGCTCGCGGCGCGCGGACGCGTCGGGCACGAGAAGCAGGCGAGCGTCGCCTACCTGCTCCAGCGCCACGTCGACTTCACGCTCCACCACGTCGGCAGCGGCACGCTCGACCTCGACGCGGCGCTGCCCAACATGGTGATCCAGTTCGACACGATCCCGGGCCGCATCGTGCACTGGAACCCGGCGCTGCTCGCGGCGATGAAGGCGCGCGGCGCGCGCTTCTTCGACCTGCCGGGCTCACTCGATCTCTACGGCTCGGCGCTGGGCTCGATGCCCGACGAGCAGGTGCGCGCGGCGTACGCGCAGCTGAAGGCCTTCTACTTCGACTTCGTGCCCGACTCGACGCACGAGCGCGCATTCCGCGAGCGCCTCGCGAAGGCCGCGCCCGCCGCAGCGCCGGCGCGCACTGCGGAGGCGTCCGGGCCGGCGCCAACCCCGCGCACACCCCATCGCGCCGAGCGCGCGTGCGGGACCACCGCGCGTCCGCGGTCACGGCGATCGCCCCGCGTGCCCCGCGTGCCGCGATGACGTACGCTCGTGGTCCCTCGCGAGCACCCGAGTCCCCATGAAACGATCGATCGCCGCCACGCCGCTCTCCTGGCTCGCGTTCGCCGCCCTGCTCGTCGCGGGTGCGTCGATCCGCGAAAGCTCCAACTCCATCCTCGACCAGGCCATCATCTGGCTGCCGACGGGGATCGGGATCGCGGGGCTGTGCCTGCTGGGCGTGCGCGCCGCGTGGGTGATCGCGCTCGCGACGATGCTGGTGCGCTGGTCGATCGGCTACGACTGGACGGTCGGCGTCACCGCCGCCGCCGGCAGCACGCTCGAAGCGCTGATCGGCCTCGCGGTGCTGCGGCGCTTCGAGTTCGACCGGTCGCTCGGACGGCTGCGCGACATGGGCGCGGTGTTCGTCGCCGCGATGCTCGCACCGCTCGGCAGCATCCTCTTCTCGTGGCTCGGGCGCGCGTACATCTGGAGCGATCCCCACATGCCCTTCTACTCGGGCTGGGGCGGATGGTGGCGCATGAACGTGCTCGGAGCGGTGACCGTGGTGCCGGTCGCCGTCGCGTGGCTGGGCACACCGCGCGCCGCGGCCGAGGCGATTGCTCACGGCTGCGGTGATCGCGCTCGTCGGCATCCCCGCGCTCGTGCTCGCGCTGCTCGCCGTGCTGCCCTCCGGCGCCGCGGGCGTGATGTGGCTCAACCTCGTGCTGCTCACGGTCGTCATCTTCGCCACCGAGCGCTTCGGCATGCGCGGCGTCCGCACTCGCGACCGTGTCGGCGGCGATCGTGGTCGCGCTCACCACGGCGCGCGGCTTCGGCCCGTTCGCGGGGCTGCCGCACGCGCAGGTGCACGTGTCGGTGCAGCTCTTCGAGCTCACGCTGGTGGCGATCCCGCCGACGTTCGTGGCGCTCATGACCGAGCGCCGCGACGCGATCGAGCGCGGCCGGCAGAGCGAGGAGCGGCTCGCGTCGATCAACCGCAACGTGAAGGACGGGCTCTTCCGCGCCGACCCGCAGCTGCGGCTGCTCTACGCCAACGGCGCGTTCGCTCGGCTGTTCGGGCGCGACGACGCCGACGCGATGGCCGGCTGGCCGCTGGGCGACGCGATGGCGGAGGCGCTGCGGCGCGCGGAGCTGCTGGCGCTCGTGCGTGAGCAGGGGCACTGGACGAACGAGGAGATCGAGTTCCGGCGCGAGGACGGCAGCACGTTCTGGGGACTCGTCTCCGGCGCACCGGCGTGCGCGACGCGGCCGGCGCGATCACGCACTACGACGGCGCGATCACCGACATCACCGCGCACAAGGCGCTCGAGGAGCGGCTGCGCGAGGCGCAGAAGATGGAGGCGTGGTCGGCAAGCTCGCCGGCGGCGTCGCGCGCACGATTTCAACAACCTGCTCACCGTGATCATGGGCCACGCGGAGAACATCCGCGGCGAGGCGATGGGAGCCTCGCGCTGCACGCCGACGCGAGCGCGGTGCTCGACGCCGCCACGCGTGCCGCGGGCCTGACGCGGCAGCTGCTCGCGTACAGCCGGCGCCAGATGCTCGCGCCGCGCGTCGTCGAGCTGGGCGAGGTGGTCGACCGCATGGGCGAGATGCTGCGCCGGCTGATCGGCGAGGACGTGACGCTCGCGATCGAGCACCGCTCGGGGCCGTGCTGGGTGCGCGTCGACCCGAGCCAGCTCGAGCAGGTGCTGATGAACCTCGTCCTCAACGCGCGCGACGCGATGGGCGGCGGCGGCGAGATCGCGGTGTCCACCGCGGTGGAGTCGGTCGACGACGACACGGCGACCGTGCACCCGGACCGTCCCGTCGGACCGTGCGCGAAGCTGCGCGTGCGCGACACCGGCGTCGGCATGCCGCCCGAAGTGCTCGCCCGCGCCTTCGATCCGTTCTTCACCACGAAGGAAGTCGGCGGCGGCACGGGCCTCGGGCTCGCGACCGTGTACGGCATCGTGCGCCAGAGTGGTGGCGCGGTGTGGCTCGACAGCGCGCCCGGCACGGGCACCACCGCGACGATCTGCCTGCCGCTGTGGCAGGCGCCCGCACCCACGACCGACGCGCCCGTCGCGGCCATGCGCGGGCCGCGCGCCGGCACCGTGCTGGTGGTCGAGGACGAGCCCGCGGTGCGCCAGCTCGTCTGCCAGACGCTCGCGAGCCGCGGCCTGCGCGTGCTTTCGGCGGCCGACGGCGCGCACGGACTCGAAGCGGCGCGCGCGCACGACGGCGCGATCGATCTGGTGATCACGGACGTCGTGATGCCGGTGATGGGCGGTCGCGAGATGGTGCGGCGACTGCGCGCCGAACGGCCCGCGCAGGCCGTGCTCTTCATGTCCGGCTATCCGCGCGACGACGACGGGCCGGTCGACGCGGCGAGCCCGGGCGAGCTGCTCGCGAAGCCGTTCACGCCCGAGCAACTGCTCGCGCGCGTCGACGCGATGCTGTGATGCGAGCGGCGCCCCGCGCGGCCGCGCGAACGGCCGCCGCGTGCGGCCGGGAACGATCAGCGCAGGCGCAGCACGCGGCGGCTCTCGGCGCGGCCCGGCGTCTCGAAGCGCACGAGGTAGACGCCGTCCGGCACGTCGCGGCCGCCGTCGTCGCGACTGTCCCACGTCACCGCGCCCTCGCCCGCGGGGCTCGACACGGCGTCGAGCAGCGTGCGCACGCGGCGGCCCGCGACGTCGAACACGCGCACGCGCACCGCGCCCGCGCGCTCGAGCGCGAACGCGAAGCGCGTGCGCGAGGCGAACGGGTTCGGCGCGCCGGCGGTGAGCGCGCGCGGCGGGACCGGCGCCGGCGCGACGGCGGTCACGGCGTGCGTGCGGAACTCGTCGAGCACGTTGCGCACGATCTGCTGCAGCTTCGCGTTCACGACGAGGCTGCCGCCGAACGTGAGCGAGCCCGCGGAGAACACGCCGCCGCCCGACGGCGTCGCGTACCACGTCATGTCGCCGCCGTAGCTCGCGGTGTTGGTTCCGCGCGCGAGCAGTTCGAGGTTGGCGGGCGCGATGCCGCGATCGTCGGTGCCCGAGCACGACACGATCACGCCGTCGGGCGCGAGGCCGGGCTGCGACGTGTCCATCTCCCAGCCGCTCGCCGCGCCGTTCAGTCCGCCCGAGCCGACGGTGTCGCCGTTCGCGAGCCCGGTGCCCGCGAAGAAGCGGTGGCTCGCCATCAGCACCTGGAAGGGCGCGTACGTCTGGAACGCGTCGGAGCGGTAGGCGACGCCGAGCACCGCGCGCTCGGGGCGCGGCGGGACGAGGTTGCGGTAGTAGGACGGCTTCCTGCCCGCGGCCCCGCCGGTGTAGCCCTCGGTGAAGCACTCGAGCGAATCGCCGCGCGCGTTGAAGCGCACCTTCTCGTAGACGCCGTTGCCCGCGATGTACATCACGCAGCCGCCGTGCGCGAGGTAGTCCTCGAGGTCGTCGAACATCTCGGTCGTCCAGTACTCGGGATGCGTGTCGAGGATCAGCGCCTTGTAGCGGCGCAGGTCCAGCGCGCCGCGGTGCAGGTCCCAGTCGGACCACGTGTCGACGTGGTAGCCGCTCGTCGCGAGGAAGTCGTGCACCCACAGCTCGGCGCGCGTGAGGTGGTTCGCGGAGCTGCCGGAGGTGGGCCGCGCGCCGACGTTGGGGCGCAGGAAGCTGCAGTAGTGCGCCGCGGGCGTCGTGTACTTGGAACGGCCGCCGTAGTCGTTGTACGCGTTCCAGGTGTTCGTGTTCGCCAGCATCGCGAACTCCGCGGCCACCGCGCTGGCCGCGGGCCGCACGACGAACGAGATGCGGTGCGTCGACGTGCCGCTCGCCGAGCACTCGGCGCCGTAGATGCCCGGCGTCCAGTCGGCGGGGATCACGAAGGTCGTGTTCGCCTGCCAGAAGCAGCCGGCCCACGCCGAGTCGGGCGCCACCTGCACGAGCGCGGGTTCGTCGAACGCGCTGGTGACGAAGTCGGAAGCGTTCTGGTCGCCGTTGCGGTGGTAGCGCGCGAAGCGCAACTGCCACGCGGTCGGGCTCGAGACCATCACGGAGATCGTGTCGCCGGGCGCGACCGAGAGCGGCCACACGTAGCCTTCGATGGCGGCGGCGGACGGACGCGCGAGCAGGACGCCGAGCAGGCACGTGGCGGCGAGCAGCGGGAGGCGAAGGCGCATGGTCGACCTCGTGGGAGCGGGCGAGGGAGGGACGGACGCGAGGATGGTTCCACCGCGGCGCGCGCCGGGTCAACGGCGAAGCGCGAGGCGCGGGCACGGTATGGCGCGGTGATGCTCGCGGCCCCATGCATCGCGACGGCCCGCCACGGAGTGCGCCGCGGCGTCCCGGCGAACGCCGGTACCGGTCGCGCACGTCGCGGCGTACCGGCGGGCCGTTTGCCGCGCCGCCGCGATGGCGCGGTCCGCCGGTCGCGCCCGCCGCGGGCGCGATGCTACGGTGCGCGCGCCATGTCCATGCATCCCGCCGAGGGCGTCGTCCGCTTCGACGTGAGCCACGTGCACGAGCCGCTCGATCCGCGCGCGCTCGGCGAGACCGCGCGCACGCTCGCGGCGTGGCGGCGGATCCTCGCCAACCTGCGCGTGCTCGGCCACGATCCGGCGCGCTACGAGGGGCTCGCGTTCGGCAACGTGAGCGCGCGCGTGCCGCCGTTCGGCGACGTGGCGCGCGGACGCCGGCGCTTCCTCGTGACCGGCACGCAGACCGGCACGCTCGCGCACGCGACGCTGCGCGAGTTCGCGCTCGTCGAGACGTGGGACGTCGCGCGCAACGCGGTGACGAGCCGCGGGCTCGTGGTGCCCTCGTCGGAATCGCTCACGCACGCGGCGCTCTACGACGCCTCGCCCGCGGTGCGCGTGGTGTTGCACGCGCACGCGCCCGAGCTCTGGCGCTCGGCGCGCGCGCTCGGGCTGCCGGTGACGGACGCGCACGTCCCGAACGGCACGCCGGCGATGGCGCACGAGGTGGCGCGGCTCTACCGCGAGGGCACGTTCGCCTCGACGCACGTCGCGGCGATGGGCGGGCACGAGGACGGCGTGATCGCGTTCGGCGCGACCGCCGACGAAGCGGGCACCGCGCTCGTGCGGCAGCTCGCGCGCGCGCTGGCGCTCGCGTGAGGGCGCGCGCGTGAAGGTCGGCGGACGCGAGACGCGGGCGGCGTGGTGGACCGGCGAGGCGATCGCGTTCCTCGACCAGCGCGAGTTGCCGGCGCGCGTCGCGATCGGCGCGCGCGGACGGTGGAGCAGGCCGCGCGCGCGATCGAGGACATGGCGGTGCGCGGCGCGCCGCTCATCGGCGTCGTCGCCGGCTACGCGCTCGCGCTCGCGGCGCGCGCGGGCGAGCCGCTCGACGCGGCGTACGCGCGGCTCTCGCGCACGCGGCCCACGGCGGTCAACCTGTGGACCGGGCTCGACCACGTGCGCGGGCGCCCGACGCCGACGCGATGTTCGCGGCCGCGCGCGCGTTCGACGACGCGGAGGTCGCCGCGGCCGAGGCGATCGGCACGCACGGCCTCGCGTTATGCGCCCGGGCATCCGCGTGCTCACGCACTGCAACGCGGGCTGGCTCGCGGTGCAGGACTGGGGCACGGCGCTCGCGCCCGTGTACAAGGCCGCGCGCGCGGGGCTCGAGCCGTTCGTGTTCGTGAGCGAGACGCGGCCGCGTCTGCAGCGCGCGCGCCTCACGGCGTGGGAGCTGCGCGAGGAAGGCGTCGCGCACGCGATCGCCGACAACGCCGCGGCGCACCTGATCGCGCGCGGCGAGGTGGACCTCGTGATCACCGGCGCCGACCGCGTCGCGGCCAACGGCGACGTGGCGAACAAGATCGGCACCTACACGCGCGCGCTCGCCGCGCGCGCGCACGGCGTGCCGTTCCACGTCGCGGCGCCGCTCTCGACGATCGACCGCGCGACCGCGACGGGCGCGGACATCGTGATCGAGGAGCGCGGCGCCGACGAGGTGCTCACGGTGGAGGGCGTCGACGACGCGGGCGTGGTGCGCCGCGTGCGCGTCGCGCCCGAGGGCACGGCGGCGCGCAATCCCGGCTTCGACGTGACGCCGCACGCGCTCGTGACCGGCCTCGTCACCGAGGCGGGGCTCGTGCCCGCGACGGCCGCGGGCATCCGCCCGGGGTTCGCGCGTCCGGCTGATGCCGGCGCGTCCGTTTCCCGCTTACCGCGGCGTTCCGTCGCGCTGCCGCGGCGGAAACCTGTCGTGAGCTGCGGTGGGACGCACGCGATCGACGTGCCGACGAAGCGCGAGGCGCGTCCCGCGGTTCGATGCCCGTGAGAGGAAGCGCGCGAGGTCGCCGTCCTCGTCGCGCGTGATCGTCGGCGCGTCGCCCGTGCGGCCGCGCGACTTCGAGGACGCGCGAACAAGCGTCGGCACGCCCGTGCACGTGCTCGCGCGCCCGCTCGTGCACGGCGGCTCGCCGGGGACGGCGTGCACTTCCGCGAGGCGTTCCGCTTCGGCGCGCCGCGCCGGCTTCGCCCGTCGCGTTCGACGTCCAGCGATCGAGGTCACACCGAGACGCGCGCGTGGCGCGATCGTCGGGATCGTGTTCGGCGCCGTGGCGGGCGGCATCTGGAACCGCATGGACTCGAGCAACGAGAACCGCAGCGGCTTCGTCACGTGGGTCGACACGCGCGGAACCGCCGACGGCCCGATCCACCTCGCGCTCGGTACCGTGGGCGGTGCGGCGGTGGGCGCGGCGATCGCCGCCGCGAAGCACTGGGGGATCGCCGAGGCGCTGAGCGCGGCTGCCGCGCGGCAGGTCCTGATAGCGAGCCACGGCCGGCGTGAGCAGTAGCGCGCGCGGGCACCTCCGAGGCGAACATGTGTGCGAACACGTTATCTCTGTTCGCGGATCGAGGAACCGGGCATCGGGCATCGCCGCATCGAAGGGCGCTGGGTCCGCCGGGGCACGAGGCACGACGTTCGCCGGTGTACTGCGTGTAGTAGAGCGCGCCCTCGTTGCCCATCGCAGGCGTCCACCGCCGCACGAGCGAGCGGGCCGCTGCCCAGCCGGCCGGCCGCCGTCGTCGTCGTCGCCACGCCAGCGCGTGCGGCCCGGCCGCGAAACGCCGTCGGCGAGCATTGTTCCCAACGTGGCGAGCGAGATCATGCGCGCCGGCTGGGGCTGGGCCGCGCGAGCCCGGCCAGCGAGGAAGAAGTAGTTGCCCACGTATTCGGCCGGGAACTGCGTGCCATCAGGTCGACCGGGCCCGAGCCCCAGCCGGCCGCCGCGGTCGTGCCCCACGGCATCGTGGACCGCCGGTTCGATCGTCCAGATCATGCGCCCCCCGCGGCGTGCTCGAGGAAGAACAGGTTGCCCTGGTAGGCGGCCGGGAACTGCGTGCCCTCGTAGAACGTGCAGCCCGTGATCGAGGCGCCGCCGCCCGCTGCGGCACGTAGATGTTGCCGAGGTTGCGGCACCACGTTGTAGTCGGGCCAGCCGAAGTCGGCGCCGGGCGCGCCGCGGTCGATCTCCTCCCACGAGGTGAGCCCACGTCGTTCGCAGGGCTGCAGCGTGCCGGGCTGGAGCGTGAAGCGGAAGGGATTGCGGAAGCCCTTCTGCCAGATCTCGCCGCGCGCGCCCGGGACGCCGAAGAACGGGTTGCTCGCGGGGATCAAGGCCGTCGAGGTTCAGCCGCAGCAGCTTGCCCTCGAGGTGGTCGTTCATGCGCGTCCACCCGAACGTGCCGCCCACGCTCGTGTCGCCGATGCCGATCCACAGCTTGTCGTCTGGCGTCGATGCGCGGACGCAGCCGCCGGTGCCAGCCGGCGCCGTCGGGATCGGGCTGAGCAGCACCACTTCGCTGCCCGCCACGACCGTGTCGGCCGCGACGGTGAAGCGCGAGACCCGGTTCGCCGTCGTCGGCTGCGCGCCCGTGAACGGCGGTAGAACAGGTAGAGGTACGGGCGGGTCGCGAACTGCGGATCGAGCGCCATGCCGATGAGGCCTTCTTCCTCGTAGGTCTCGACCGCGAGGGTGAGCATGGGCTTCGGTCTGAGCACGCCGTGGTCGATCACGCGGATCACGCCGCGCTGGCCGAGCAGCTTGCCGGCCGGCGTCATCGCCAGCGTCGTGGGCTCGCTCAGGCCGCCGACGACCAGCACGTCGTTGAAGCCGGGCAGGTCGGTCTGGGCGAAGGCGGTCGTGGCGAACAGCAACAGGCGGCGAGCAGGAACAGCCCGAGGGCGGCGGCGCGGCATGTCGAGGAACTCCGGGCGAAGGGTGCGACCGGCCCGCGGAGAGCGGGCCGGGGTCGCCGGCGCGGCCGTCTGGGGAGGAGGATCATAGACAGTCTGAAACCCACCCCGCGGCCGCGAAACCGGAGTGTCCGGGGACCGAAGGACGCCCCCGCGGCCCGCCCCGCCGCGTCGCGGTTCGCGCGGGCGCGAAGCGAACTCGAGAGCCCGGGCACGGTGGCGAGCGTCGCGCGCCGGGGCTAATATTCGCGCCCGTTTGCCTGACCCCACCCCACGAGGAGGCGGCCTTGTCCCGCGTTCACGACCTGATCATCCTCGGGCTCGGTCCCGCCAGCCTACTCGCAGCGGTCTACGCCGCGCGCGCCAACCTCAAGCCGTGCTCTTCGCCGGCCTGCAGCCGGGCGGCCAGCGCTACGATGACGACCGAAGTCGAGAACTACCCCGGCTTCCCCGACGGCGTCCTCGCCCCGAGATGATGGACAAGTTCCGCGCCCGTGCCGCGCGCTTCGGCACCGAGATGATCGACCAGCATGTCGAAGGTCGACTTCGAAGCGGCCCTTCACGGATCTGGTCGAACGCCGAGTACCCGCCCGACAGCGTGATCGTCGCCACCGGCGCCAGCGCCATCCTGCTGGGGCTGCCCTCGAGCATCGAGTTCATGGGCTTTGGCGTCAGCGCGTGCGCGACGTGCGACGGTTCTTCTTCAAGGGCAAGCGCGTGATCGTGGTGGGCGGCGGCGACACCGCCATGGAGGAAGCCAACTTCCTCACCCGCTTCTGCACCGAGGTGATCGTGGTGCACCGCCGCGACCAGCTGCGCGCCTCCAAGATCATGAGCGAGCGCGCGCTCGCGAACGACAAGATCAAGTTCGTGTGGAACTCCGAGATCGCCGAGGTGACCGGCGAGAAGCACAAGCGCGTCACCGGGGTGAAGCTGCGCGACACCCGCACCGGCGCGCTCACCGAGATGGCGATCGACGGCGTGTTCGTGGCGCTCGGCCACAAGCCCAACACCGGCTTCCTCGGCGGCCAGCTCGCCACCGACGACAAGGGCTACATCCAGGTGCGGCCCGGCAGCTCGTACACCAGCGTCGAGGGCGTGTTCGCCGCCGGCGACGTGCACGACGCGGTGTACCGCCAGGCGATCACCGCGGCCGGCAGCGGCTGCATGGCCGCCATCGACGCGGAGCGCTGGCTCGAAGCGCAGGCCCACGCGGCGCACGCCGCCCACTGACCGGAGGTCGAGATGGAACGTGAAGTCCTCGAGTTCGACGTCCAGTTCGTCGGTGCGGGCCCCGCGGGCCTGGCGGGCGCCATCCACCTCGCGAACCTGATCGCGAAGCACAACGAAGCCGTCGCCGCCGGCGGACCCGGCGAGGCGATCGGCGAGACCAACATCGCGGTGCTCGAGAAGGCGGCCGAGGTCGGCGCGCACGGGTTCTCGGGCGCGGTCATGGATCCGCGCGGCCTCGCCGAGCTGCTCCCCGACTGGCGCGAGCGCGGCTGCCCGATCGCGGCCGAGGTGACCGGCGACGACGTGTACATCCTCTCCGCCGGCGGGCAGTTCAAGCTGCCGTTCCTGCCGCCCGCGCTGCACAACGACGGCAACCTGATCGTGAGCCTCGGCGACCTGACGAAGTGGATGGCGGGCATCGCCGAGGAGCTGGGCGTGCTCATCGCCACCGAGACGCCCGCGGCTTCGGCGCTGGTCGAGAACGGCCGCCTGCTCGGCGTGCGCACCGGCGACAAGGGCGTGAGCAAGAGCGGCGAGAAGAAGCCCACGTACCAGCCCGGCGCCGACGCGCTCGCCAAGGTCACGGTGCTGTGCGAGGGCCCGCGCGGCACGATCGCCAAGCAGGTCGAGAAGGCGCTGGGCCTGACGCAGGGCCGCGATCCGCAGGTGTACGCCACCGGCGTGAAGGAGCTGTGGGAGGTGCCCGCCGGCCAGGCCGTGAAGGGCAAGGTCATCCACACCATGAACTGGCCGCTCCCGGCCGACACGTTCGGCGGCGGCTTCCTCTACGGGCTCTCCGACACGCAGTGGTACGTCGGCTTCTGTACCGGGCTCGATTCGCCCGACCCGACCAGCGATCCGCACGGCAACCTGCAGCGGTTCAAGACGCACCCGCTGGTCGCCAAGCTGCTCGCCGGCGGCAAGCCGGTCGCGTACGGCGCCAAGGCCATCCCCGAGGGCGGCTGGTACGCGATGCCGAAGCTCTCGGCCGACGGCCTGCTGATCGCGGGTGACTCGGGCGGCTTCCTGAACGGCGGGCGGCTCAAGGGCATCCACCTGGCGATCAAGTCGGGCATGCTGGCGGCGGAGACCGCGTTCGCGTGCCTGAAGGCCGGCGACTTTTCCAAGGAGAAGCTGGCGGCGTACGAATCGGCCGTGGCCGCGTCGTGGGCGGGCGAGGAACTGCGCTCGATGCGCAACTTCCACCAGGCGTTCGACGGCGGCCTGTGGCAGGCGCTGCCGCGCACCGGCTTCCAGATGTACATGGGCGGGCGCGACCCGTTCGGCGACCGGCTGCACGGGCACTCGAGCCACGAGCGCATGAAGAAGCTCCGCGCCGTGCACCCGAGCGGCAAGCCGGCGGCGCCCAAGTTCGACGGCACGCTCACGTTCGACAAGCTGGCGGACGTCTACCTGTCGGGCACGATCCACGACGAGGACCAGCCGGTGCACCTCGTGGTCGCCGACACCAGCGTGTGCGCGACCCGGTGCCGCGAGGAGTACGGCAACCCCTGCCAGCACTTCTGCCCCGCCAGTGTGTACGAAATGGTGCCGGACGACGCAAAGCCGGGGGCGCTCAAGCTGCAGATCAACGCGTCCAACTGCGTGCACTGCAAGACCTGCGACATCGCCGACCCGTACCAGATCATCACCTGGACCACGCCCGAGGGCGGCGGCGGACCGGCGTACAAGCAGCTCTGACCGCCGCGCGCGGCCGGACCCCGAAACGACGAAGCCGTCGCTCCTCGCGGAGCGACGGCTTTCGTCTGGACCGGGTACGAGCGGGTCTTACCGGTAGACCGCCTTGAGGCGGCCCCACGACGAGGACTTCGCCGCGGTCACGCTGGAGCAGTGGTCCACACCGAGCTCGCCGTTGTTGTACTCGTCGAGCGTCTCGGTCAGGCCGCTGGTGAGGCTCGGCGCGAGGAAGCCGGCGCCGACGGGCGGCACGACGAGCGCGCCGATGAGCGCGTCCGCCTGCGCGATCGCGGTCGCCACCACCGGGGGCACCGAAGCGCCCATCGCGATGTTGAGCTTGGTCGCGATCAGCTGGTGCGCGAGCGACACGAGGCCGTTGCCCTTCGCGGCCTTGTCGAAGATCTGCAGGAGCTGGGTCTTGGTGTAGACGACCGAGCCCAGCATGAGCGAGCTGGTCGGCCAGACGGCCGGGTGGTTCTTCCAGTAGCCCTGCGTGTACGTGCAGTCGTGGCCGACCGGGCTGCCGGTGGCGACGATGACCTCGGGCGACACCGGGCTGGTGGTCATGCCACCGAAGGTGTTCGCCCAGGCGCGCACGACGTACTCGGTGCTCTGGTCGAGTTCCTGGTCGTCGGCCGTCGCGACACCCGTTTCGTCGAACGTGTCGCCGAGCTGGATGCCGGCGTCATCGACCGACGTCATGCGGTAGCGCGTCGTGCCGTCCGTGATGTTGAGCGTCGGCGAGCCCGTGAAGCTGCCGCGCAGGATTCGCGGATCGGCCGCCTCGGGCCAACCACCGAGCGCGTCGTAGGTGGCGCGGGGCAGCCACTCGACCGTGAATCCACCGGGGGCGCCGGAGGGGCCGGGCACGACGAGCAGACGGACCGTACCGCGGCCGCTGCTGACGTAGTCGATCGTGGGCGGGTCGAGAACATCGGCGGACGCCGACGTCACGCTGGCGGCAAGACACACGCTGACCGCGAGGCCCCACCAAGAAAGTTGCCGAAGCATAGATGTGTCTCCCAGTCCTTGATGGCTGGTCGAGGGGGAAGCTGCCTTGGACCACCAATATGCTGGCCGCGACCTTCCAAGTGCAAGGGAATTGTTGGATTGGATCGCGAGATCAGTCCTGGTGAACACCAATTAGGCTGTAGGAAACCGGGCGGGCGGCTTCATGAGAATCCATGCTCCACGGGGCCCTCTCGGACCGCTCTCAGGCAGCCCCCTCGAGCGCCTGGTCGGAGGCCGTCCGACATGTCGGACGTTTCCGGGGGACCTCGCGGCCGGGCGGCAGGCGTGGGGACGAACCGCCGCGCGCGGTGTATGTTCGGGCGCGCCCGGCCCCGATCCACCCCGACCCCGTCCGAGAGCTCCCATGCCGCGCCGCTCCCTGCTCCGCCTCGCCCTGCTGGTCGCGCTCGCCGCACCGCTCGGCTGCGCCGTTCCCGACACCGCCGACGTGGACTCGAGCGCGGGCTACGCCTCGCCGCCGGCCCCGCCGGCGATGAGCGCGGCGCGCCTCGGCCTCGCCCCCGCGTACCGCGCGTTCTACGACGCGCTCGAGGGCCAGGGCGACTGGGTGCTGATCGAGCCGTACGGCTGGGTGTTCCGCCCGAGCGTGAACTTCGACGCGTGGCGCCCGTACCAGCGCGGCTGGTGGGAACTGTCCGACACCTTCGGCTGGATCTGGAACTCGACCGACGACTTCGGCTGGGTGACCGATCACTACGGCTCGTGGTTCTACGACAGCTACCAGGGCTGGTGTGGCAGCCGGGCCCGGTGTGGGGACCGGCGTGGGTGGCGTGGGTCGGAGCGGGCGACTACGTGGGCTGGGCGCCGCGCTCGCGCCGGTCGCGTACACGGACTACGCGAGCGTCCCTGGCGGGACCGTTCACGTTCGCACCCGCGCAGACCATCGGCACCACGCGCGCCGGCGTCGAAGCGCTCTACGTGCGCACGCCGCCGTCCACGCGCGACCCGGTCATGGAGATCACCAACATCGCGCGCGTCAACGGCGTCGCGTTCAACCGCGGCCCCGACCCGCAGCAGCTCCAGCGCATGGGCGCGATCGTCGCGCCGCGCGGGGACGACCTGGCGCCACGCCGCGTGAAGCTGCTCGCGCTCGACGCGCCCGCCGAGTCCGACCTGCTGCAGCGCACGCGCCGCGCGCTGTCGTGGTGGTCGCGCACGCCGCAGCCGCCCGCGCCGGCGAACGCTCCGTCCGCCACGCCCGCGCCCGCGGGCAAGCCGGCGCCCGCGCCCGCGCCCGCCGACACCGGCGCCGCCGGTCCGCGCGAACGCCGCCGGCCCGATGCTCCGGGCGGCGCGCCGCCTCGCCCCGGTGCCCCGCGCGACAGCACGCGGCGCTGACGCCGCGCGAGCCGACGCCGGGCGGATCAAGGCGCGCGCGCTCGAACTGGGCTTCAGCGCCGCCGGCCACGCGCGCGTCGGGCCGCTCGACGCGCAGGCGCACTACGAAGCGTGGCTCGCGGCCGGGCGGCACGGCGACATGCACTACCTGGCGAGCGCCAAGCACCGCGAACGCCGCGCCGATCCCGAGCGGCTGGTGCGCGACCTCCGCGCGGTGCTGTGCGTGGCGCTCGCGCACGCGCCGGAGCGCGACGCCGGCCTCGACGCGCGCGCGGGCCGCATCGCGCGTTACGCGGCGGGCGCCGACTACCACGCGGTGATGAAGGACAAGCTCGGCGCGCTCGAACGCTGGATCCGCACCGAGCTGTGGCCGGGTTCGGGCTCGCTCTGGTACTCGGACACGGGCGCCATCCTCGAACGCGGCTGGGCCGAGCGCGCGGGCCTGGGCTGGATCGGCAAGCACTCGGGGCTGCTGTCCCCGCGGCAGGGCTCGTGGTTCCTGCTCGGCGAGGTACTGCTCGACCACGACGTCGAGCCCGACGAGCCGCTCGGCAAGGACCACTGCGGCACGTGCACGCGCTGTCTCGACCTCTGCCCCACGCGCGCCATCGTCGCGCCGTACCAGGTCGACGCGCGGCTCTGCATCTCGTACCTCACGATCGAGCTGCGCGGCCCGATCCCGCGCGAACTGCGCCCGCTCGTCGGCGACTGGATCTTCGGCTGCGACGTCTGCCAGGAAGTCTGCCCGTGGAATCGCTTCGCGCCGCCGGCCGCCGACGCGCGGCTGCACGCCCGCGCGCT
>JBGAOB010000128.1:0-13812 GCA_044222045.1 Candidatus Eiseniibacteriota bacterium
AGCCCGAGCCGCGACCCTGGGCCGGGCTCACCGCCATCCAGATCGCCTGCGTGGCCGGCGTCGCGTTCCTGGCGCCGCACCTGCCGCGCGTCTTCGGAGGAGCGCGTCGTGTCTGACCGCGTGCGGCCGTACCTGTTCTACGACGTGGCGGTGTCGATCTGCTCGACGTGCTACCGGCGCGTGGAAGGCAAGATCGTGTTCGAGGACGAGCGCGTGTACCTGCTCAAGGACTGCCCGCAGCACGGCCACGAGCGCGTGCTGCTGGCGGACGACGTGGCGTACTGGCGGCGCGCCCGCGAGGTGTTCCTGAAGCACCCCGAGCAGCCGAACCACTACAACACCCCCGTGAAGTGGGGCTGCCCGTACGACTGCGGGCTGTGCCCGAGCCACGAACAGCACTCGTGCCTGACGCTCGTGGAGCTGACCGACACCTGCAACCTGACGTGCCCGATCTGCTACGCGTCGAGCGGCCCGCACCGGCCCGGCTTCCGCAGCCTGGAGCATGTCGAGCGCATGCTCGACGCGGTGGTCCGCAACGAGCGCGAGCCCGACGTGGTGCAGCTCTCGGGCGGCGAGCCCACGCTGCACCCCGAGTTCTTCGCCGTGCTCGACGCCGCGAAGCGCCGACCGATCCGCCACCTGATGCTGAACACGAACGGCATCCGGATCGCGAAGGAGCCCGGCTTCGCGAAGCAGCTGGCCCGCTACGCACCCGGGTTCGAGATCTACCTGCAGTACGACTCGATGCGGCGCGAGGCGCTGATGGACCTGCGCGGCGCCGACCTTCGCTCGGTGCGCGAGCAGGCGCTGGCCGCGCTCGACGAGCAGAACCTGTCGACCACGCTGGTGGTGACGCTCAAGCGCGGCGTGAACGACGACGAAGTAGGGGCGATCCTGAGCGAGGCGGTGAAGCACCGCTGCGTGCGCGGCGTGACGTTCCAGCCGGTGCAGCGCGCGGGGCGGCTCGATGGGTTCGACCCGGCGCGCGACCGGCTCACGCTCACCGAGGTGCGGCGCGCGATCCTCGAGCAGTTCCCGGCGTTCCGCGCCGAGGACGTGATCCCGGTGCCGTGCCACCCGGACGCGCTCGCGATGGCGTACGCGCTGCGGCAGGGCGACGGGCTGCTGCCGCTGACCGGAATGATCGATCCGCAAGTCCTGATCGAGGGCGGGCGCAACACGATCGTGTACGAGCACGACGAGGCACTGCAGAAGCAGCTGTTCAAGGTCTTCGCCACGAACCACTCGCCGGAGTCGGCAGCCGCCAGCCTGCGCGACCTGCTGTGCTGCCTGCCGAAGGTGGCGATTCCCGGAGCGCTCGGCTACGACCGCGTGTTCCGCGTGATCATCATGGCGTTCCACGACGCGCACGACTTCGACCTGCGCTCGATCAAGAAGACGTGCGTGCACATCGTGCACCCCGACGCGAAGCGCCTGATCCCGTTCGACACGTACAACCTGTTCTATCGCGACGAGCTGGAGCGCACGCGGCTGGAGCCGCTGCGCGCCGCGGCCGCGAACGCGGGGGTGTTCTGATGGAGGAGCGCCCGACGTTCGAGCCACCGTCGGTGCCGGCGCCCGACACGCGGCCGAGCGCCGTGGGCTCCCTGCTCGGCGTGGTGGTGGGCCTGCTCGGCGGCGTGCTGCCGGCGGGGTTCGGGCTGGCCGTGGTGGTGGGCGCGCTCTCCGGCATCACCGGGCCGCAGCGGCTGACCGCGCAGTTCGCGGGCATGGGCGTGATCGGGCTCGCGGCCCTCGTCGTGGCGTGGCGGCTGGCGCGCGCGCAGAAGCCGGGATTCGTGCGCGGGATGATCGTGGGGCTCGCGCTGTCGCTGCTGCTCACCGGTGGCTCGCTGTCGGCCTTGCTGTGGATGTGCCGCAAGGGCTGGTGAGCGTATGACGCGACGACGGGAGGGAGACACGAACACGAGACGCGCGAGCCTGATGGAGGCCCGCCGTGCGCATGGATCCCGGTGAGCTGAAGGAGCCGGTGCGCAAGCTGGGACAGTGGATCGACCTCGCGTGGCACATCGTCTGGGGAGTATCGCTGGCGGGTTCACGGCAGCGGCCCCGATCTCGAGCGCGGTCAGTGGTTTCTTTGTCGCTGGCGTAACCGATCAGCCGCCGGAGGGATCGCGATCGAGCTGGTCGTCGCGTCAGTGCTTCTTGCCGTGCTGTTCGACGATCAAGCGCGGTGGCCCTGCGGGTTCTCGATCGCCACTGATCGTGCTGCTGCTGTCCTCGCTCTGCTACGGATCTGGGCGTTTTCGGTCTGACCGTACAGAGGCCTCGTCATGGCACAGGCCCGTTCCGTCCTCGGCACCGCATCGCATCCGTCGGTCCGATCTTGACTGGCCGCGGATTGGGGTATTGAAGTGCGGCATTTTTCGCGATCCTCCGCGCGGTGGCCTCGCCGCGCTCCACGCTCCGAGGATCCCCATGAAGCGTTCCGCCGCCGTGTTCGCCCTCGCGCTCACCCTGCTGGCGGCGCCGTCGTTCGGCGCCCCCGCACGCCCCGCCGGCAAGGCCGGCGACAAGGCGCCCGAATCCAAGGTCGCCGCCGGCACGTTCGCCGGGCTCAAGTTCCGCGACATCGGCCCCGCGATCATGTCCGGCCGCATCGCCGACCTGGCCGTGAGCCCTCGCGACAAGAGCACGTGGATGGTGGCGGCCGCGTACGGCGGCCTGTGGCGCACGACGAACGCCGGCACCACGTGGACGCCGATCGGCGGCATCGCCACCAGCTCCATCGGCTGCGTGACGTTCGACCCGACGAACCCGCTCGTGGTGTGGGTGGGCACCGGCGAGAACAACAGCCAGCGCGCGGTGGGCTGGGGCGACGGCGTGTACAAGTCGGTGGACGGCGGCCGCACGTTCACGAACGTGGGCCTCCAGGCGAGCGAGCACATCGGCCGCATCGCGGTGGACCCGCGCGACGGCAACGTGGTCTACGTGGCGGCGCAGGGCCCGCTGTGGGCGCCGGGCGGCGACCGGGGCGTGTACAAGACCGCCGACGGCGGCAAGACGTGGAAGCAGGTCCTGAAGGTGGACGAGTGGACGGGCGGCAACGAAGTGTGGCTCGACCCGCGCAATCCCGACGTGCTGTTCGCGAGCACGTACCAGCGTCACCGCAAGGTGTGGACGCTGCTCGACGGCGGCCCGGGCTCGGGCATCTGGAAGAGCACCGACAAGGGCGAGACGTGGACGCGCCTCAAGTCCGGGTTGCCCGACGACGACATGGGCCGCATCGGCCTGGCGGTGTCGCCCGCGGAGCCGGGCGTCGTCTACGCGGTGATCGAGGCCGCGAACGACGGCAGCGGCTTCTACCGCTCCTCGGATCAGGGCGCGAGCTTCGAGAAGATGAGCGGCACCGTCTCCGGCAGCCCGCAGTACTACAACGAGCTGTTCGCCGATCCCACGCAGGCGGGCCGCGTGTACCTGATCGACACGTACCTGCAGGTCACCGAGGACGGCGGCCGCACGTTCCGCCGGGCGGGCGAGAAGTCGAAGCATGTGGACAATCACATCGTGTGGATCGATCCCGACGACAACCGTCACCTGCTCGTGGGCTGCGACGGCGGCCTGTATCAGAGCTGGGACCGCGCGGCGACGTGGGACTGGTTCTCGAACCTGCCGATCGCGCAGTACTACAAGGTCGAGGTCGACAACAGCCTGCCGTTCTACTACGTGTACGGCGGCACGCAGGACAACAACACGCACGGCGGCCCGTCGCGCACCACGAACGTGCACGGCATCCGCAACTCCGACTGGTTCATCACGGTGGGCGGCGACGGCTTCCAGACGCGCGTCGACCCGACCGACCCGAACATCGTCTACTCGCAGTCGCAGCACGCCGGCATCGCGCGCTTCGACCGGCGGAGCGGCGAAGCGGTGGACATCCAGCCGCAGCCCGGCCCGGGCGAGCCCGCCGACCGGTGGAACTGGGACACGCCGCTGATCATCAGCCCGTTCCTGCACACGCGGCTGTACATGGCGTCGCAGCGCGTGTACCGCAGCGACGATCGCGGCGACACGTGGACGCCGGTCAGCCCCGACCTCACCCGCCAGATCGACCGCGACAAGCTCAAGGTGATGGGGCGCGTGTGGAGCGTGGACGCCGTGGCCAAGAGCAACTCCACGAGCTTCTACGGCAACATCGTGGCGCTGGACGAGTCGCCGCTGCAGGAGGGCTTGCTCGCGGTCGGCACCGACGACGGGCTGGTGCAGATCAGCGAGAACGGCGGCGGCGCGTGGCGGAAGGTCGACACGTTCCCGGGCATCGGCGAGTACGCCTACGTGTCGCGCGTGCTGTTCTCGCGCCACGCGAAGAACACGCTCTACGTCACGTTCGACCGCCACAAGATGGGCGACTTCAAGCCCTACGTGCTGAAGAGCACCGACCTCGGCCGCACGTGGGCGAACGTGTCCGGCGACCTGCCCGCGAACGGCTCCGTGTACTGCCTGGTGGAGGACCACGTGAAGCCCGAGCTGCTGTTCTGCGGCACGGAGTTCGGCGTGTTCTTCACCGCGAACGGCGGCGGCAAGTGGCTGGCCATGAAGGGCGGCCTGCCCACCATGTGCATCCGCGACCTGGCGATCCAGCGCCGCGAGAACGACCTCGTGGTGTGCTCGTTCAGCCGCGGCTTCTGGATCCTCGACGACTACACGCCGCTGCGCACGATGGTCGACGAGGCGAAGCTGCGTGCCGAGGCCACGCTTCTGCCCGTGAAGAAGGCGCTGCTGTACGTGCAGGACTCGCCGCTCGGCGGCCGCGGCAAGGCGAGCCAGGGCGAGCGCTTCTACACGGCGCCGAACCCGCCGTTCGGCGCGGTCTTCACGTACTACCTCGCCGACGGATACAAGACGCTGAAGGAGCAGCGGCAGGAGCGCGAGAAGAAGATCGCCGAGAAGGGCGGAGACGTGTTCGTACCGAGCTGGGACAGCCTGCGCACGGAGGACCGCGAGGAGGAACCCGCGATCCTGCTCACCGTGAGCGACGAGTCGGGCAACGTCGTGCGCCGGCTGACCGGCCCGACGGGCGCCGGCTTCCAGCGCGTGGCGTGGAACCTGGCGTACGCGCCGACTCAGCCCACGCAGCTGCAGCCGCGCTCGCGCAGCGAGTTCGACGACAGCGCCGACAGCCCGCTCGTGGGGCCGGGCACGTACCGCGTGGCGCTGGCCAAGCGCGTGGGCGGTCGCGTGACGCCGCTCGGCGAGCCGCAGAGCTTCGTGGTGGAGCCGCTCGCGAACACCACGCTGCCCGCAGCGAACCGCGCCGAAGTGGTGGCGTTCCAGCGCCGCACCGCCGAGCTGCAGCGCACCGTGCTGGGCGCGAGCAACGCGCTCGGCGACGTGCAGGAACGGCTCACGCTTCTGAAGAAGGCGCTCGACGACACGCCGCAGGCCGCGCCGGAGCTGGCGACCGAGGTGCGTGCCCTGCAGGCGCGTTCGCGCGACCTGCAGGTGGTGTTCCACGGCGACGCGACGCTGAGCCGCCGCAACCAGCCCACGCCGCCGTCGCTGATGGACCGCGCGAACCAGGTGGTGGGGGGCAGCTGGAACTCGACCTCGAACGTCACCACCACGCACCGGCGCAACTACGACATCGCCGCCGCCGACTTCCGAAAGGCGCTCGACCAGCTGAAGGCGATCGCCGCCGACCTGGCGACGCTCGAAGCGAAGGCCGAGGCCGCCGGAGCGCCGTGGACGCCGGGCCGGCTGCCGGAAATGAAGTAGGCGAGACTCGAATCCCCGCCTGGCCATCGAACGCCGCCCGCCCCGCGCGGCGGCGTTCGTGCGTCGTGGCCCGGCCGGGAAACGCGCACTTTCCTTTCGCGAGTGCCGCGCGCGATGAGTCACGATAGGGCGGTTCCCCCGGTCCCACCGAGAGGACGACTCGATGACCTCGCGTTCCGATTCGAGCATCGCCCGGCACGTGCTAGGCGGGATCATGGCGCTGTCCCTGATGGTGATGTTCCTCGCCGTGCACGACGGGCCCGTGCTCGCCCGCGCGTGACCGCGGTCGCACTTCTGGCCACGGTGCCGCTGCTGACCGGCCCGGCGCGGCTGCTGCCCGCCGACGCGGACGCGCACACGACCGTGACGCGCTTCGCGGGCGCCGTGCTCGCCGCCACCGCGCAGTTCTACGACTGGCCGGACGCTCTCGCGTCGCGCCTGCACCTCGGTACGCCGGCATCCATCGCGCTGCACGTGGCGGAGCTGGCACTGCTCGCGGGCGGCGCGGGGCTCGTGTATGGGCGGCGCGCTGGTGAGCGGGCGGGAGCCCGGCGAACATCCGACGACGGCCTGACACGCCCGAAGCACGGGATCGGGCGTCAAGCGCCCGAGCCCGGCCTCCGATTTCCGTTTCGACGACGCCCCGCCGCGTTTGACGCCCCCGCGGGGCCGGTGCGAACGTCGCGCGTCCGCACGCGAGCCACCGTCACGCGAGGAGAGCGCGATGCCCAAGCCCACGCAGGCCGATGCCACGCTGCTGCTGCAGCTCTACGAAATGCGCCGCGAGCCCGAACTGCGCCGCGCGCGCAAGTGGTTCCTGACCGAGTTCCGCGCAGAGCTGGGCCGAGATCAAGGAGAGCGCTACTCACGCACCGGACGAGGACTGCTGGTTCCGCCAGACGATCTCGTACTGGGAAATGGTGCACGCTCGTCAATCGGAAGGGCTGCACGCCGACCTGTTCTTCGACCACACGGGCGAGGACATCGTGACGTGGGAGCGCGTGAAGCCGTGGATCGACGAGGCGCGCGCCATCCGGCCCACGTACCTGTACCAGTTCGAGCGCATGGTCGAGGCCCACCAGGCCTACCGGGCACGCATCAACGCCGAGTTCGTGGCCGAGCAGGCCCGCGCCGTGCACAAGGCCGCGGCGCACAAGCCGGCGAAGAAGCGCTGATGTCGTCGCGATTCGGCCGCCTGTTCGCCATCACCACGTTCGGGGAATCCCACGGCGGCGGCGTGGGCGTGCTCGTGGACGGCATGCCGCCGGGGCTGCCCGTGGACGCAAGGACGACATCCAGCGCGAACTCGATCGCCGCCGCCCGGGCCAGAGCGCGCTGACCACGCAGCGCCAGGAAGCCGACCGCGTGGAGATCGTGGCCGGGCGTGTTCGAGGGCGTTTCGCTGGGCTCGCCGATCCTGCTGCTGGTGCGCAACACCGACCAGAAGTCGAAGGACTACGACAACCTGAAGGACGTCTTCCGCCCGGGCCACGCCGACTACGCGTACTGGCAGAAGTACGGCGTGCGCGACCACCGGGGCGGCGGGCGCTCCTCGGGGCGCGAGACGGTGGGCCGCGGCCGCGGGCGCGATCGCCCGCCGCGCGCTGGGCACGATCGGCGTGAACATCGTGGGCGGCACGGTGCAGGTGGGGGAAGTCCGCACCGACGTGCGCGAGTGGGGCGTGGTCGAAACGAACCCGGTGCGCTGCCCCGATCCCGTGGCGGCGGCGCGCATGGCCGACGTGATCGCGGCGGCGCGACGCAAGGACTCGGTCGAGGTGTGGTGGAGATCGTGGCGAGCAGCGTGCGCCGCGGGCAGGAGCGGCCGACGATGGACAAGCTCGAGGCGCGACTGGGCGCGGCCATGCTCAGCATCCCGGCCACCAAGGGCGTGGAGTTCGGCGGCGGCTTCGGCATGGTGGCGATGCACGGCAGCCAGACGAACGACGTGTTCGACGGCGAGCGCTTCGTGACGAACTTCTCGGGCGGCGTGAGCGGCGGCATCTCGAACGGCGCCGACGTGGCGGTGGACATGGCCGTGCGGCCGGCCACCAGCATCGGCAAGCCGCAGGTGATGGCCCGCAAGGACGGCGGCACCGAGACCGTGGCGATCGAAGGCCGCCACGACCCGTGCATCTGCCCGCGCGTGGTGCCGGTGGCCGAGGCGATGCTGGCGGTGACGCTGATGGACGCCTGGCTCCGCCAGCGCGCGCTGCGGGGGCGGGAGAAGTAGGGGCTTCCCCGGCGTGGCCGCGGGCCGGGGCCCGGCCCGGCCACTACCGCCGCCGGAACCTCCACTTCCGGCGCGCCGTGTAATACCTCTCGGCAGAGAATGCCCGCTGCTCTAGGCTGCCCGGCGCACGGCCGCTTGCCGCCCGCTCCCTCCGGGCTCCGAACGCGTTTCTTGGAGGCTCGCATGACGCTCGCCCCGTCCGCCGTTCGCCACGCCCTCGCCGCCCTCGGGCTGTGCGCCGCCTGCGCGCTGCCCGCATTCGCCGCGGACTACGTCGTGACCGACCTCGGCTCGCTGGGCAGCCCCCGTGGCGGCGTCGCGTGGCGCTCAACGGACATGGCGTGGCGGCCGGCTATTCGTTCGTGGCGGGCAGCCCGTACGTGCACGCGATGGTCAACACGTACGGCACCGTGCAGGACCTGGGCACGCTCGGTGGCACGCAGAGCCTGGCGCGCGCGGTGAACCAGCAGGGCTGGGTCGTGGGCTGGGCGTACTGGCCGGATCACCACGCAGCGTGCGTTCCTGTGGCGCGACGGCGCCATGGCGCCGCTCGGCGACTTCGGCGGCGGCCGTAGCGACGCGAGCGCCGTCAACGACGCCGGGTTCGTCGTGGGCTCGGCGTACACGACCGCCGGGGACGAGCACGGCTTCTGGTGGCGCGACGGCGTCATGACCGACGTCGGCACGCTGGGCGGCACCACGAGCCGCGTGTACGACATCAACGCGAACAACGTGATGTGCGGCATGGCGAGCCCGAGCGCCGGCGAGTACCGCGCGTTCGTGGCCAAGCTCGGCGAATCGCTGATCGACCTGGGCACGCTCGGCGGTGAAGCCGCGCACGCCTACGCGATCAACGACCTCGACCACGTGGTGGGCTGGTCGTACCTGAACCGCTCGAACCCCGACAGCCGCGCGTGGATCTTCCGCGGGGCCGGGCTCGAGGAACTGCCCACGCTGGGCGGGGGTCTACGGCGCGGCGTTCGGCGTCAACAACCACGACGAGATCGTGGGCGCGGCCTCGCGCCCCGACGACCAGCAGCGCGCCGTGATGTGGCGCGGCAGGCAGATCATCGACCTCAACTCGCTCATCCCGCCGAACGTGGGCTGGCTGCTCACGCGCGCGTGGGACATCGACGAGAGCGGCGCGATCGTGGGAGAGGGGCTGCTGAACGGCGAGCGCGGTTTCCTGATCACGCCGGCGAGCTCGGCGGGCGTTCCCGAGGCGTCGCTGCGCGACGTGGCGTTCGCGGGCGCCACGCCGAACCCGGCCCCGGGCCGCACGCGCTTCGCGTTCTCGCTGCCGACGGCGCAGCACGTGCGCATGGAGGTGTTCGACGCCAGCGGCCGGCGCGTGCGCCTGTTGACCGACGGCGACTGGGCCTCGGGGCACCAGCAGGTGGCCTGGGACGGCGCCGACGAGTCGGGGCGGGCCGTGCACGGTGGGCTCTACTTCGCGCGCCTCACCACCCGCGAGCGCACGCTGACCCGTCGCGTGGCCGTGACTCGTTGACCCCTCGCGAGATCCGATGCTAGGCTTCCGCCCGTCTTTTTCACGCGGAGGAAGCCGTTGACGAACTGCTGGTGGTGCGGGCACTGGTGCTTTTGGCGTGGGGCGACCCGCGGCCAGGAGTTCACGCGCACCCGCTAGGCGGACTTCGCAACGTGTGAATCCCAGGCCCATGCCGAACCCGGCGTGGGCTTCGTGTTTCGGACCCCGACGGATCCCTCGATGCTGGTGCTCCTGAATCGCGGCACGCCCGAGCCCGGTGTGCAGGACGTGGTGACCCGCCTTCGCATGGCGGGCCTCGTCGTGCACCGCACCGAGCACGAGGGACAGGTCCGGCTGGCGGCGGTGGGCGAGCCGGGCGCCGTGGACTGGGCGGACGTGCGCACGTGGGCCGGCGTGGAATCGGCCACGAAGCTGTCGCGGCCGTTCAAGCTGGCGAGCCGCGCATTCCACCCGCACGACACCGTGGTCTCGGTGGGACGCGCCGTGGTCGGCAGCCGTCAGCTCGCGATCATGGCCGGGCCGTGCTCGGTGGAGGGCGAGGAGCAGGCGTTCACGATCGCCGCCGCCGTCGCGAAGGCCGGCGCCACGCTGCTGCGCGGCGGGGCCTACAAGCCGCGCACGTCGCCGTGGGCGTTCCAGGGACTCGGCGAGCAGGGCCTGAAGATCCTGCGTCGCGCCGCCGACGCGCACGGGCTGGCCGTGGTGTCCGAGGTCATGGACACGCAGCAGGTGGCGCTGCTCGCGCGCTACGCCGACGTGCTGCAGATCGGCGCCCGCAACATGCAGAACTACGCGCTGCTGCGCGAGGTGGGGCAGACGCAGAAGCCCGTGCTGCTCAAGCGCGGCCTGAGCTCCACGATCGAGGAGTGGCTGCTGTCCGCCGAGCACGTGATGGCGCAGGGCAACCAGCAGGTGATCCTGTGCGAGCGAGGCATCCGCACGTTCGAGACGTACACGCGCAACACGCTCGACCTGAACGCGATCCCGGTGGTGAAGGAGCTGTCGCACCTGCCGGTGATCGTGGACCCGAGCCACGGCACGGGCATCCGCGACAAGGTGGCGCCCATGGCACGCGCTTCCATCGCGGCGGGTGCCGACGGACTCATCATCGAGGTGCACCACGACCCCGATCACGCGCTGTCGGACGGCGCGCAGTCGCTGTTCCCGGAGCAGTTCCAGGAGCTGGTGAACCAGATCCGGACGATCGCGGAGGTGCTGGGGAGGACGGTGTGACGGCAGCGGCCGCGGGCCGCCGCCGTCGCCTGTTCGCGCTGCTGGTCGTGCTGGCGGCGTGCGCCTCCGGCTGCGGCGGCGAGTCGGGCACCGCGCCGGGCGCCGTCCCGATGGCGCTCGTGGGCGTGTCGTCCAACACCTCGGACGCGGCGTTCGCGCTGCCCACGTTCGGCGACTCGGTGCTGCGCGTGCTCCAGGACGCGAAGGCCGCCGGCGCCGACGTGCAGATCCGCGCACCGCAGTGGGACCGCGTCGAGCCGACGCCCGGCACGTGGCAACTCGCCGAGGAACAGCTCTACCTGGACGTGCACCGCTCGCTCGGCCTCCGCACGCACCTGAACCTGCGGATCCTCGACACGATCTCGCGCAACCTGCCGGCGGACCTCGCGTCGCTCGCGTGGGACGACCCGGTGCTCGTGGCGCGCGTGGACGTGCTCGTGGACACGCTCGCGGCGCTCGCGCGGCGGAGCGACCTCGTGTCGGTGGCCATCGGCAACGAGGTGGACGCCTACTTCGGCGAACACCCGGGCGAGTTCCCGGCGTTCCTCGCGCTCTACCGCCGCGAGGTGGCGCGGTTCCACGCGGCCGCGCCCGGTGTGCCCATGGGCATCTCCACCACGAACCCGCTCGCGAACCCCCTCGCGCACTACGGCGACTCGCTCAACGTCACGAGCGACATCGTGCTGCACACGTTCTACGACACGCAGCCCGGAGGCTTCACGCAAAAGCCCGCGCCCGCGTTCGACGCGGACCTCGAAGCGGTGGTCGCACGCGCGCACGGCAAACCCGTGGCCTTCCAGGAGGTGGGCTACGCGTCGTCGCCGGTGGTGGGTGGATCGCCCGAGGCGCAGGCCGAGGCCGCGCGACGGTTCCGTGCGTGGCTGGGCCGCCAGCCACGGTCGCGCGTGCTGTACGCGAGCTGGTTCCTGTACACGGACTGGTCGAGCGTCTCGCTGAACTCCCTGTTCGGCTACTACGGCTTCCAGACGCCCGAGTTCGCCGCGTTCCTCGGCTCCCTGGGCCTGCGTGACTCGCTCGGCCGCGCCAAGCCGGCGTGGGAGACGTTCCGCACGGGCCGTTGATTCCGCACGCGCGCGTGCGAAGTGCACGCCCGCGCGCGCCGCTCCCCGGCAGGAGACTCCCACGCGCTGCGTTCCCCGCGTCCGGACGTACCATGGCGCAGGAAGCGGACCGTCCCGTCCGTGGCCGAGGACGCTCGATCCGTCACGCGTGAAGATCCAGAAAGGAGCGCGCGATGACTGCCCCGCGATACGACGTGAGCCTGCGCCGCGACATCCCCCGTGCGAACCGTCGCACGGCGACTCCACCGACGGCTCGTCGCGGAGTCCGGCGCTTCGCGGCGCTCGCGGGCGTCGCGCTGATCGCGGGCCTCGCGCTCGCGCCCTCGCTCGCGCAGGCGGATCGCGCGTGGACGGCGGGCGTGCGCGGAGGCCTGCTGGCCGAGGGCACGACCGAGAGCTTCCACCGCGGCTGGGAGGGCTCCGCGTTCGCCGAGCGCGGGGGAGACCGCGAGGTGACGTTCGGCCTCGAGGCCGGGTACCTGCGCGATCCCGGCGGCAGGAGTTCACCGCACGACGAGATCACGCTGGCCTACGCCGCGCCGCGTGCGCTGTTCCGCCTGAGCACGGCCGTCGTTCCGGCGTTCGTGCAGGTGGGCGTGCTCGGCGGCCAGTACGACCGCACGGCGGCGACGCCGGAGCACCGGGACGGGTCGGGCTTCGTGATGGGCGGGTTCGTGGGCGCGGTGGCGCGTTACGAGGTGCGTCCGTTCGTGGGACTCCAGTTCGACGGCCGCTTCACGCGCGCGTTCGGTTCGTCGCTGCCCGAGGGCGAAGACGCCGTGGACTGGTGGAGCGTCGGGTTCGCCGTCCTGACCTGGCGCTGAGTCCGACGGGTTCGCACGCGCCGCGGAGGGGCGGCGGCCCGTTTCGCCGGAGCGGCCCGTCGGCTTGACGCCTGCGGGCCGCTCCGGTTTACTCCGCGGCCCCGAGGGCGATTAGCTCAGCTGGTAGAGCACTTGCTCGACAAGCAAGGGGTCACTGGTTCAAGTCCAGTATCGCCCACCACCTGACACGGGGCGCGCACGCCGGATCGAGACGGCGCGCCGCCCCGTTCTTGTTTTCCGGTCTCCGCAGCCGCACCCCGCGCCCGATCGAGAGGATGTCCGCATGTCGCAGAGCCCCCCGATGTCCGCAGGCCCCGACCTCTCGCAGTACCCGGGCGGGGAGGCGCTCTATCGCCTCCGCCATTCGGCCGCGCACGTGCTGGCCACCGCGGTGACCGAGCTGTTCCCCGAGGTGAAGGTGGCCGGCGGGCCGCCCGTGGAGAACGGCTTCTACTACGACTTCGCCAAGCCCACGCCGTTCACGCCCGAGGACCTCGAGCGCATCGAGGCGCGCATGCGCGAGATCGTGGCGGCGAACCAGCCGTTCGAGTACGCCGAGACCACGCGCGAAGAGGCGGCGAAGGTGTGGGCGAACGAGAAGTACAAGCTGCACTTCCTGTCGCAGATCCCCGACGGCGCGAAGGTCACCACGTACCGCAACGGTGCGTTCCTCGACCTGTGCCGCGGCCCGCACGTGGCCGGCACCGGCGACCTGAAGGCGTTCAAGCTCACGCACGTGGCCGGCGCGTACTGGCTGGGCTCCGAGAAGAACGAGATGCTGCAGCGCATCTACGGCACCGCGTTCGCGACGCCGGAGGAGCTGGACGAGTACCTCAAGCGCATCGAGGAGGCGCTCAAGCGCGACCACCGCAAGCTGGGGCGCGAGCTGGACCTGTACTCGATCCACGAGGAGGTGGGGCCGGGGCTCGTGCACTGGCACCCGCGCCTGGGCATGGTGCGGCACGTGCTCGAGGGCTTCTGGAAGGAGCAGCACCTGGCGGCCGGGTACTCGCTCGTGTACACGCCGCACATCTCGAGCGAGAAGCTCTACACCATCAGCGGGCACCTCGAGAACTACGCGGACATCATGTACTCGCCGATGCAGATCGACGAGCAGGCGTACCGCGCCAAGCCGATGAACTGCCCGAACCACATCATGATCTACAAGAGCCGCCCGCACTCGTACCGCGAGCT
>JBGAOB010000129.1:0-13048 GCA_044222045.1 Candidatus Eiseniibacteriota bacterium
CGGCCCACCGGGAAGTAGCGCGCGCCGTGCGGCAGGAACTCGCGCACCGTGCGGCGCCCGTGCGGGTCGTCGAGCGTGGTGATCACGCCGACCGGCTTGTTCAGCACGAAGTAGCGATGCGCCGTCGCGCGAGGCAGCGGGCGGCCGTCCACCTCGATGCGATCGCGCTGCTCCTCGACCCTGGTGCCGGCTTCCGTCACCACCTTGCCGTTCACGCGCACGCGGCCTTCGGCGATGATCAGGTCGCACTTGCGGCGCGCGCCCACACCGCGCTCCGCCATGAGCTTGTTCAGCCGGATCGCCACGTCAGGCCTCCTCGTCGGTGAATCGCTCGATCACGTCCCGCGCCGCGGGAAACGCCTCGAGCAGATGGTGCCGCGGGCCCAGGCGCCAGTCCGCGAAATCGAAGCCGGGCGTCACCGTGCATCCCGCGAGCGCGAACTCGGCGCCGCGCGCCGGCATCGCCGCGAACCATACGCCGTGCGGCACCCGGTGCTGAGGCGATTCGCCCCGCTCGAGGTCGAGTCCGAGCCGCAGCATCTCGTGCCGCCCTTCGATCAACAGGTGCAGCTCCAGCGGGCCGCCGTCGTACAGGTGCCAGAGCTCGTCGGCTTCGAGGCGATGGAATCGCGAGAACTCCCCCGCCTCGAGCAGGTAGTAGATCGCGGTGCCGAGCGCGCGGGCGCCCGCGAACCGGCCGGGCAGCGCGCCCCCCGCCACGCTCTCGGCGGAGCGCCACGTCTCGCGGAACCAGCCGCCCTCGGGATGCGGCGCCAGGTCGAGCGCGCGGATCCAGTCGCGGGCCGAACGGCTCATGGGCGGGTCAGCGTTCGGGCTCGACTTCGTGCAGGCGCGCGTCGGGGTGGTCCTCCTCTTCGTCGCCGATCTCGTCGTCCTCGTCGTCGGACTCGTCGTCTTCGAAGTCGTCGTCCCACTCGTCGTCGTCGTCGTCGTCCTCGAACTCGTCCTCTTCCTCGTCCTCGTCGCCGTCCTCGTCGTCGAGGTCGCTCGCGAGCTCGCGGTCGTCGGACACGGCCATCACGTCGCCGCCCAGCTCGTCGAGCTCGGCGAGCGCCGCGTCGGCCTCGGCCAGTGCGTCGTCCGGCTCGTCCGCCCGCTCGGCGTCGCCCGCCGTTTCGGCCGCGGTCCCGGCTGCCGCCGGGGCGGCGCCCTCGACAGCGCGGCGCCTTCGGCGAGAGCCGCGACCTCTTCGCCCGACGCGGTCAGCGGCAGGCCGTTCGCCGGGTCGAGCTCCATCATTTCGAGCTGCTCGGGCTCGCGGGCCGCCACCAGCGCGCGCAGTTCCTCGGGGCGCGGCAGTTCGGCGAGGTCCTTCAGGCCGAAGTAGTTCAGGAACTCCACGGTCGTGCCGTACAGCAGCGGGCGCCCCACGACCTGCGAGCGGCCCTTCACCGTGACGAGGTTCCGTTCGAGCAGCGTCGCGAGCACGCCGCTCGCGTCCACGCCGCGGATCGCCTCCACCTCGGACTTCGTCACCGGCTGCTTGTACGCGATGATCGCGAGCGACTCGAGCGCCGCGCGCGACAGGCGCATCTTGCGCTTGCCGCGCAGCATGCGCGCCACGTACTCGCCGTACTCGGGCGCGGTCACGAACACCCAGCCGCCGGCGATCTCGCGCAGTTCCACGCCCGCGGCGCGCTCGCGGTAGTCGGCGGCGAGCGCGGCGAGTTCGGCCTGCACGTCCTCGGCGCCCATCTCGAGGGCATCGGACAGCAACGGCAGCGTCAGCGGCTGATCGGACGCGTACAGCAGCGCTTCAATCGCCGGTCGCGGATTCGACGGGGGCATGCGACTCCCTTCCTTCTTCGGCGAGCTTCGGCAGGATGCGGATGTCCGAGAAGTTCTCGTTCTGGATCACGACCACCTGCCCCAGCTTGATGAGTTCGAGCAGGGCCATGAACGACACGACGATTTCCATGCGCGCGCGGCAGCCGGTCATGAGACCGAAGAAGCTCAGCTCTCCGTCCTCGGCCACGGAGCGCGCGATGAACGACATCTTGTCCTCGACGTCGTAGACCTCGGTCTGGACTTCGTACACCACGCGCTGCGGCACGCGCGACAGCACGCGGTTCAGCGCCTCGAGCAGGTCGAACAGCGTGGCCGGCGCCAGCGGCAGCGGGCCCGCGTCGTCCTCGGTGGGCACGATGCCGCGCTCGTACAGCAGCCGGCGCTGGCCCTCGTGATCCTTGAGCTGCTCGGCGGCTTCCTTGAACTGGCGGTACTCGATCAGGCGCTGGACGAGTTCCTCGCGCGGATCGCCCTCGTCCTCGTCCTCGCCCGGCTGCTGCACCGGCAGCAGCATCTTCGCCTTGATGCGCATGAGCGTGGCGGCCATCACCAGGAATTCGCCGGCCACGTCGAGGTCGAGCATGCGCATGATCTCGATGTACTGCAGGTACTGCTGCGTGATGTGCGCGATCGGGATGTCGTAGATGTCGATCTCGTCGCGCTTGATCAGGTGCAGCAGCAGGTCGAGCGGGCCCTCGAAACGCGGCAGCTTGAACGTCACCGAAGCGCGGGCCGGCTGCACCACGGGACCGCCGTCCTTCGCGCGCGCGGCCGGGCTCTCCACTTCGAGCGGCGCGGGCCCCTCGGCCTCCGCGGCCGGCGGCGCGTCGGGCTCGACGCCCTCGGCCACCGCCTGCGCGTGCGCCTCGATCGCCTCCAGCGCCGCGTCCTCCGCGGCCCGGTCGTGCTCGTCGCTCATCCGCCCTCCACCACCGAACGCAGCTTCATCGCGTCGCGCACGCGCATCATCGTCTCGGCCGCCACCTCGCGGGCGCGGCGGGTCCCTTCGTGCAGCACCTCGCGCACGGCCTCGGGCTTCGCCGCCCACGCGGCGCGCCGCTCGCGGATCGGGCCCAGCACGTCGGTCATCACCGCCGCGAGCCGCTTCTTGTCGGGCACGCAGCCGAGCGTGCCGGCCTTGCAGGCCGTGGCGATCGCGTCGGCCTCGCCCGGGTTGAACACGCGGTGGTATTCCCACACGACGCAGCCCGTGTGCCCGTCGCTCTCGTCGGGTTCGGGCCGGCCGGGATCGTTCGCGCGCATCTTCTTCGGGTCGGTGTAGGCCATGCGCACCTTCTTCTCGATCTCCGCCGGCTCCTCGGCCAGCAGGATCGTGTTGCCCACCGACTTGCTCATGCGGTTGCCGTCGAGCCCGCGCAGGCGCGGGAACTCCGTGAGCGCCGCCTCGGGCTCCGGGAACACCGGCGCGTCCTCGGTGGCGTACAGGAAGTTGAACCGTCGCGCGATCTCGCGCGTGAGTTCGATGTGCGGCACCTGGTCCTCGCCCACCGGCACGTGGGTGGGCCGGTACAGCAGGATGTCCGCCGCCTGCAGCACGGCGTAGCCCAGGTGACCGTACGAGATCGTCTGCTCGTCCATGTGCAGGTCGCGGATCTGCTCCTTGAGCGTGGGCATGCGCTCGAGGCGCGCCTTGCTCACGAGCATGCTGAACAGCAGGTGCAGCTCGGCGTGCTCCTTCACCGCGGACTGCACGAACAGCACGCTCTTGTCCGGGTCGAGTCCCGCGCCCAGCCAGTCGAGCACCATGTCCCACGTGTGCTGCTGCAGGTGCGAGGTGTCCTCGTGGCCGGTGGTCAACATGTGCCAGTCGGCGACCATGTGGAAGTTCCGCCAGCCCGCGTCCTGCAGGCGGACCCAGTTCTGGAGGGCTCCGACGTAGTTGCCGAGGTGCAGGCGACCCGTCGGGCGCATGCCGGACAGGATCCGGCCCGGCGCCGATCCGCTCACGTGCTGTTCTCTCCCTGAACGCGCGGCGCCGGCATGGTGTGGCCGGTGCCGAAGGCTGTGCACGCCGACCGGTGAGCCGGCTCGGCGAATCCACTGGCGTGTCCCCGGGCGCCTTCGGGGCTCGCCGCCCCGGGCGATGTGGGCCGGGCGCAGGGCGCTCGGCGGGTTCAACACGCGGGGATGCGGCTCCAGGATGCGGCAACGAGGGGTGTTGAATGTGGGCGGCAGACTATCGGGGACGCCCAGTAGGGTCAAGGATTTCGGACTTCAAGTAACACGTGAAGTGCACGCAGTACTGGAGGTATGCCCCCCGGGGGGCCCTCCCGAGGAGCGAGAACCGCATGAGTGAGATCCGGCCCGAGCAGCTCCTGAACCAGCCGGTCCCCGACCTGGCGCCGCTCGGCCCCGACGGCCAGCCGTGGCCGCTGCGCTCGGCGGTGGGCCGTTCGCCGCTGGTGCTCTTCTTCTACACGCACAACTGCAGCCCCGGCTGCCTCCAGGAGCTTCGGGAGTTCGCCTCCCACCGGGACGAGTTCGCCGCGGCCGGGATCCCGCTCGTGGGCATCTCGCTGGACACGCCCGAGAGCAACCGGGCGTTCCTCGACAAGTCCGGCATGGGCATCCCTCTCCTGTCCGACGTCGACCGGGCGTGCGGGACGGCGTTCGGCGTGCGGCGGCAGATCGGGATCGCGGGCTGGCAGGTGGAGTTCCACCTGCGCGCCAGCTTCCTGGTGGACGCGAACGGCGTCGTGGCCGGCGTGTGGCCGAAGTTCCGCGCGAACGTGCTCGCCCGCGAACTGCTCGACGCGGCGCGCGCGCTGCAGCGGTTCGGCGACTCGGCCACGGCGGGCGCCTCCGGCTCCTGACGCCGCGAGGCCACGCCGCGCTCAGTCGCCCGGCGCCTGCTCCTTCGCGCGCAGCACCATCAGCGTGAGGTCGTCCGTGGGGCCGCGATCGCCCGCGAACGCCATCACGTCGTCGCGGATGGCGCGCAGGATGTGCCGCGCGTCCTCCTCGGCGTGCGCGGCGATCACGCGCTCGAGCCGCTCCGTGCCGTACTGGTGCGCGTTCTCGTCCTCGGCCTCGGACACGCCGTCGGTGTACATCACGAGCACGTCGCCCGGCCGCATCGCGATCGGCCGGTCCTCGTACTGCGCCTCGGGCAGCACGCCGAGCGCCACGCCACCCTCGTGCAGGTGCTCCACGCGGCCGTCGCGGCGCCGCAGGATCGGCGGGTTGTGGCCGGCGTTGCTGAACGTCAGCATGCCGCTCGACCAGTCGAGCACGCCATAGAACGCCGTGACGAACTTGTTCCGGTCGGTGCTCTCGTAGAGCAGCACGTTCACCTTGCGCATGATCGCGCGGATCGCGAACTCGTTGCGGATCTCGGCGAGCAGGCTCATGCGGAAGCCGGCCATCAGCAGCGCGGCCGGGATGCCCTTGCCCGAGCTGTCCGCGATCGCCAACCCCAGCCGCGTCTCGGACACGGGGATGAAGTCGTAGTAGTCCCCGCCCACTTCGTCGTGCGACTCGGTCATGCCGGCGAGATCGAAGCCCTCCAGGTGCGGCGGTTCGCCCGGCAGGAACGACCGCTGGATCTCGCGAGCGATCGCCAGCTCCTTCTCGAGCCGGCGCCGTTCGAGCAGCTCGCCCGTGATGCGTGCGCGCTCCACCGCCACCGCCGCCTGCGAGGCGAACGCCCCGAGCAGCTCGAGATGCCCCTCGTGGTACGAGTCGTCGCGGTCGCTCTCCAGGTTGAACACGCCGATCGTGCGCCCCTCGATCACCATGGGCGCGGCCAGCTCGCTGCGCGTTTCCGCGCGCGCGGCCACGTAACGCGCGTCGCCGCGCACGTCGGGCACGATCACGGCCTCGCCGGTCTTCGCCACCCAGCCGACGATGCCCTGCCCCACCTGCAGTTCGAACGCGTGCTCGGACCCGGTCGGGTAGCCGTGTTCGGACACCAGCTCCAGCAGCTTCGTCTTGCGGTTCACCAGGTAGATCGCGGCCGCGTCGTAGTCCACGACCTGCCGCAGCGACGTGAAGATGGTCTCGATGACCTCCTCCAGGTCGAACGGCGACGACAGCGCGCGCGTGATGTCGAGCAGCACTTCCTTTTCGAGCGCGCGGCGTTCGATCTCCTGGTACAGCAGCGCGTAGTCCAGTGCGAACGCCACGTGCTCGGCCGAGACCTCGAGCCGGTCGAAGTCCTCGTCGGTGAAGTCGCCACCGCGCTTGTCGAGGCACTCGATGGCGCCGAAGGGCTCGCCGCGCCGGAACAGCGGGATCACGACCGCCGACCGGTACGGATCCGACACGCCGCGCACCTCGGGGCGCGGGTCGTTCTCGCCGATGCGCAGCGACGCCTGCCGCGTGAGCGCCAGCCCCGCGAGCCCCTCGCCGCGCGGCAGCCGCACCTCGCGCGGCGAGCCGCCGTCCTCGGGGAAGTCGCGCGCCACGAGCCGTCGCCCGCCGCGCCGCGCGATCCAGATGCGCGCGCGCTCACACTCGACGAGCCGGCGGCACTGGCGCGTGGCCGTGCGCAGCAGCTCCACGACGTGCTCGGGCCCGCGCTGCGCGTCGGAGCCGATCAGCCCGAGCGCGGTGACACGCGGCAGCGAGGCGGACGACGGGCGGAGTCCGGGGTCGTGAACCATGGCGCCGGACGCTAGCGGCCGCAATCGCCCACCGCAAGCCGGTTCAAGGTCTTGCGGCCGCCGCCGGAGCCGGCCCGTGGCCGATTCCGGGCTCAAAGCCGGGCCCGCGCGGGCCGATAACGACCGTGGAAGCCCCACACGGAGAGCCCAAGGATGGCCAATTCACACAAGCGGCTGGGCGACCTGCTGTTGGAGAGCGGGCTCGTGACCGTCGAGCAGCTCGAAAACGCCGTCGCCGAACAGAAGAAGTCGGGCCTGCACCTGGGTGCGACGCTCGTGCAGAGCGGCGTGATCGGTGAGCGGGAGCTCGTCGAGCTGCTGCAGCGCCAGCTCGGCCTGCCGCTCGTCGACCTCGAGCAGACCGCCGTCGACGAGGGCGCGCTCGGCAAGATCAAGGAAGAGCAGGCCAAGAAGTACATGGCCCTGCCGATCGAGATCGAAGGCCGCAAGACGCTCGTCGTGGCGATGGCCGATCCGCTGAACGTGAACGCGATCGAGGACCTGCGCTTCCACAGCGGCCTGTTCATCAAGCCCGTGCTCGCCACGCCGACGCAGCTGCAGGAAGCCATCGAGCGCTACTACCACCTCGACACCTCGGTGAACGAGGTCATCCAGAGCATCATCGAGAACGAGGACGAGGTCGTGGTGAGCGCCGTCGAGGAAACCGACGAGCGCCAGGCGATCGACGAGCTCATGCGCGAGGCCGAGGGCCGGCCGATCGTGCGGCTGACGAACTGGCTGCTGCACCGCGCCGTCGAGGAGCGCGCGAGCGACATCCACATCGAACCGCAGCTGAACGAGCTGATCGTGCGGTTCCGCGTGGACGGACTGCTGCGCGAGGAACAGCGCCTGCCCAAGTGGACGCAGGGCGCCGTCGTGTCGCGCATCAAGGTGCTCGCGAACCTCGACATCGCCGAGAAGCGCCTGCCGCAGGACGGCCGCCTCGTGGCCGAGATCCAGGGCCGCCGCGTGGACATGCGCGTGTCGACGCTGCCCGTGACCGCCGGCGAGAAGGTCGTCATGCGCGTGGTGGACCAGTCGCGCGCCCGCGTGGAACTGGGCACGCTCGGCATGACCGAGCGCGACCTCGCGCGGCTGCAGCGGTTCCTCGATCGGCCGCAGGGCATCGTGCTCGCGACCGGACCGACGGGATCGGGCAAGTCGACGCTGCTCTACTCCGCGCTGCGCCACGTGCAGTCGGTGACGCGCAACATCACCACGGTCGAGGACCCGGTCGAGTACCAGATCGCCGGCATCAACCAGGTGCAGGTGGACGAGAAGGCGAAGAAGACCTTCCCCGCCGTGCTGCGCTCGATCCTGCGCCAGGACCCGGACGTCATCATGATCGGCGAGATCCGCGACCGCGAGACCGCGCAGATCGCGTTCCGCGCCTCGGTGACCGGCCACCTCGTGCTCAGCACCGTGCACACGAACGACGCGGCCGGCGCGGTGACGCGACTGGTCGACCTCGGCCTCGAGCCGTTCATGGTGGCCTCGTCGCTGATCGGCGTCGTGAGCATCCGCCTCGTGCGCACGCTGTGCCCGAAGTGCCGCGAACCCTACGAGACGGACGCCTCGAACCTGGCGCTGCTCGGTGGCGGTGGCGGCAACGCGACCGTGGAGCTGTGGCGCGCCCCCGGCTGCCCGAACTGCCGCGAGACCGGATTCACCGGCCGCACGGGCATCTTCGAGGTGCTCGAGGTGGACGATCCGATCCGCCGCCTGATCGCGCGCAACGCGCCCGACCACGAGATCCGTCGCGCCGCGGTCGACCAGGGCATGCGCCCGATCGGGCAGGACGGCGTGAAGAAGGCGCGCGAAGGGCGCACGACGCTGGACGAGGTGCTCCGCGTGGTGCACCTGGGCGACGAGGGCATGAAGATCTGCAGCCAGTGCTCCGAGACGATGCCGCGCGAGTTCGAACACTGCCCCGCGTGCGGCAAGTACGCCGGCGAGCAGTGCGCGACGTGTCACCGGCGCCTGCAGCCCGAGTGGAAGCACTGCCCCGGCTGCGGCACGTCGAGCCGCGTGTACGACCCGCAGCGGCCGCCGCGGCCGCCGCGCACGTCGGGCCTGATGACGCGGCCGTCGAGCCTGCAGCCACGCCCGTCCGGGCTCGGCAGGACCAAGAAGGCGTCCTGACCGTGTCGCCGGCGCCATCCGGCCCGCGGGGCCCGGCGGTCTCGCCCGTGCTGGAGCCGTTGCTGGCGGCGCTCGGCGTGGTGCTGGTGAGCGCCGTCGTGCTGCTGGTCGTGCGGAACCAACAGGCGTTCCTGAACTTCTTCTACCTGCCCGTGGTCTACGCCGCCTGGCGCATGGGCGAGCGCGCGGGCGTCACCGCCGCCGCGTCGTCGGCGATGCTGGTGATCGGGGCCGCGCTGATGAACGACCAGCTGTTCTCGGACTCCGGCCACGCCGAATGGATGCGATGGCTGGACCTGGTCGTCTGGGCGTCGTTCCTGTACCTGACCGCCTATGGCGTCGGCCGGCTGGCCCACCGCGAGCAGCGGCGCGTGCGCGAGATGCGGCAGGCCTACGTGGGCGTGGTCGAGGTGATGTCCAAGTTCATCGACTCCATGGACCGCTCCACCGAGAACCACTCGCGGCGGGTCGCGGGCCGCGCGGTGGAAGTGGGTCGCGAGCTGGGGCTCGGCGAGGCGGAGGTCGAGACCCTGCGCGTGGCCGCGTACCTGCACGACCTCGGCAAGGTCGACGTGAGCGGTGACCTGCTGCGCAAGGCCGGCCAGCTGACGCCCGAGGAGACCGAGGAGATGCGGCGGCACGTGGACTACGGCACCACGATGCTGCGGCGCGTCGGCGGCCTGCTCGAAGACGTGGTGCCGCTGGTGCAGTACCACCACGAGCGCTGGGACGGCGCGGGCTACAAGGGCCTCGCCGGCGAGGCGATCCCGATCGGCGCGCGCATCCTGGCCGTGGCCGACACGTACGACGCGATCGTGGCCGACCGCCCGTACCGCGAGGGCCGTTCGCACGCCGAGGCCATCGCCGTGCTGCGCTCCGGCCGCGGAACGCAGTTCGATCCGCGCGTGGTGGACGCGTTCCTGCGCCTGTTCGACGTCTCGAAGGACGCCGCCGAGCGCGAAGCCGCCTGAGCGCGCGGCGGCGCGGCCGTCTCCGACCGCCCCGGTCTGTCCGCGCCGCGCGCTCCCGTGGCCGCGCGTTCGCCTGGCGACTACACTCGCCCGCGCCGCGTCCCGCTGAACGTCCCTCGAAATCGCCTTGCCCGCACTCTACCTGGTGTGGTGGTCTCGCGCTGGTCGCGCTGGTCGCGTACCGCACGTACGGCGCGTTCCTCGCCGCCCGCGTGCTCGCGCGCTGGACGACGCGCGCGCCGGCGACGTGGACGCGGCGCGACGGCCACGACTACGAGCCCACGGCCGTGGGTGCTGTTCGGCCACCACTTCGCGGCGATCGCCGGCGCCGGCCCGCTGATCGGCCCCGTGCTCGCCGCGCAGTTCGGCTGGGCGCCCGGCTTCCTGTGGCTGCTCGTGGGCTCGGTCGTGGCCGGCGGGGTGCGACCTCGTGATCCTGGCCGCTTCGGTGCGCGGCGAGGGCCGCTCGCTCGCGAACATCGCGCGCGAGCAGGTAGGCCCGCTCACGAGCCGCCACCGCGGTGGCGATCGTGTTCGTGATGGCGGTGGCGCTCGCCGCGATGGCACTGGTGGTGGTGAACTCGCTGCGAGAATCCAGCTGGGGCGTGTTCTCGATCGCGTGCACGGTCCCGATCGCGCTGATGATGGGCCTCTGGAGCCATCGCCTCCGGCCCGGCGCCGTGGGCCAGGCCACGGTGGCCGGCGTCGTGCTGCTGGTGGCGGCGCTCGCGGGCGGCGCGTGGTTCCGCGGCACGCCGTGGGCGCACTGGGCGATGCTCGACGCGAAGACGCTCACGCTCGCGATCATGGCGTACGGCTTCGTGGCGTCCGTGCTTCCGGTGTGGCTGCTGCTGTGCCCGCGCGACTACCTGTCGAGCTTCCTCAAGATCGGCGCGGTCCTGCTGCTGGCCGTGGGCGTGATCGTGGTGAACCCGCGACTGCAGATGCCGGCGGTCACCGCGTACGCCGGCGGCGGCGGCCCCGTGTTCCCCGGCACGCTGTTCCCGTACGTGTTCATCACGATCGCGTGCGGCGCGATCTCGGGCTTCCACTCGCTGATCGCTTCGGGCACGAGCCCCAAGATGATCGAACGCGAGCGCCACGTGCTGCCGATCGGCTACGGCGCGATGGTGCTCGAGGGCTTCGTCGGCGTGATCGCGCTGATCGCCGCCTGCGCGCTGCACCCGAACGACTACTTCGCGATCAACGCGCGGCCCGAGGTCTTCGCGAAGCTCGGGCTGGCGGTGCAGCACCTGCACACGTTCGAGGCGCAGGTCGGCGAGACGCTCGCCGGCCGGCCCGGCGGCGCGGTGTCGCTGGCCGTGGGCATGGCGCAGATCTTCTCGTCGTTGCCGATGCTCCGCGGGCTCATGAGCTTCTGGTACCACTTCGCGATCATGTTCGAGGCGATGTTCGTGCTCACGCTGATCGACACCGGCACGCGCGTGACGCGCTACATGCTGCAGGAGGTCGGCGGCCTCGCCGTGCCGCGGCTGCGCACGTGGACGGGCCCGGCCCCGGCACTGCTGTTCAGCGCGATCGCCGTGGGCGCCTGGGGCTACTTCGTGTGGACCGGCACCGTCAGCGCGATCTGGCCGCTGCTCGGCGTGTCGAACCAGATGCTGGCGGCGTTCGCGCTCGCCATCGGCACGTCGTGGCTGCTGAACCACGGCCGTGGGCGCTGGGTGGCGGTCACGCTCGTGCCGCTCGCGTTCATGGTGGTGAACACGCTGACGGCCGGGTGGTTGAACCTTTCGGTGAACTACCTGCGCCCGCAGCTCGCCGCCGGCGCGCCCGACCTGCTCGCCGCGTTCGCGCAGGCCCCGGGTCCCGCGCGCATGCAGTGCGTGGTCACGCTGTCGGTGATGACGCTGATGGTGATCGTGGTCGCCGACTGCTTCGCGCACTGGCTCGGGCTCGCGCACCGCGACCGCCGCGCCCGCACGCCGATCGAGGCCGCGTGAGGATCGCGCGGCTGGTGCTGCTGGGCCTCGTGCTGCTGGCGGCGTTCACGATGTGGCGCGGCCAGCTGTGGCTGGTGCAGAAGCCCGGCGACGCCCCGCACGCGCTCACGCTCCGCCCGGCGGCCGAGCGCCGGCGCGTGGCGTTCGACGTGGCGCTGCCGTCGATCCCCGAGGGCGTCTCGCGGCTGCGCACGGGCGATGGCGTGCTCGTGGTGCACTACTGGGCGCCGTGGGAGCTGAACGGCGGCGCGCAGTCGTCCGCGCTCGACTCGCTGCACCGGCAGGACGACATGGCGCGCGCGCACGTGGCGCTGGTCACGTTCGACCCGTTCCCGTCGGTGGCGCGCTACGTACGCCGCCACCGGCTCAAGCTCCCGGTGCTGCTCGACCACCAGCGCGCGCTCGTGAGTCAGCTCCCCTGCCCGAGCCTGCCCTACACGTACGTGCTCGACGCGCAGGGCCGCGTGGCCATCGAAGCCGCGGGCGAAGTCGACTGGTTCGCGCCGCAGACGCGCCGCGCGCTGCGCGCGCTCCAGGACGAGCGCGGCCCCGAGCCCGCGCTCGACGTGCCGCCGCCCGCACCCGCCGCACGGCCGGCCGCCGGTTCGGCCAGCTGACGCGCGGCGCGCGTCAGCCGCGCTTCGCCCCGACCGGCCCCGGGACGCGCCGCAGTCCTTCCACCAGTGCGGCGAACTCGTCGGGCGTCAGGCTCTGCTCGCCGTCGGACAACGCCTTCTCCGGGTCGGGGTGCACCTCCACGATCACGCCGTGCGCACCCGCGGCGCGCGCGGCCCACGCCATCGGCGCCACATAGGGCCGCTTCCCGGTGCCGTGGCTCGGATCCACGATCACGGGCAGGTGCGTGCGCTCGCGCACCACCGGCACCGCGGACAGGTCGAGCGTGTTGCGCGTGGCGGTCTCGAACGTGCGGATGCCGCGCTCGCACAGGATCACCTGGCCGTTGCCCTGCGCCAGCACGTACTCGGCGGCCGACAGCCACTCCTCGATCGTGCTCGAGGGGCCGCGCTTGAGCAGCACCGGCCGCCCGGCGCGCCCGACCTCGCGCAGCAGGTCGAAGTTCTGCATGTTGCGCGCGCCGATCTGCAGCAGGTCCGCGACCGCCGCCACCGCGCGCACCTGCTCGGGCGCCATCACCTCGGTCACCACGGGCACGCCGCACGCATGCCCCGCCGCGGCGAGCAGCCGCAGACCTTCCTCGCCGAGGCCCTGGAACGCGTACGGGCTCGTGCGCGGCTTGAACACGCCGCCACGCAGGATCTGCGCGCCGCGCGCACAGACCGCGCGGGCCGTGGCGTCGATCTGCGCGGCCGACTCCACCGAGCACGGCCCCGCGATCACCACGAAGCCGTCGCCACCGATGCGCACGTCGCCCACGCGCACCACGGTGTCCTCCGCCTGCGCGTCGCGACTCGCGAGCCGGTAGGCGCGCGACGCGTGCCGCGGCCGGGCCGGCGCCGGCTCCGGTTCGCCCGGCGCCACGGCCGCCGCGACCGGCGCCGGTGCGTCCGCGCGCAGG
>JBGAOB010000130.1:0-12375 GCA_044222045.1 Candidatus Eiseniibacteriota bacterium
GCGCGAGCCGGTCGGGAGCCGCGGGGAGCTCCTCACCCTTGAGCGGGGTGCCGTTGACCACCACCGTGGCGTCGCGGAGCGCGTCGGACTCGTCGGCGGACCGCCACGCCACGAACCGGTCGCGCGCGCCCTCGAGCCACCCGGCGGCGGCCACTTCGGGGCGACGTGCGCTCACGGCGACGCGTGCGCCGGCCTCGCGCAGCGCCGCCGCCAGGCTGCGCGACGCGCCGCCCGCGCCCAGCAGCACCACGTGCTCGCGTGCGGCATCGCGGCCGCGCTCGGCGAGCAGGTCGAGGAACCCCGGACCGTCGGTGCTGTCGCCGCGCCAGCCGGCGGGATCGAACGTGATCGTGTTCACCGAACGCGAGCGGCGGGCGAGAGCGCTCGCCACCGCCACGTTCGCGAGTGCCGGCTCCTTGAGCGGCATCGTCAGGTTGCAGCCCACGGCGCCCCACGCGGCCAGCTCCGCCAGGCGGGCCGGCAACTCCGCGGTCGGCGTGCGCAGCGCGCGGCTCTCGCACGCGAGGCCCAGGGCCTCGCAGCCCGCGCGGTGCAGCTCGGGCGAGCGCGTGAACGCGAGCGGGTCGCCGAGCACGGCGAGCCGCACCGGCGCGTTCATGCGCGCGCGGGCGCGGCGCGGCGCAGCCGCAGCAGCATCAGCAGCCCGAACGCCGCCATCGCGAGGCTCGTCAGCTGGCTCTCCGTGACGTCCAGCCCGCCCAGGTGCAGCAACACCGCCTCGGGCTCGTACGACCGCGTCATGTCCAGTGGCAGACGCACCAGCGCGAACGCGATGACGAAGCCCCAGAACAGCGTGCCCGGCACGCTGACCCGCTTGCGCACCAGCCACGCGATCGCGAACAGCAACAGGCCCGCGAGTGCGTTGTAGAGCTGCGAGGGGTGCACGGGCACGTTGCCGTACTCGAGCCCGGCGAACGAATCGGGCGGAAACTCCACGCCCCACGGCAGGTTCGTGGGATGCCCGTAGCAGCAGCCGTTGAGGAAGCAGCCCACGCGGCCGAACATCGTGCCCAGCGCGAACGCCGGCGTCAGCGCGTCGGCCGCCACCCACACGGGCAGCCCGAACCGTCGCGCCGCGACCAGGCCCGCGAACGTGCCCGCGACCACGCCGCCGTACAACGTGAGCCCGCCCTGCCACAGTGCGAGCGCGCTCCCCCACTCGCGGCGGAACTCCTGCAGGTGCTCGATCACGTACAGCAGGCGCGCGCCCAGGATCGAGGCCACGAGTGTGACCAGGATCATGTTCACGAGCTTGTCCTCGTCCAGCCGCAGCCGGCGCGCCTCCACCAGGCTGAGCCACGTGCCCACCAGGAAGGCGACCGCCATCATCACGCCGTACGCGCGCAGGTGGATCGGACCCAGTTGCAGGATCTCCGGATGCATCAGAACTCCCGTCGGCGGATGGCCACGTTCTGCAGCAGGCCGAGCTGGATGCAGTTCACCACCAGGGCGGTGCCGCCGTACGACAGGAACGGCAACGGCACGCCGGTGACCGGCGCCCAGCCCACGGTCATGAGCATGTTGATCATGATGTGGAAGAACAGCGCGGTGACCACGCCCACCACCACGAGTCCCGCGAACGCGTCGCGTGCGATGGCGGCCAGTCGATACCCGCGGAGGATGACGATCGCGTACAGGATCACGACGGTCAAAGCGCCCCAGAACCCGAGCTCCTCGCCGACCACCGAGTAGATGAAGTCGGTGTGGCGCATGGGCAGGAACGACAGCGCCTTCTGAGTGCCCTTGAGGTAGCCCTTGCCCTGCAGGCCGCCCGAGCCGATCGCGATCTTGGACTGGATGATCTGGTAGCCGGCCCCGTACGGGTCCTCGCCCGGGTTCAGGAACGTCTCGATGCGGCGCTTCTGGTAGTCGTGCATGTGGTTCCACAGGTGCGGCAGCGCGTACGCCACGGCGCCGTTCAACGCCAGGACCACCAGCAGCGTGCTCAGCCGCGGCCGGATCGTGCCCACCAGGATCACGAACAGCCCGACGAACCACCACACCGAGCCCGTCAGGAAGAACAGCGCCACGTTGAACGCCGGCGACAGTCCCATCAGCAGGTTGCCCACCGGCATGCCCGCCCAGAAGTACATCGCCACCAGCATCATGGGGAACGACATGGCGGTGCCGAGGTCGGGCTCCTTCGCCACGAGCGCGAACGGCACGAGCGCGATCAGCGCCGGCGGCACCCACCAGCGCGCGCGGGTCAGGTCGAGCTTGCTGTTGTCCATGAAGCGCGCGAGCACGAACGTGGTGGCGATCTTCGCCAGCTCCGAGGGCTGCAGGTGCATGGGCCCGAGGTCGAGCCACCGGCGCGCACCCATGATCTTGGTGCCCACGAACAGCACCAGCACGAGCAGCAGCAGCGAGAAGCCGTAGAACGGCCACGACAGCGAGTCGTACACGCGGTAGTGCAGCCCCGCCACGAACGCCGCCGCACCGAGCGCGAGCCCGAACCACACGAGCTGCTTCGCCCACAGGCCCTCGTGCGCGCCCGGGATCGACGTGGCGCTGTACACGGTGAGCAGGCCGATCGTGATCAGGCCGAGCGCCGCGATCGCGAGCGGCCAGTCCAGGGACGGCAGCCGCAGCCTAGTCACCGATCACCGTCGAATCCACCGGCGCCGCGCGCCGGCCCGCCGGCACGTGCACGGCGATCGTGGTGGTGTCGTGGAGCAGCATCCGGCGCATGACCTTGGCCGCGATCGGCGCGCACACGCTGCCGCCGTGGCCGCTGTTCTCGGCCACGATCGCCATGGCGATGCGCGGCGTGTCGACCGGCGCGAAGCACACGAACAGCGCGTGGTCGTTGCCGTGCGGGTTCTGCGCCGTCCCGGTCTTCCCGCCCACGGCGACGCCCGGCAGCCGCGCACCGGCGGCCGTGCCGGCGTCGACCACGCGCTGCATCGCCTCGCGCAGCGTGGCCCAGTGCTCGGGCGTGTCGGTGACGCCCGGCTCGACCGGCGAGTCGATGCGGAAGCTGGGATCGTTCGCGACCTTCTCCACCACGTGCGGGCGCACCGGCCGGCCACCGTTCGCGGCGATCGACGTCATCAGCGCCAGTTGCAGCGGCGTGGCGAGGATCTCGCCCTGGCCGATGCCCAGGTTCAGCAGCACGCCGCGCGGCCACTTGTTCGTGCCGAAGCGCTTGTCGTAGTACGCGTTCGTGGGCAGCAGCCCGCGCGCCTCGGCCGGCAGGTCGATGCCGGTCTTCTCGCCGAGCCCCATCGCGCGCCCGACCGCCTGCAGCTTGTCGAGGCCGAGCTTCAGGCCGAGCTGGTAGTAGTAGGTGTCGCAGGACTGGGCGAGCGCGTGGATCAGGTCGAGCGATCCGTGCCCGCGATGCTGCCAGCAGCGGAAGTAGCGGCCGCCGTACTGGTAGCCGCCGCCGCAGCCCACCGGCATGTGCGTGCCGCCCTCGGTCAGGCCGTAGTGCATGCCGGCGAGCGACATGGCCACCTTGAACGTGGAGCCCGGCGGGTAGGCGCTCTGGATGGCGCGGTTCAGCAGCGGATACGCGCCGTCCACGTTCAGTTCCTTCCAGCGCGCGGTGGAGATGCCGCGCGAGAACTCGTTCGGATCGAAGCCCGGCCGGCTGACCATGGCCAGCACGCCGCCGGTGCGCGGATCCACCACCACCGCCGCGCCGCGCGCCACGCCGCTCATGGCGGCCTCGAGCGCGCGCTGCGCGTCGAGGTCCACCGACAGCGTCAGGTCGTGGCCGGGCACGGGCAGCCGCGGCGGCTCGCCGCTGAGCGTGGACACGCGCCGGCCGTGCGCGTTGACCACCACGAACTCCGCGCCGTCCACGCCGCGCAGCACCTCTTCGTAGCGGCGCTCGAGCCCGGTCTTGCCGATGAGGTCGCCGAGCTTGTAGCCCTTGTCGATCCGCTGCTCGAGCTCGCGGTCGTTGATCTGGCCGGCGTAACCCAGCAGCTGCGCCGCCATCGCGCCCTCCGGATAGTGCCGGATCGGCGCCACCTGCACGTCGATGCCGGGCAGATCGGATCGCATCTCCTCGACCGCCGCCAGGACCGAGTACGGCACCGCGCGCCGCAGCAGCGCCGACTGGCCGCTCGCGTTCGCGTCGCGCACGAGCCGGTAGACCTCGACCGTGTCCTTCTCGACGAGCGCCGACACGCGCGCGAGCCAGCCGCTCTCGATGACCGCGCGCGCACGCGACAGGCTTTCGGCCGGCACCGGGCGGAACACCACGTCGAAGCTCGGCTGGTTGTCCGCGAGCAGGCGCCCGAGACGGTCGCGGATCGCACCGCGCGGCGCCCGGATCACGTCGAGCCGGATGCGGTTCTGGTCGGCGAGCTTCTGCAGTTCGTCGTGCTGCAGCACCTGCAGGCGCAGCAGTCCCGCCACCACCAGGCCGAAGCCCAGCAGCACGATCGCGCCCAGCAGCGCGAACCGCTGGTTCCTAACTGGTCTTGGTGGCGCCGGAGGCATGGCCGAACAGCGAACGGCCCGCGAGCCGTCGTCCGATCCACAGGATCAAGGTGCCCACGAGGGCCGTGGCCAGGGTGGCCGCGCCGAGTCGTGCACCCACGAACGGCAGGCCCGAGAGCCCGCCGCCCAGTTCGAACGCCGCGCTCCACGCCTGGTGCGCGGCGGTCGCCGCCAGCAGCAGCACGAACTGCGTGCGCACCGAGTCGCGCACCAGCGTGCGCGCCAGGCGACCGACGCCGTAGCCGATCAGCGTCAGAGCGAGCGCGTGCCGCCCCAGCCAGTGCGCCGCATCGAGATCGGCCGCGAGGCCGACCACGAAACCGAACGTGCTGCCCCACGAGCCGCCGTGGCGCAGCGCCCACACGACGGTGGCGAACGCGAGCGCGTCCAGCACCAGCCCGCGCGCCGCGAGCGACGACAGCAACGTGGAGCGCAGCAGCAACACGAGCATCGCGGCAAGGATCAGTCCGCCGAGCGGTCTCACGTCGAGTCCCTCCCGCCCGCGCGGCGGCTCTGCAGCCGGCGCAGGATCTCGCGCGTGGAATCGCGCAGCGCCGGCCGGCGGCGCACGGAGTCGGCTCCCGCCGGGCGCGGCGTCACGGCGGGCGCGGGCGGCGGCGTGCGGGCGCCCGTCGCGGGTGCGGTCGTCGCGGGCGCGGGCGCGTTCACCGGCGGCCGTGCGCGACGCGCGGTGTCGGCGCCCGCGGACGGCAGGGCCGGAGTCGAAGCGGCGTTCGACGACGCCGAGCCGGCGAGCGAATCGGCCAGGCGCGCGAGCGAATCGCGCGCGGCGCGCGCCAGCGAATCGGCACGCGAACGCGCGGCACGCAGCGAGTCGGCGCGCTCGACCGAGCGGCGTTCCTCCACGCGACGTCGCAGCAGCGCCATCTCGAGCGACGACACGTACGCGGGCGCCGGGCCCGCGTTCGCGAAGCCCTCCGGCCGCGGTGCCACGAACGCGTGGCGCAGGCGCGACAGGCGCGCCATCGGCTGCACCTCGGCCTCCTGCAGCAGCCCCGACGCATCGCTCGTCACGCGCGTGATGCGCCCCACGGGAATCCCGCGCGGCCAGCGCACCGACAGGTTCGAGGTCAGCACCATCTGGCCCGGCCGCAGCGTGTCGGCCAGCGGCACCGACGTGAGCACCATGCGCGGGAACGGCGCCGGCGTGAAGCGCAGGATGCCGTTGACGCCCGTGGACTCGACCACGCACGCGATCGCCTGGTTCGCGTCGCTGAGCAGGGTGGCGCGCGACAGCGTGGGGTACACCTCGAGCACGCGGCCCACGAGGCCCTCGCTCGTCACGACCGCGTCGCCCACCTGCACGCCCTGGCGGGCGCCGGCGCTGAGCGTGGCCGCCGTCGGCAGCGGATCCCCCGACAGGGCGAGCACCTCGACGGGCTTCAGCTGCACCGTGCGCCAGTCGGGCAGGCCGAGCTCGCCGCGCAGCAGCCGGTTCTCGATCATCGCCCCGCGCAGCTGGCGGTTCTCCACCTCGAGCTGCGTCACGCGCGCATGCAGCTGCTGGTTCTCGCCCCAGGCCGCCACGACGCGGTCGCCCGACAGCACCAGGCGGTCGAAAGGCTCGAACACGAACGCACCGGCCGCCCGCAGCGCGGAGGCCGGGATGCGGTCCCCCACGTGCTGCAGATGCAGCGAGAGCGCCGGTTACTGCGTCACCTGAACGCTGCTGCGGCGCTCGGCCGGTGGAAGCAGACTCGCCACGAAGGGGCTCTAGTCCCGGTATCCCGTCAGGATGACCTTCTCGTAGTCCTCGAGCTTCTCGAGGATCTTGCCCGCGCCGCGCACGACGCACGTGAGGGGATCCTGGGCGACACGGATGTTGAGGTTCGTCACCTCGCGCAGCAGCAGGTCGAGGCCGCGCAGCAGCGCGCCGCCGCCCGTCATCCAGATACCGCGGTCCACGATGTCGGCCGCCAGTTCGGGCGGCGTGCGCTCGAGCGACTCGCGCAGCGCATTGACGATCTGACCCACCGGCTCCTGCAGCGCCTCGCGGATCTCGACGCTGGACACGCGCAGCGTGCGCGGGATGCCGCGCACGAGGTCCCGGCCCTTGATCTCCATGTCCATCTCTTCGGGCAGCGGGAACGCCGATCCGATCTCGATCTTGATGCGCTCCGCCGTCTGCTCGCCGATGAGCATGTTGTACGCCTTCTTCGCGTAGTTCGCGATCGCCTCGTCCATCTCGTCACCGCCCGTGCGGATGCTGCTCTTGGTGACGATGCCGTTCAACGCGATGACGGCGATCTCGGTGGTGCCGCCGCCGATGTCGACCACCATGTTGCCCGTGGGCGTGTCCACCGGCAGGTCCACGCCGATCGCCGCGGCGATCGGTTCGGGCACCAGCAGCACCTCGCGGCAGCCCGCGCGCTCGGCGGAGTCCATCACGGCGCGCATCTCCACCTGGGTGATGCCCGAGGGCACGCAGATGATGATGCGCGGCCGCACCAGGAACTTGTGCTTCTGCACGCGGTGAACGAACTCACGCAGCAGGTGCTCCGTCACCTGGAAGTCGGCGATCACGCCGTCCTTGAGCGGACGGATGGCGTTGATCTCGTCGGGCGTGCGGCCGAGCATCAGCTTGGCTTCGCTGCCCACCGCCAGCGGGCGGTTGGTGGCCTTCTCCACGGCGACCACGGAGGGTTCGTTGAGGACGATGCCGCGGCCCTTGACCCACACGAGCGTGTTGGCCGTGCCCAGGTCCATGGCGACGTCGGTGGAGAAAAACCCCATCAGGCTGTCGAGAAACATCCCTGCCTCTGTCGTTGGCGCGGATCGAACTAAAGGGCTCGCGAAGATGGGGAGGGCGCTGTCGAGCGTGGGGTCTTTCCGGGGCTTCCCTGCCCTCCGAAACCGCCGCAACCTAGCATCCCCCCGAGGGATGCGGCAAGCTCCGGATGGGGTTTCGAGCCCCCTGGGACGGGCCCGCACACCCACGACGCGGGCCATCGCGCCCGGCACGGGAGCGTCGATGCGACCGGACCGCCCCGTCCCGGCGCATACCCGGACGCGCGAGCCGCTGTCCAGGCGCACCCGCGGCGGCTCGCGGACGTGTCCCGCGCGCGTCCCGCCCCACCGGAGGGCCGAACGGGGCGCTTTTTTGTGCAACCGCCCGCTCTCGCGTGTATGGCATCATGCCCGGCACGGCTCCTGCCATGAAGGCGTGCGGGCCCCCTCACGAGACGCCTCAGGAGACCCGCAAGGAAGGCATGTCCCGGTTCCGAAGACTCGCCCTCTGGCTCGCCCCCCTGTTGCTCGGGCTCGCCTCCATGGCGCTGCCCGGCCGCGCCCAGCAGACCACGAGCTCGCGTTTCGCCTTCGCCGACACGCTGCTGCTGCGCGACACGCTGGGGCTGGACTTCTCGCGCCTGTACCCCACGGCCGACAGCCTGAGCGTGATTCCCGATTCGCTGCGCGCGTGGATGATCCGCTGGCGCCTGCCGATCCCGCGCATGCTCGCGATGGCGGACAGCCTGGGCTACCCGGTGGACAGCGTCGGGCCGGCGATCGACCGCGAGCGGTTCAACGTGTTTTCGCGCACGCGCAGCCGCGCGCCCGTGACCACGTTCACGTACGGGTCCACCTACAACGTGCAGCAGACCTCGAACACGTGGACGAACACGTCCACGTTCTCGCACTCGCGCGGCAACGCGATCGTCCAGAACAACATGGAAGTGCGCCTGCAGCGCATCACCACCGCCGGCCGGCTGGTGCTGAACCAGACGCGCACGGCCACGCCGCAGGCGGACTGGAGCATCTCGAAGGGCCACTCCATCGGTGGAGGGGCCACGCTGTACCGCACACTCGACTACACGAACGGCGCCGGCGTCACGCAGCAGCAGAACCGCAGCGAGTTCAACCTGAAGGGCCGTTCGCTCACGACGCCGTTCCGCAACCTGACGAGCGACATCAACGTGCTGTCGGGCTACGAGAACGACGACCAGACCCAGGCGCTGAAGCGCGCGCTCACGGGCGAAGTGCGCGGCCGGCTGCGCTACTCGATGAAGCTGTTCACGAGCGACTTGAACGGCCGCGTGCGCGGCAACCGCGCCGTGACGCGGGCCCGCGGCGGCCTCGTGGACCAGAACGCCCGTGACCTGACGCACGACCTCAACGGCACGGTGGCCGTGCTCCAGAACAGTCCGCTCGGGCTGGTCAGCAACTATCGCCTGAGCAGTTCCCGCGTCCAGACCCCGGTCGGCGACACGGCGATCCGGAGCATCGAGACGGCGAACAATTCGCTCGACGCCACGTTGAAGGGCCGCGTCGACAACGAGCGCTACATGACCGTGACCGCGAGCCTGCGACGCACGCTGCAGTCGAACGGTGACCGCACGGACCGTACGGGCTCCACGGCGCTGCGGTGGACGGTGCTCGGGTGGGGCGTCGACGCCACCTACCGCGACAACCGCGGCGAGGCGATCTACCCGCGAAGTGGAAGCGCCGGAGGCTACGACGAACGCTCCACGGGCCGCTCGGCGAACGCCACCGCCACGCGCCAGTTCGGGCGCATCACCACCAAGCTGACCTCCGACATCGGGCTCGACCGGGTGCGCTACAAGGACACGTCCCCGGGGGCCTCGCACTCCGCCGATCGCGACACCTACCGGCAGTCGTACCGCGTGGACGGCAAGATCACGGGCGGCCGAGGGTTCAGCAACGATCTCGGGCTCGAGGTCGGACTCACGAGCCTGGTGAACATCCCGGGCAGCGCCACGGCCACGAACAACGACACGCGCCGATACCGCGCCGAATGGCGCTGGTCGTACCAGCTGCTCGAAGGACTGACGGCAAACCAGACGAACTCGATCACGGCGGAGTACCGGTTCTACCCCTTCGCACACCAGCGCGACGACCTGTCGCTCAACTACACCACGGTGACCACCCTGATGGCGCAGGTGACGCCGCGGCTGCGCATCCAGATGACGCACAACCTCGGCGACCAGCCCAAGGGCAGCTACCAGCTCCAGAACGACGGCCAGTACTACCTGCTCCCGTCGGACGAGAGCCGCAACTACGCCCTCAGCTCCAGCGTGGACTACATGGTGTCGAACGCGCTGTCGTTGTCGATCGCTCCGAACTACACGGAGATCGCGCGGTTCGGCAACCAGAACGGCGTGAACGTGCCGCAGCGCCGCAGTCGCACGCTGAACTTCGACGGCTCGGCGCACCTGAACAAGCCGATCGGGCGCGGGCTGCTCACGGGCGACATCGGCCGCAAGCTGGTCTCCGACCGGTCCACGGGCTACACGAACGGCGTACCGCAGCCGTCGCCCCGCTCCGAGCAGTCGTACTGGAGCGGGTCACTCGCCTTCACGTGGAATCTCTGATGCGTACGCCCCTGCGATTCGCCTTGCTGCTCGTGCTCCCGCTGCTCGCGGGCTGCGTGAATCCGTTCAAGCCGGCCACGCCCGAACGCCCCACGACGGGCGAGGTGGTGCTGGAGAACTTCGACCTGCCGGACTCGGTGCTGGCGACCATGTCGCGCCCCACGACGGGCGAGGTGGTGCTGGAGAACTTCGACCTGCCGGACTCGGTGCTGGCGACCATGTCGCGCGCCATGGCCGCGAAGACCGCCGGAGCGACGGCCTACGCGGACGCCCTCTCCGACGCGTTCCTCGCCACGACCCCCGACGACGTGCGCGCCCTGTTCGCGTTCGCCCCCGCCAACTGGAGCAAGACGAACGAACGCAATTACCTCTTCCCCGGCCTGGTGGGCTTGCGCGACGCGAACTACGAGATGCGCTTCTGGCGCGACAACACGCTCGGCGCCGACGACGACAACCAGGCGAACGGGCAGGTGATCTACCAGCGCTACTATGCCGTCTGGGCCGTGAACGAAGTGGATGCGACCAACGACACGATCGCCTTCGGCATCGCCACGCTGACGATGCAGAAGTCCGACTCTCGCTGGGCGCTCACGCAGTGGACCGACCGTTATCACCCGGCCGTCGGCCCGAACACCGACCCGTTGTCGATGGGTTGGCGGCGGCTGAACTCGCTCCCCCGGTAGGAGGACGTCACCGATGACCCGCCACGACGCCGGCCTTCGCGAACGACGGCATCCGTCCGACGCGCGCCTCCGTGCACGCGCGAAGTGGCTCGCGTGGGTGCTGCTCGCGATCGGAGCGACCACGCTCGCCGGCTGCTTCAATCCGTTCGACCCGCTCGTGTTCCGCGAGGGCGGAACGGCGTCCACCGCGCCGAGCCCGACGTCACCCGAGAACACGCTGCGATTGCTGCAGTGGTGCTGGACCAATCGCGCGCCCGACCTGTACGAGGAGATCTTCACCGACGACTACGAGTTCGTCTTCGGAGCGACCGACTCGACCGGGCAGGCGTATCGCGACGGCATCCTGCACCGCGAGGACGAGATCATCTCGTTCCGCAACCTGTGCAACGGCGGCGGCAGCGAACCGCCGGCCACGAGCATCTCGCTGACGTTCGACCCCACGTTGCGCAAGAACCTCGACTCGCGCCCGGGCCACCGGAACAAGTGGCACTGGACCATCCTCACCACCGTCGCCCTGACCGTGCGCACCGAGAGCCAGTCGTACGAGACGCAGGGTCGCGGGCTCTACTTCTTCGTGCGCGGCGACTCGGCCGCGATTCCGCCCGCGCTCGCGCAGCGCGGCTTCCTGCCCGACTCCACGCGCTGGTGGGTGGATCGCTGGGAGGATCAGACCGTCAGCACGGGCGGCGGGCTGCTGGCCACGGCGCTCGCGAAGGCCGGGAGCGAACGCATCGTTTCGGTGAACATGCGCATCACGCCGGCCGGCGAATGGGAGCGCGACACGCCGCTTCCCGCCGCATCGCCGGGCGGGGCCGCCGCCCGCGCCGCCGTGCCGGGCGCCGGGGATGCGGTGTCGCTGAGCGACCCGCGGCAAGTGTCCTTCGGCTACATCAAGCACCTGTTCCGCCAGCGCCCCTAGCCGCCACGGATCGTCCCGCGACGCGCCGCCGTGCCGATGGCCCGGCGGCGCGCCTGCTTCCGGTCCACGCGAAGCGGCCTCCAGCACGCCGCGCGCCGGCCGCGGCCGCACGGGTCGGCGGACCGCAATCCCCGACCCGGCCCCCGACGGCCCCCGCACCCGGGGCCTGGTCGCCCTAGCAACGATCCGGCCGAACTCTTGTTGCCGTTTTCCGGGCAGGGCTATACTGCCGCCCTCTTTCGCTCATCCCCGCCCGCCTTCGACGTTCTTCGTGCGGAGAGCCGGGTTTCCCGATCGTCGCGCTGTGGAGGAACCATGTCCGCCGTTGGCGTCCAGGCCTCGCAGGAGCTGAACCCGCTCGAGAATGCCGAGAAGCAGTTCGAGGAGGCCGCTGCCCGGCTGCAGCTCGATCCCGGCCTCAAGGAGATGATCAAGCGGCCGCGCCGCACCACCATCGCCTCGCTGCCCGTGCACATGGACGACGGCTCGATCCGGGTGTTCACCGGGTACCGTGTCCAGCACTCGATCATCCGCGGGCCGGCCAAGGGCGGCATCCGGTACCACCCCGACGTGACGCTGGAAGAAGTCTCGGCGCTCGCCGCGTGGATGACCTGGAAGTGCGCCGTGGTGAACATCCCCTACGGCGGCGGCAAGGGCGGTATCCAGTGCGACCCCGGCAAGATGTCGATGGGCGAGGTCGAGCGCCTGACGCGCCGCTACGCCGCCGACCTGTCGGACCTGTTCGGCCCCGAGAGCGACGTGCCGGCGCCGGACGTGAACACGAACGAACAGGTGATGGCGTGGTTCGTGGACACCTACTCGATGCACGAGCGCCGCAACGAATACGCCGTGGTCACGGGCAAGCCGCTCGAAGTGGGCGGCTCGCTGGGCCGGCGCGAGGCCACCGGGCGCGGCGTGATGCTGTGCATCCGCGAGATGTGCAAGC
>JBGAOB010000131.1:0-12246 GCA_044222045.1 Candidatus Eiseniibacteriota bacterium
CCGGCGGGGTGGAGGCGCGAGTTCGCGGCCTCCATTGCGGCTGCGCTCGTGCGTGCCGGGATTGCGCGTGTACGGCGCGACGCGCGCTTTCGTTCGCGCGGTGTCGCGATCGGCTTCGTTTCGCGGCGTGCGGGCGCGTGTGGCGGTCGAAAACGCTCGTGCTATGAAGTGATCGTCCCCGCGACGACTCGCCCCCGACGCGAGTTCGCGATGCCGAGCTACACGCTGTCCCACCTCGAAGACCACGACGTTCAGAAGGGCCTGCTCGCCGCGGTGCCGATCGAGCGCACCGCCACGGCGGCGGTGCTCGCACACATCGCCGAGTTCGACGCCCGGCAGCTGTACCGAGACCAGGCGTGCTCGTCGATGTTTGTCTACTGCGTCCGCGAGCTGGGCTACTCGGAGGACGGGGCGAGCAAGCGCCTGCACGCCGCCCGTGCGGCCCGGCAGTTCCCGGTGCTCTTCGATGCGGTGGCCGACGGGCGACTGCACCTGAGTGGCGTGTGCCTGCTCGCGCCGAAACTGACCGCTGACAACGTCGACGAGTTGATCGCGGCGGCGGCCGGTCGGAGCAAGGCGGAGATCGAGTACCTGCTGGCGGCCAGGTTCCCGAGGCCGGGTGCGGCGGCCGCCGTGTTAACGAAATCGGCCAGTTCTCAAGAAAAAGAACATGCCCCGGGGCATGTTGAGGGCGATGCGGGTCCGGAGGCGGGCTGCGGAGTCGGCTCGTCTGCGCTCGAAGGCGACCTCGGCGCGCTGCTCGCCGCCACGTCGCCTGCCGCCGGGGCGTCGGCGCCCTTCCGCCGCGACCGCCTCACGCCGATCTCCGCCGACGCCTGGGCGCTCGAGGTGACCCTCGACCAGGAGACCTGCGACATGCTGCGCCGCATCCAGGCACTGCGGGGTCGCGGCGTGTCGCCGCACGACATCGCCGGCGTCCTCAAGCGCGCGTTCCGCCTGCTCGAAGACGACCTCCTCATGCGCAAGCTTGGCGCCGGTACTGGGCGGTGCCGGGGCTCCAAGGACCCGTGGCATATCACGCCGGTGGTGATGCGCCTGTGCTGGAAGCGCGACGATGCGCGCTGCACGTTCGTGGGCGAAAACGGCAAGCGGTGCAACGAAACGCACGACCTCCAGTTCGATCACATCATCCCGCCGGACCGCGGCGGCGACGGCTCGCTGGGCAACATCCGGCTGCGCTGCCGCGCGCACAACCTGCACGCGGCCGAGAAGCTCTACGGCCGGCACTTCATGCAGAGCAGGCGCGAGGAAGCGAAGGCGAAGCGCGCGGCCGCGAAGGTGCAGCGCGACGCGACGAGGGCGCAGCGCGAGGCCGACCGCGCGCGGGCCCGCGATCAGAGCGAAGCGGAGCGTGCCGAGCGCGAGGCCGATCGCGCGCGGGCTCACGAGCAACGCGAAACGGAACGTGCCGAGCGCGAAGCCCATCGCGAGCACCGACGCGCGTCGGCGGAAGCCGAGCGGGCCGCGCGAGTCGCCGAGCGCGAGACGCGTGCGGCCGTCGCCGTCGAGGCGAAGGCCGCCGCCGCGGCCGAGCGCGCCCGGCAACAGGCCGCCGATCAGCAGGCGAAAGCCGCCGCCGCCGCGGCGAAGGCTCGCATCGACGAGCTGGTTCCGGCCCTGCGCTCGCTCGGCTGCTCGCTCGAGCGGGCACGCCTCGCCGCGGCGAAAGCCGAGGTCATTCCCGACGCGCCGATCGAGGCTCGGCTGCGCGTGGCCATCCGGAGCCTGGCGCCGCGCAGCGCCCGCAAGGTGCTGCCGGACGGCTTCCGGACGCAGGAGAGTGCCGTCCGGTCTCGCGTGCCGCCGTGCGAGGTGCCGTGAGCGACGTGGCCTGCCGCCTTCGCGCCGCCACATCGCGCCGCCACATCGCGCCGCCAAGTCGCGCCGCCACGTCGCGCCGCCAAGTCGCGCCGCCACGTCGCGCCGCCACGTCGCGCCGTCGCCTTCGCGCGTCCGCATGGCTTCAATCGCGCCGCGCGGCGACGACTCCCTGCTCATGTCGAAAGGGCGGCGCCTTTCGGCACCGCCCTTCCGAAAACAGTGGGTCCACCGTTTTGGCCTGGACGCTCCCCGTTGTTCCAGCCCAACCGCCGTGTCCCCACCTCGTTCGGGACTCGCGTCTAGCGGTCCCTGTCCTCGTCGCGGTCGTAACCGCGACCGTCGTCGTCGTAACGCCGGTCGTCGTAGCGACCGTTGTCCCGCTCGTCGCCGCGGTCGTAACCGCGGTCGTAGCCACGATCCCAGCGACCGCCGCGCTCGCACTCGTTCCAGCGGCCGTCGTTCCAGCGGATCACCCGCACGCAGTCACCGCTGCGGACTTCGACCACGCGCAGTACGCGCGGATGGCGGCAGTAGCGCGAGCGGTGCCAGTAGCTGTCCATCGAGTCGTACCAGTCGCCCTCGTAAGGGTCGTAGTAGCGGTACTGCTCCACGTACTCGACGCGCCGCGGGGCGCTGTTGATGACGCTCCCCAGCACGAAGCCACCGACCAGGCCGGCGATCAGCGGCCCCGCACTTCCTTCACGCACCACGTAACGCGGGCCGCAGGAGCTGCGGTGCTCCACGTGCACCACCGGCATGCCCTTGTAGCGATAGGCGCCACGGTGACGACCGTGGTCGGCATTCGCGGCAGGGGCCAGCGCGAGCAGCGAGGTCGTCGCGATCAGTGCGATGGCGGTCCAGCGGGTCCTGGTGGTTCCGAGCATGGCGTCCTCCGTTGCGAACGATGCGGTTCGACGGAGTCCCATCGCAGCCCGCGTGCCAGCAGCGCGACCTCGTTTCAAGCGACTGCCGCCCAGCCGGTTGACGCTTCGGCGACACGGCCCGCGGGCGCGGCGTGCGCCGCGGCGTGTGGCGTGCGCGCCACACGATCGCAGCCGCCACGCGACACGACGGCCGGCGTGGCCTCGCACGGGGACGGGGGCCGGGCCGGCGACGGGCGCCTGCAGCGACCCCGCACGTCCCGATACGAAAGGCCCCGGCGGATCCACCGGGGCCTTCGTGCTCGGGGGCGAGGTGCTCGCGACTCAGTCGTTCGTCGCGGTGTGGTTGCCGAGCGAGGACGTGCCGGGTCGCACCCAGCGCACGGTGCCGCCGGGCCTGATGGCCACTGTGGCGGGCGAGAACGTGGTCGTGCCGTTGGGGCCCACTTCGACCGTCGCGCTGTCGGGGGCGCCGCTCGTCACGTGCACCGCACCGGTCATGCCCGACGTGCGGTGGGGCGCGCAGTGGTAACCGAAGTGCCCCTCGTTCGGGAACGTGATGGCGTGCGACGTGCCCACGCTGGCGAACGAGAAGTCGAAGCTGGGTCCGCCGCCGGCGGGCCCTGGCGCGGTGGGACTGCTCTTCTTGCTGCCACAGCCGCTCGCGAGCGCGACCACCGCGAGCAGGGCCAGCGCGATGGCCGGGCGAAACCGATGCCGCATGTGAAACCTCCGATTGCCTCGTTCCGGGAGCCGGTCCCGGTGGCCGTTCGGCCAGACGGAAGTGCAGCACACGCGGCGGCCGACGGCGCCAGGGAACGACGCTCCGGTCGCGGGATTCCGCGGCGTCGTTCGCTGGGCCTGAACTGCCGGCCCCGGCTCCCAGCCGCCCGCCGGGCGCCCGGCGCGCTGCACGGCCTGCGCGTCGCCTGTATTCTGCCGCGGCCATGCCTTCCGAGACGCACTACCTCGACCTCTCCGCGCTGGGCTTCCAGGCGCTCGCCACGCTCGCGCTGGCGGCCGTGCACCTGGGCCTGTGGCGCCAGCGCGGCGAGCGGTTCCACGCCACGTGGGCGTGGGCATGGCTCCTGTACGTGGGCCGGCTCGCCGCGATCTCGGCCTACCTGGTGCACCGGCAGGAGGTGTGGCTGTTCTTCCACCAGGCGTGCGCCATGGTGGGCGGATTGCTGCTGCTGCTGGCGGCCACGCAGTTCTCGGGGCCGGTGCGCTGGCGGCCGCACTACTGGCTGCTCGGCGTGCTGGCGGTGGGCTGGGCCGCGTTCAGCGTGTTCGTGATCCACGACATGGCGGTGGCCGGCACCAGCGGTGCGATCGTGCTGTCGGGCGTCACGCTGTGGACGGGCGGCGTGTTCTGGCGCCACCTGCGCCGCCAGCCGTCCACGGGCGCGCGCATCCTGGCGTGGTCGTTCACGCTGTGGGGCCTGCACCACCTGGACTACCCGCTGCTGCGCGCGCTCGGGCAGGGCGTGCTGTACGGCGTGTTCATCGACGTGGCGTTCATCGTGCTGGTGGCCATGGGCACGCTCACGTACGTGCTCGGCGAGGAGCGCGCCGCGCTCGAGCGCCGCACGCAGCAACTGGAACAGCTCACGCAGCTGCTGCTGCGTGCGCAGGAAGAAGAGCGCCGGCGCATCGCGCGCGAACTGCACGACGAAGCGGGCCAGGCGCTCACGGCCGTCAAGATCGAGCTCGACCTGGAGGGCCGCAAGGAAGCCAGCGCGCTGGTGGCGCGCGTGCTCGACCAGGTGCGCAACGTCAGCAACCTGCTCCGCCCGCAGGCGCTGGACGACCTCGGGCTCACGGCGGCGCTGCGCGCGATGATCGAGGACTTCGGCACGCGCACGCGCGTGGACGTGGCGTTCGAGGCCGACGATCGCGAGACCTGGCCCAGCGAGCCGGCCGTGGCGCTGTACCGCGTGGCGCAGGAGGCGCTCACGAACGTGGCGCGCCACTCGGGCGCGCAGCACGCGTGGGTCGACCTGCGTGCGAGCGACGGCGTGGCGCGGCTGGTGGTGGAGGACGACGGCCAGGGGCTGCGCGCCGATCACTCGCCGCACATGGGTCTGCTCGGCATGAAGGAGCGCGTGGGCTCGGCGGGCGGGGAGTTGACGCTGGGGCCGTCGCGCCGCGGCGGGTTGCGCGTGGAGGCGAGAGTGCCCCTGGGAGGTGTGTCGTGAACACGAGACGGGTTCGCATCCAGTTGGCGGACGACCATTCCATCGTGCGCGCGGGCGTGCGCCGTGTGCTCGAGACCGAGTCGCGCTTCGAAGTGGTGGGCGAGTCCGAGCGCGGCGACCAGACGCTGCAGGTGCTCGGCGAATTGCAGCCCGACGTGCTGATCCTGGATCTCAACATGCCCGGCGGCGACGGCTTCGACGTGCTGCACAAGGCGCGCGACATTGCGCCCGACGTGCGTATCGTGGTGCTCACGATGCACGCGCAGGCCGAGTACGTGACGCGCGCCGTCAAGGAAGGCGCCGACGGCTATCTGCTCAAGGACCTCGCCGTGCAGGACCTGATCGCCGCGGTGGACAGCGTGATGTCGGGCCGGCCGTTCTTCGGCGGCCCGGCGCAGCAGGCGCTGCTCGGCAGCCTGCGCGGCGACGCGAGCCCGCTCGACGCGCTCACGCCGCGCGAACGCGAAGTGCTCGTGGGCATCGCGAAGGGACTCACGAGCAAGGAGATCGCCGCGCAGTTCGACATCAGCGTGCGCACCGTGGAGAGCCATCGCGCGAGCCTCATGCGCAAGCTCGACGTGCGCAGCGTGGCGCTGCTCACGCAGCTCGCGGTGAAGGAAGGGCTGATCGGCGAGCAGTGAGCGCCTCGCGACGCGCAGCACACACGCGCGCGTCGCGGCGCATCGCGTCACGTCCGCGCCGAGCGTCCCGCAATGGCCAGCGCGACAGGCTCCCCCGGACCGCGCACGCGCGACCTTCGCCCTGCCGCCGCACGATGCGCGTGACGTTTCCCTGACGCGCCCGGGGTCGCGTTGCCGCAAGTCGCATGCGAGGGCCGCCCGCGCTCGCGGGGCAGGAGCCGCCCGGGAAGTCCCGCGATCACCATGGGGCGCACCGGGTTCGGACAGGGAGCCTGCCATTCCGGCGTTCTCCATTGGGTTCCGGGGTACCAGCCGCCTCCTCTCCTTAGGTATGCCGTAGTCCTACGGAGCGCCTGTCCGGACCCTTGCCAATGGTGCAAGTCGTTTCAGGAGACGATGATGCCCACGTCATGAGCACTCGCCTGGTGGTCTCGTTCGGAGCTGTGTTCGCGCTCCTCTCGGCGCAGCCGGCATTCGCCCAGTCCGCGGCCCAGCCGACCCCCGAGAAGAAGGGTGTCGCCGACACGGTGACCGTGCTTCCCACCGTCAAGGTGGACACCGACCGGCAGAAGCTCCCCGAGCGCAGCTCGGCGACCACCGTGCGCATGGAGCGCGGCAAGCTCGCCCGCTTCCTTCCCATGACCACCGCCGACGCGCTGCTGAGCGCACCGGGCGTCGAACTCGCCAAGACCGGCCCGTGGTCGTCACGCGTATCGCTGCGCGGACTCTCCGGCGAGCGCGTGCTGGTGATGGTGGACGGCGTGCGGCTGCAGTCGGGTCGCGGCCACGGCGCGCAGACCTCGCTGGTGTCGGTGGACCGCCTCGAGACGCTCGAGCTGCAGCCCGGGGCCGGCAGCGCGCAGTACGGCTCCGACGCGCTGGCCGGCGTCGTGAACCTGGTCACGCATCGCAGCCTGTTCGCGGCCAGTACGCCACCGACGCGCTGGCACGCTGTCGGGCCGCGCCACCACGCTCACGGAGCCGGGCGGCGAGCAGAGCACGTACGCGCGGCTGCGCGTGACGGGGCACAACCTGGGCGCCGAGGTGTCCGGCGGCCTCGGCCGCCTCCAGTTCCTCTCGACGCCCGACGGCCGCATCGAGAACAGCGGCCACCACGAGCAGGACGTCACCGGCCGGCTGGCGTACCGGCTGGGCGCGGCCACGTTCGACGCCGAGCACTCGCGGCACGCGGCGTACGACATCGGCCTGCCCGGCGTTCAGCGCAACTCCGGCGCGCGCGGCGAGTACCCGCTGCAGGCGCGCGACCTCGACCGCTTCGAGTTCTCGATGCCGAAGAGCGGCGGCCTGCGCCCCGAGATGAAGCTGCTCGCGGTGCAGCAGCGCTTCGGCACCGGTACGAGGAAATGACGGCGGACACGAACTTCGTGCGCCAGCGCCCCGTGGGCACGCGCAGCGTGCAGGCGAGCGACCGCATCGTGACGTGGTCCAAGAGCATTCAGCCTCGGTCCAGAAGGGCCCCGTGCGCATGTACGGCGAGTGGCGCAACGAGAGCACCAGCGGCCCGCGCGCCACCGGCACCGTCGTGCGCACGCTGGCGGGCGCCACGTCGTCGAGCACGCAGGCCAGTCCGAGAGCGTGCCGAACGCGCGCCGCGACGTGTGGGCGGGCGGCGTTCGCGTCGTTCGTCGTGCCTGCGCGATCAAGCTCGAGCTGGGCGCGCGCTGGGACCGGCTGCACTCGCGCGCCGACTCCACCGAACTGAGCTTCACGCCGAAGCTCGACGTGGTCGACGAGCGCGTGAGCTGAGACCGGCGCGGCGCGGCCGTTCGGCGTGCTGACGCCGTACACGCACCTGGGCAGCGGCTTCCGCGCGCCGAACCTGGAAGAGCTATCAGCAACGACAGCTTCCACGGCGGGCTGCGGCTGTTCGGCAACCCCGACCTGCGCGCCGAGAAGTCGCTGACCACCGAGTTCGGTGTGCGCGCGCTCGACGCGTCGGCGGCAGGCTGAGCCAATGCGCGTGTCGGTGTACTGTTCGAGGTGCAGGACCTGAACTCAAGTACCTCGACCAGCTCTATGGCGTGCCGCGCTTCCAGTACACGAACGTGCGCAAGGCGCGGCTCGAAGGCGTCGAAGCGCAGACCGACCTGCGCACGGGCGCGCTCACGTGGTCGGCGAACGTCGCGTTCCCGCGCGGCAAGGACGTACAGACGGGCGAGCCGATTTCGACCCCGGCACGTCGCGCGCGACGCTCGACCCTGCGCTTCGCGGCGGCTGCCGCAGGGCCTGATCTCGCTGCGCGGCCGCTGGACGGACGCCGTGAAGAACCGCGACACGACCGTGGCGCGCGCCGGCGTTCTGGACCGCGTCCGCCGAGGTTTCGACCACGCTGCTGGGTTCGCGCGTGACGATGGCCGTTCGCAACCTGACGAACACCCGCTACCGCGAGCCGCTGAGCTTCATCCTCGAGACGGGCCGCACGTGGTCGTTCGCGGTCCGCCGCGACGTGGCGCTGCCGGCGATTCGCGCGCAGGAACCGGAGTGCATCCGCATGGATGTGCTCCGCCGCCCGGCGTTCGCCCTGCTGCTCGTGACGCGTCGCTGCTCGCCGCCGCCGCCGCGTTCGCGCGCACGCGTCCGAACCCTGACGGCCGGCTTCGGTGCCGATCCGAGACAGCCCGTGGCCGCGCCGACGTCTTCGGTGCACTGGTCGACGTGCTGCTCGCCACACGGCACCGCGCAGTACGTCTCCGACGCGATGGCCGTCGTCGTGAACCAGGTCACCCATCGCAGCCTGTTCGCGGCGACGCCCGCCACCACGCTCACGCTGTCGGGCCGCGTCAGCGAGCCGGGGCAGGAGCAGAGCGAGTACGCGCGGCTGCGCGTGATGGGCCACAACCTGGGCGCCGAGCTGTCGGGCGGCCTCGGCCGGCTCCAGTACCTGAACACGCCCGACGGTCGCGTGGGCAACAGCGGCCACCACGAGCAGGACGTCACCGGCCGGCTCGCGTACCGGCTGGGCGCGGCCACGTTCGACGCCGAACACTCGCGTCACGCGGCCTACGACATCGGCCTGCCGGCGTTCAGCAACAACTCGGGCGCGCGCGGTGAGTTCCCGCTGCAGGCGCGGGACGTGGACCGCCTCGAGTTCTCGATGCCGAAGAGCGATCGTCTGCGCCCCGAGATGAAGCTGCTCGCCGTGCAGCAGCGCTTCGGCACCAGGTACGAAGAGATGACGGTCGACACGAACTTCGTGCGCCAGCGCCCCGTGGGCACGCGCAGCGTGCAGGCGAGCGACCGCATCGTGACGTGGTCGCGCAGCATCCAGCCGTCCGTGCAGAAGGGCCCCGTGCGCATGTACGGCGAGTGGCGCAACGAGAGCACCAGCGGCCCGCGCAGCACGAACACCGTCGTGCGCACGCTGGCCGGCGCGACCGTGTCCGACGTGTCGCAGGCGTCCGAGAGCGTGCCGAACGCGCGCCGCGACGTGTGGGCCGGCGGTGCGTTCGCGTCGTTCGACGCCCCGTTCGCGATCAAGTTCGAGACCGGCGCGCGCTACGACTGGCTGCACTCGCGCGCCGATTCCACCGAGCGCAGCTTCACGCCGCGGCTCGACGTGATCGACCAGCGCTGGAGCTACGAGCTGGGCCTCGCGCGGCCGTTCGGCGCGTTCACGCCGTACACGCACCTGGGCAGCGGCTTCCGCGCTCCGAACCTGGAGGAGCGCTACTACAACGACAGCTTCCACGGCGGCCTGCGGTTGTTCGGCAACCCCGACCTGGACGCCGAGAAGTCGGTGACCACCGAACTGGGCCTGCGCATGGCCGACGCGTTCGGCGGCCGGCTCACGACGGCGCGGGTGTCGGCGTACCGCTCCGACGTGCAGGACCTGATCACGCTCAAGTACCTCGACCAGCTCTACGGCGTGCCGCGCTTCCAGTACACGAATGTGCGCAGGGCCCGCCTCGAAGGCGTCGAGGCGCAGACCGACCTGCGCACCGGCGCGCTCACGTGGTCGGCGAACGTCGCGTTCCCGCGCGGCAAGGACGTGAAGACCGGCGAGCCCATTCCGGACCTCGGCACCAGCAAGGCGACGCTCGACCTGCGCTTCCCGGCGAAGTTCCTGCCGCAGGGCCTCGTGTCGGTGCGCGGCCGCTGGACCGACGCCGTGATCAACCGCGACACCACGGTGGCGCGGCCGGCGTTCTGGACGTCATCGGCCGAAGTCTCGGCCACGGTGTACGGGGCGCGCCTGACGATGGCCGTGCGCAACCTGACGAACACCCGCTACCGCGAACCGCTCAGCTTCATTCCCGAGGCGGGCCGCACGTGGTCGTTCGCGATCCGTCGCGACGTCGCGCTGCCGGCTCCCGTGCGCAACCGGAAGGCTTCGTGATGGATCTCCGCCGCTCGTCGCTGCTCCTCGCCCTGCTGCTCGCCGCGTCGATCCCCGCCGCTTCCGCGTTGGCCCGCACGTCCGCGAACCCGGCAGGCCGCGCGATCCTCGACCTGTCCAAGCCGGTCGCCGCACCGCTCACGACGTCGTCGGTGCAGTTCGTGCCGGTGCCGCTGGCGTCGGGCGCGATCGCGGTGGACTCCACGTACTACGATCTGCAGGACATGGGCTCGCTCGGCCAGCGCATCGTGGTGGACGCGGCGAACCAGGTGCACATCGCGTGGGAGGACGAGTTCTGCGAGCTGGGCGGCGGCTGCCCGCCGAACCTGTCCGCGCCGCAGCCGCACCCGAACCGCGGCATGGGCTACGCGTGGCGCGACGCCGGCGGCACGTGGACGCGCACGGGCAAGGTGCGCCAGCCCTCGCTCGCGTGCCCGCAGTGCGCCCCCGACGGACTCGGCGGCTTCGGTACGCTCACGGTGACGCCGTCGGGTCGCGCCGCCGTGTCGCAGCACATGAACGAGGACGGCTGCGACCTGCGCGGTGCGATGTACCTGCAGAGCGCGCCGGGCGCATCGACGTGGCAGGGCTACCTGTCGCCGATCGTGAGCCCGAGCATGCTGTTCCCGCAGATCTCCGCGAACCCGAACGGCTCGTTCACGCTGATCGGCGAGGAGCCCGTGGCGGGCCAGTACGACGAGACCACGCGCTTCCAGGTGAGCTACCTCGCGCAGTCGGGCGCCGCGTTCGTCTGCCCGGTGGGCTGGCAGTTCGGCAACTGGACCCTGCCGTACACGCCGTCGATGTTCCGCGACGGCCGTCCCGCGTTCCCGAGCCTGGCCACGTCGTCGAACGGCCGCGTGGGCATCGCGGTGGGTGACTTCGGCGGCAACGTGTACCTGATCGAGTCGTCCAACGGCACGTTCCAGCCGTCCACGATCACCACGCGCAACCTGACGAACTACACCGACGCGCAGGTGACCGCGGGCGACTCCACGTCGACGCAGTTCCGCGCGTACATCCACTGCCACCTGGCGTACAACGACACGACGCCGAACGTGGTGTGGAGCGAACTGCAGGCGCGTCGCGCCGGCAGCTCGGTGGTGTTCTTCGATCACCGCAGCCGCATCCGCCACTGGAGCCCGAACCGTGGCGTCGAAACGGTGTACCAGGTGCCGGCGGGCGTCGCCGATCGCTACGACGACGTGGACAACGGCCTCGCAGGCCCGCTCGCCGGCTTCAACACCATCAGCGTCGACTGGCCGCAGGTCGGCTTCTCGGCCGACGGCGCCGAGACGTACGTGGCGTTCCTCACGTTCAGCGACGCGAACATCGACGCGACCGCCGACATGAGCCTGCCGGGCATCGTGACCGGCGTGGGCTTCGGCGACATCTCGGCGGTGGTGCTGCGTTCGGGCGCGTGGACGAGCGCGACCAACCTCACGAACACGCCGCGCACCGACGAGCGCTTCTTCGGGCTCGCCGCGCGCAACCCGGGCGGCAAGCTGCACCTGACCGGGCAGGCCTCGCTCACCGACCGCGCGGGCGTCTCGCTGATCGGCGACCGCGGCCTCACGCCCGGCAACGTCGAGTGCGCGATCTTCTACATGGAACCGAACGTGCCCGGCAGCCTCGTCGGCGCCCCGGCGCCTTCGAGCGCGCCGCGCGTCGCTCTGGCCGCGTCCCCGAACCCCGTGTGGGGCGCCGCGCGCGTGCACTTCACCGCCGCGGGCGCCGCCGGCGACGCGGTGGACGTATTCGATCTGAACGGACGTCGCGTCGCGCGCGTACGCGTGGGCGCGGCCGGTTCCGCCGACTGGGACGGCCGCGACTGGAACGGTTCACGCGTTCCCGCGGGCGTCTATTTCGCAAGGCTGGCCGATCGCCCGGACGCGTCGGCCCGGCTCGTGGTGGCTCACTGAATCATCCCCATCGAGGCGCAAGACAACTTCGCTTCGCAACTCTCCAAGGAGATCCCCGATGAAGCTGGTGAAAGGTCTGTCGGTTCTGGCGGCGCTCGTGCTGATCGCGTCCGCGGCGCATGCGCAGGTGACGGTGTTCGAGGAAACCGTTCCGAACGGCGCGATGTCGCGCGTGTGGGTGCCGGGTTTCAACACGTTCCGCACGTTGCTGCCCGCCACGCTGGACCCCAGTGATCCCGCGTACGCCAACCCGTCCGGCGACCACACGGTGGGCGTGCTCTCGAACACGGTGTCGGACTCGGGCGGCCTCGCCCTGTCGTGCACGGATCCCTCCGGCCACGCCGACTACATCTGGGAAGCCGACATCTTCACCGGCGCCGGCAACTCGCGCCGCGGCATCGTGAT
>JBGAOB010000132.1:0-12249 GCA_044222045.1 Candidatus Eiseniibacteriota bacterium
AGGAACGGCTGCGTGATCGCGACGAGCGGCGCTCCCACGAGCAGCACGGTGCCCAATTGCACGGCCATCGTCAGCGACCGCCGCGGCGCGGCCGCGAGGTCGAGCTTGCGCGGCGCCGGGTCCGGGAACGCGCGGCGCGAGAGCGCCTCGCCGAGCACGCGCCCCGTGCGCACGATGCCGATCAGGAACGGCGCCGACGCCGCCACGGCGAGTCCCGCCAGCAGCGTCTGCGCCTGCTGGGCCGTCAGCGCGGTGCGCTCGGCGAGCCGCACACCCCACGGCCCGGCGAACACCGCCGCGGCCACGCACAACCCGCCGATCACGCACATGTCCAGCGCGAGGCCGCGGATCGCGTTGCGCACGCGCCGCTGGTCGGTCGACGTCGCGGGGCGCGCGCGCGCGCTTTCGATCCACGTGCCGTAGAGCGCCGCGAACGTTTGCAGGGGGCGCGGCAGGCTGCGGTCGATCCACGCCGCGGCCGGATCGGCGAACCGGATCAGCCACGGGGTCGAGAGCGTGGTGAGCGCCGACACGGCGACCATGATCGGGTACAGCGAGCGCGGCGTGGACTCGTTCGCCATGCCGGCGGCCGCGATGATGAACGAGAACTCCCCGATCTGCGCCAGGCTCATGCCGGTCTGGACGGCGGACTTCGTGCCGGCGCCCGTCAGGAACGTGGCCACCGACACCGCGACGAGCTTGCCCACCACGACCAGTGCCGTGAAGCCGAGCACCGCGAGCCAGTGCTGGGCCACCAGCGACGGCACGATCATCATGCCCACGGAGACGAAGAACACCGCCGCGAACACGTCGCGGATCGGTTCGACGAGCCGTTCCACGAGCGCGCCCTGCCCCGACTCGGACACGAACGAGCCGGCGAGGAACGCGCCCAGCGCGACGGAGTAGCCGACCTCGCGCACCAGCAGCGCCGTGGCGAAGCAGAGGCCCACCGACACGATGAGCGTGATCTCGGAGCGGCCGAGCTCGACCACGAATCTCATCACGCGCGGCACCACGAGCATGCCCACCGTGAGCAGGCCCGCGAGCACGGCGACCAGCCGCAGCACGGTCAGCCCGAGTGACGCGGCCGTGGCCGCCCCGGGAGACGAGGGCGTCAGCAGCGCGAGCAGCAGGATCGCGATCAGGTCCTCCACGATCAGGATGCCGAACACGAACCGCGTGAACGCGCCGCGCACCTTCTGGTCGGCGATGGTCTTCACGATGATCGTGGTGCTCGAGATCGCCACCGCCGCACCCGCGTACAGGCTCGCGAGCGTGGGCCACCCCAGCGCCCGTCCCGCGAGGTAGCCCAGCCACAGCATCACGCTGCTCTGGAGCACCGCCACGATCACGACGGGCCAGCCGGCCTGTGCGAGCCGGCGCAGGCTGAACTCGAGCCCCAGCGAGAACATGAGCAGGATCACGCCCAGTTCGGACAGCGTGTGGACCACGCCCTCGTCGGCCACGAGCGGGATCGGCACGTGCGGACCGATGATCAGCCCCGCCAGCATGTAGCCGAACACGACCGGCTGGCGCAGCCGCTCGAACACGACGGTGGTCACCGCCGCGACGCCCAGCACCAGCGCGAGGTTCGTGAGGAAGTCGTGCGAACCGATCACCGGGGTCCTCCGATCGTCACCCGAGCGGCGGCGTTTCGGGGTCGAGGGCGCGCGGCGCCGGCCTCGCGCTCAGCTCGCGCCGCCGGTCGAGCCACCGCCACGTGTCGAGCGCGAGCCCGCTCGCCACGTACACGGTGGAGTACGTGCCCAGCACCAGGCCCACGACCATCGCGAGCGAGAAGTCGAACAACGCCGGGCCGCCGAACACGAGCAGCGGGAGCGCCGTGGCGAAGACGGTGAGCGTCGTCACGACGGTGCGCGTGAGCGTCTCGTTGACCGCGACGTCCATCACGCGCTCGCGGGACTCGCTGCGCAGCGAGCGGCCGCGTTCGCGGATCCGGTCGAAGATCACGATCGTGTCGTTGATCGAGAAGCCGGCGATCGTGAGCAGCGCGGCGATCACCGTGAGCGAGATCTCCCGCTCGAAGAAGCACAGCACGCCCACGGTCACGAACACGTCGTGCAGCAACGCCACCACCGCGCCGAGCGCGAACTTGAACTCGTAGCGGAACCCCACGTAGGCGAGGATCGCCCCGAGGCTGCCGAGCACGGCCCAGATCGCCTTCTCGCGCAGCTCGCTTCCCACCTTGGGACCGATCGACTCGATGCGGCGCAGCTCCACCGCATTCGCAGGGAACGCCTTCCTCAGCGCCTCCTCGACGCGCGGCCACGGCTCCGCGGGCGCCGTGGTGCCGAAGCGCACGAGCAGCTCGTGGAAGCCGCTGCCGCCGAGCGGCTGGATCTCGAAGCCGCGCAGGCCCGCCGCGTCGAACGCGTCGCGGACGCCCGCGACGGGCAGCGCGGTGGTCGTGCGCAGGTGGACCAGCGTGCCGCCGGTGAAGTCGACGCTGAGCCGCGGCCCGCCGTTCACGAGGAGCCACGCGATCGTCGCCAGCACGAGCAGACCGGAGACGACGTACGCGATGCCGCGATGCCGCATGAAAGGAACATCCGAGCCCACGAGGAGCTGGAACATGATCGATACCTCCTGCCGTCGAGGTGCCCGCCGCGGAGCGGTCGCTCCGCGCGCGTGATGCGATCGGGCATTCGGCAGGGGGATCAGATCCGGCGCTGCACGCTCCGTCGGCAGAAGTTCCCGCGCGCCGCGGCATCCTCCGTCCGCAACCCGTCGAGGGCGCGCACGTGCCGGGGCGGGAAGCACCCCGGGAGTGCGGCGAACGCGATCCGGAACACTGGATCGGGCACGGGCGTCCGTGGCGCGGACACGCGGCCCAGCCACTGCCCGGCGTCGGGCGGCGTGCACGGGTCCGCGATGGTGCCACCGGATGCCGGCGTCGCGGACTGGAGCGCGCCGATCTCCGGTCGCGCGGCTTCCCGCACCGCGTGTGCCGCACCGCCGGCGCGCCGCAGGGACGCGGGTCCGGACAGCAGGATCGTCGGCAGCAACACGACGAGCAGGGCGATCACGCGCAGGAAGTTCATCGCGCCGACCATAGGGACCGATCCGGGCAGCGTCAATCGCGGTCGCGCACGGGGCGCGGATCGCGAGGCCGTCCCGCGCCGGCCAGGCGTGTCACGCCTTCGTGCGCCCGCCTCCGTCCCCGCACACCGCCCGCACGCAGCCCCGCAGCCAGCGGTGCGCGGGGTCGGCGTCGAGTCGCGGGTGCCAGAGCAATGAGATCGTGATCTCGGGCACCGGGAACGGGAGCGTGAAGCTGCACAGACCGTCGCGGAGGTTGCCGGTGTGACGCTCGGGCACGCTGGCGATCAGGTCGGAGCCACGCACGAGCGCGAGCGCCACCGCGAAGCCGCTCACCACCGTGACGACGGTGCGCTCCAGGCCGATCGCCGCGAGCGCCGGATCGATCGGCCCCTGCACGACGCCCGAGCGCGACACGCTCACGTGTCGGCCGGCCACGAACCGCTCGACCGTCCGCTTGCCGCGGCTCAGCGCATGCCCCGCGCGCACCACGCCCACGAACCGGTCGCGAAACAGCGCCTGGGTGCGCACTTCCGGCCCCGTCGACTCCATCACGACGCCGGTCTCCAGGTCCACGGTGCCCTCGCGGAGCGGCCCGCTGTCCTTGTCGGGCTTCTGCACGAACCGCAGGCGCACACCGGGCGCGTCGCGGGCCACCCGGGCGATCAGCTCGGGCCCGAAGTTCTCCGCGAAGCCGTCGCCCGACCGCAGCGTCAACGATCGGACCAGCCGGCCGAGGTCGAGCGCCTCGGCCGGACGAAGCACCGCCTTCGCGGCCTCCACGAGCGGGCCCACCCGCTCGCGCAGCTCGATTGCGCGGGGCGTGGGCACGAGCCCGCGACCGGCCCGCACCAGCAGCGGATCGCCCACCGCCTCGCGGAGGCGCGCGAGCGCGCGGCTCATGGCCGACGGGCTCAGGTGCAGCCGGCGCGCGGCGCGGGCGACGCTGCCCTCGGCCAGCAGCACGTCCAGGGTGACGAGCAGGTTCAGATCGGGCGTCGACATGCGCGCACGCTACCACGCCCGGATCGGGACATGGCGTCCCATGCACGAGTACCGTGCGTCCGGTGCGTCTTCCGCCACCTCCCGGTATGCCGCACGCTTCGCTCGTCGAAGTTCACCCGAGCCGAGCGGAGCCCACGTGCACACCGAAACTTCCTGGCCGAACGCCACCGTGATCGAGGATCGCCGTCCCGCGCCGGACGTCCGCTGGGCGCTCGCGAGCCTTTCGTTCCCCATGCTGATGTCGTCGCTCGACACCAGCATCGCGAACGCCGGGCTGCCGACGCTCGCCCACGCCTTCTCCGCCACCTTCGCCCAGGTCCAGTGGATCGTCCTCGCCTACCTGCTCGCCATCACCACGTTGATCGTGGGCGCGGGCCGCCTCGGCGACCTCGTGGGCCGCCGGTCGCGAACACGCTCGGCCTTCTGATCACCGCGCGCGCGGCGCAGGGGCTGGGGGCGGCGGGCATGATGGCGCTCTCGCTCTCCTTCGTGGGCGACACCGTCCCGCGGGAGCGGATCGGCCGAGCGATGGGACTGCTCGGCACGATGTCGGCGATCGGCACCGCGCTCGGCCCGTCGCTCGGCGGACTGCTGATCGCCACGGTCGGCTGGCGCGCGATCTTCCTGGTCAACGTGCCCATCGGCTTCGCGAGCCTGCTGCTCGTGCTGCGGCACCTGCCCGCGGATCGCCCGCGGCCGGCCGGCGCGCGGGAGACGTTCGACTTCGTGGGCACGGCGCTGCTCACCACGGCGCTGGCCGCCTACGCGCTGGCGCTGACGATCCACGGCGAGCACGCCGGCGCGGTGGCGGGCGCGCTGGGCCTCGTCGCGCTGATCGGAGCCGTGCTGTTCGTGCGGGTCGAGACGCGCGTCACGAACCCGCTCGTGCGCCTCGGCCTGCTGCGACACGGGGCGCTCGGCGCGGGCCTCGCCACGAGCGCGCTGGTCGCGACCGTGCTCATGGCGACGCTGGTGGTGGGTCCGTTCTACCTGGCGCGCGCGCTCGGCCTCGGCGTCGCGCGCGTGGGTCTGCTCCTGTCGGTCGGCCCGCTCGTGGTCGCACTCGCGGGCATCCCGGCCGGCCGCGCCGTCGACCGCTTCGGCGCGCGACGGGCCACGATGGCCGGGCTCGCGGGCATCGGGTCGGGCGCGCTGCTGCTGGCGGTGCTTCCCACGGCCACGGGCGTCGCCGGCTACGTGCTGCCGATCGCGCTCGTCACCGCGAGCTACGCGCTGTTCCAGGCGGCCAACAACACCGGCGTGATGGTCGGCGTCGATCCCGCGCACCGCGGCGTGGTCTCCGGGCTGCTCAGCCTGGCGCGCAACCTCGGCCTCGTCACGGGCGCCTCCGCGATGGGCGCCGTGTTCGCGACGGCGTCCGGCGCGGTGAACGCCGCGACGGCGCCGGCCGCCGCGGTCGCGTTCGGCATGCGCGTCACGTTCGCAGTCGCGACGGCGCTCATGCTCGTTTCGCTCGCGATCGCCACGCGGGAGCGCAGGCCACTCGCCCGTCCGCCCGCATGACGCGGCGGCGACACCCGTCACTCACGGGCCATCCCGGCCCGACCCGAATTCCCCCGACCACCCTCGACCCAGGAGAATGCCGATGACCTTCCCGAGCGCCGTTTCCGCCGCCGCACGCGTCACGTCTCGCTCCGCCCACGCTCCGTTCGCCCGCACGCTGTTGGCCGCCGTCGCCACGGTGGCGCTGCTCGCCGGCCTGCGCTTCGTGTCCCGCTGAGGAGGATCCCCATGACCGCCCGACGCCTCCCCGACTGGCTCGTCCCCGTGCTGCTGATCCTGCTCAGCCTCGTGCCGGCGCTCGCCGGCACCGCCCGGCTCGCCGAACTCGCACGCGGCGCGGACGTGACGCCCGCGAACGCACGTTTCGTCGCCATGCCGCTGCCCGTGGTGGTGCACATCCTGGCGGTGATCCCCTACTCCATCGTCGGCGCGCTCCAGTTCGCGCCCGCGTTCCGGCGTCGCCGGCGCGACTGGCACCGCGCGGCGGGGCGCGTGCTCGTGGGGCTCGGCCTGCTGGCCGCGCTCACGGGGCTGTGGATGGCGCGGTACTACCCGTGGCCGCCCGCCGACGGCCAGGGGCTCTACGTGCTGCGGCTGGTGTTCGGCGTCGGCATGGTCGTGTCGATCCTGCTCGCGGTGGACGCGATCCGGCGCCGGGACTTCGCCGCGCACGGCGACTGGATGACGCGCGCCTACGCGATCGGCCTCGGCGCCGGCACGCAGGTGCTGACGCACCTGCCGTGGTTCCTGCTGGTGGGCCAGCCCACGGAGACGCCGCGCACCGTGATGATGGGCGCCGGCTGGGTCATCAACGTGGTGGTGGCCGAGTGGATCATCCGGCGGCGCGGCGCACGCGCGGGGCGCGGAGCTCCGGGCGTGTCGCCCGAGCCTTCGCCGAGTGCCGGCTGAGCCGCTTCGGCCGGAACGGCAACGGCTCGTCCACGAACGTGCGGTAGTCGGCGGTCAGTTCCTCTCCCGCGCGGATCCGGCGCAGCGCGCGGAACCGGCCGTCGTCTCCCGCCTCGACGTTCGGGCGGTCGGAGTGGTTCACGTACCAGCCCACCGAGAGCCGGTTCAGCGACGGCGGCACGCCGATCCGGCCGCCCGACACCATGCCGAAGTCCTCGTAGAGGCTGCGAATGGCGGCGGGCAGCCGCCGGACCGCGGCACGCGACAGCCACACCACGCTTTCGCTTTCGCCATGGAACACGAGCGTCCCGGCCGGAATGTCGCGGATCGCGATCACGCCCACGCCGTGCGTGCGCGAGCGCCCGATGCGGGCGTAGACGCCTTCGTGCGGCCACCGTTTCGTCGTCATGCACCCGCTCCATGGTCAGCGACTCGATCGAGCCTCTCGTGGCGCGAACGAGTACCACGACGCCGGGTCGCCGTGCATGCGGGGCCGCGGGGGGCCATCGGTCCGTCGCCGCGTCCCCTCGCCCGCGGCGGCCACCGCGCGTCAGCCGCCGTCCGCCATCCGCTCCCGCACCCGCGCCACGAGCGACGGCAACTCCTCGTCGCGCCGGCGGAACTCGATCACGGCGCGCGGGTCGGATGGCAGCCCCGCGGCGTCGGCCAGCGCGCGCTGCGCCGCGGTGCGTGCGTCCTCGTGCTCCTTCGGATCGCCGGCGACCGCGGCGAGCGCCTCGAGCAGCTCCGCCGAAGGCGCCTTCACGAGCACACGGCCTGCCCACGCGAACGCCCAGCTCCGCAGGCCCGGGTCCACGCCCGCCTCGCCGCGAAGCAACCGCAGGGCCGCCCCGGCGAACCGCTCGGGCGCCTGTTCGGCGACGAACCGGAGCGCGAGCTCGGGCTCGTCGCCCGACGACCATTGCGCCAGCACGAGCAGGGCGAGTCTCAGGCTCTCGTCCCGGCTGCCGAGGATGCGCAGCGTGTCCACCAGGAACATCCGGCGGTACGGGTATGCCGGGTCCGCGAGCAGACCGCGCACGAAGTCGGCGTCCGCGTCGGTGCCCGCGCCTCGGTCGGCTCGGTCCCGCACTGCTTCCAGCCGGCGCATGCGGTCGGTCCAGCCACTCTCGTGGTGCGCGTCGGCTTCGGCGAAAGCTTCCAGCTCGGCGCGCGCACCCCAGCCGAGCGGACGGATGAGGTCGAGCGCCCGGGCACGCGACAGTCCGGCCTCCTCGCGCACGACCGTGCCGTCGGCGGCCGACTCCACGACGAGGTATCCGGTCGCGTATCGGTAGATCCGGGTGGGCATGCGTTCCTCCTTGCGGCGCCGCCGCCGCGCATCACATCCGCTTCGTCATGAACACGCTGTACGGATCCTCGACGTAGTCGGCGAACGGGCCGCACGGCTCGAAACCGAACTCGGCGTACAACCGGCGCGCGGGCTCGAACGCCGCGGCCGACCCGGTCTCCAGGCTCACACGCTCATACCCGCGCCGACGCGCCTCGCCCAGGATGTGCGCGAGCACGGCGCGCGCCACGCCCTTGCGCAGGTGCGCGGACGCGGTGCGCATGGACTTGATCTCGCCGTGCGCGGTGTCGAGCTGTTTCAGCGCGCCGCATCCCAGGAGCGCGGCGCCGTCCCACGCGGTCCAGAACGCGATCTCGGGCCGGCGCAGGCCCTCCAGGTCGAGCGCGTGGATGCTCTCGGGCGGCGAGTGCAGCGTCATGCCGTGCAGGTGCTCCGCGAGCAGCTGCCGGATCTCGGGGCCGCTCAGGTCGTCGATGCGGATGTCCATGGCTCGCTCCGTGGGACGGGTCCGAGCCGAGCCTGATACCGGAAATGGCCGCGGCGCGCCAGTGCGGACGGCCCGCACGCCCCGCGCCGACGCCGGCGGGTGCTCGGCCCGCCGGCGTCCCCCGCGGCACGACGCGCTATCGCTCGTCGCCCGCCGGCGCGGGCGGCCTCCCCGCCTGCCGCGTCGCCGCCTTCTCGACCAGCTTCACGAACTCGTCGGCCGGCGCGCTCCGCAGGTCGCGCGCGGCGCTCCTCGCCACCGGCAACACGCCGCCCATGCGGCTCTCCTTCGCCCAGTAGCTGCCCTTCAGGATCTCGGCGAACTCCGCCACCGCCGCGTCCAGGCGGAAGTGCGCGCTCGCGTCCTCGAATCGGCGGGCCAGCGAGCCGACGTCCACGCGCTGCTCGATCTCGCGCACCACCGGCGCGCCGGCGCCCTCGTGCTCGGGCCGGGCCCACCGCAGCCGCACGGTGGCGAACGTGCCGCTCGTGACGCCGGGTGCCAGCTTCACCTCGTACAGCGCGGTCACCTCGTGGCCGGCGCCGATCTCGCCCGCGTCCACCTTGTCGTTGCGGAAGTCGCGATCGGCCACGTCGCGGTTCTCGAAGCCCAGCAGGCGGTACCGCAACACGCGCGTGGAGTCGAACTCCACCTGCACCTTCGCGTCCTTCGCGATGGTCTGAAGCGTACCGGTGAGGTTCTCCACGAACACGCGGCGGGCTTCGCCGATCTCGTCGACGTAGTAGTGGTTGCCGTCGCCGTGGTCGGCGAGCTGCTCCATGAGCACGTCGTTGTAGTTGCCCATGCCGAACCCGATCGTGGTCAGGTGAATGCCCCGGTCGGCGTCCTTGCGCACCTGCGCCAGGATCGACTCCGGCCCCGTCACGCCGACGTTCGCCACGCCGTCCGAGCAGAGCACGATGCGGTTGATCGCGTCCGGTCGCAGCGCACGGCGCGCCATCTCGTAGCCCAGCCGCAGGCCTTCGGCAGCGTTCGTGCTGCCCTCGGGCTGCAGGGCGTCGATGGCCGCGAGCAGCCGCTCCCGGCCACCCCAGGCTCCCGACCGCGCTCCCGGCATCGGCCGCGAGACACGACCCACGCGCGCCGGCGCCCCGCCCATGGCCAGGGGCTCCAGCAGTACGCGCCCGGTCGTGCCGTACACCACGATGCCCACCTCGTCGTCGGCGCGCAGCTGGTCCACGAGCAGCCGCAGCGCTCGCTTCACGAGCTCGAGCCGGTCCTCGCGCTGCATGGAGCCCGACACGTCGATCACGAACGTCAGCCGCGCGGGCTTTCGGTTGCGGTCGTCGATCTCGCGACCCTTGAGACCGATCCGCAGCAGCTGGTAACCACGACCGAACGGCGACGGCGCGCCGTCGGTCACGATCCGGAAGTCGTCGTTCGTGAAACGCGGGTAGCCCTGCGGGAAGAAGTTGACGAACTCCTCCGTGCGCACGGCGTCGGCGGGCGGCAGTTCGCCGAGCTGCAGGTAGCGCCGCGTCACCGTGTACGAAGCGGCGTCCACGTCCACGGCGAACGTGGACAGCGGATCCTCGTCGGCCGCGACGAACGGGTTGACGCCGTAGTTCCGGAAGAACATCGAGTCGAACGCTTCGTCGTTCGGCAGCGCGGTCCCGCCCGTGGTGGGCACCACCGGGGGACGCGCCGGCGCATTCGGCTGCGCGGGCGCGGGCACGGCGCCGGTCGCTGGCGCGGGCGCCACGGGCACACCGTCCACCTGGAACTGCACCTCGCCCGAGCGTCCGCCGCGAAAGTGCAGGGCGTCGTCCTTCGTCAGCGGTCCGGGCTTCCGGGCGATCGCCTGGCCGAGATGGTCCACCGGGATCTCGCTCAGTCGTTCCGAAGTGACGCGGCGGCTGGTACTGGAAGCCGCCTTGCCGATCCGCCGTTCGGCACGCACCTGCACTTCCTCCACGTTCTGCACCACGATCTCGGGGCCCATGCGCACGTCGACCGTGGTGGTCTGGTCCGCGGTCAGCCGAACGTTCTCGACCGACGTCTTCGTATAGCCGATGGCCAGGACGTCCACCGCGTGCGCACCCGCTGGCGCCCCGGGGATGGCGAAGTACCCGTTCTCGTCGGTCATGGCGCCGCGACGCGTGCCGCGCACGATCACGTTCGCGAAGGCCACCGGCTGCCCGTGGTCGTTGGTCACCCGGCCCGCGAGGCGACCGGTCGCCGGGATCACCGCGGCGGCAGGCGGCGGCGGGGCGGGAGTCCGGGCCACGTCGAGCGGAACGGCCGTCGCGACCGCCCGCTCCAGCGCGCGTCGCGGCAACGGCGTTGCGGCCGGTCGGGCCGCCGGCGCCGTGGTGACGGGCGGCTGTTCCGCGCGGCCTCGACTGCTCGGTCTGGACCCCATCGGCCGGCGCCGGCGCAGGCGCCGTGCGCTCGGCGGTCGCGGTCGGCCGCGCGGCCTGTGGCTCCACGGGCCGCACGTCGGGCTGCCAGCGCTGCATCAGCACCACCGCCACCGCCGCCGTCGCCAGCGTGGCCGCCGCGGCCGCCGGAAACCAGCGCGAGCGCTTCGTCCGCGGCTCCACGCGGCGCGCCGCCACGATGCGTTCCCAGGTCGACTGCCGCTCTTCGCTCGTAAGTTGCTGCGCGTGACGCTCGAGGATCGCTTTCATGTCTGCTGTCCTTCCCAGTCGCGCTCCACCGGCAGGTGTTCGCGGTCGCTCAGGGCGGCGCGCATGTGCGCGCGGGCCCGGGTGTGGTGGACTCGGGCGGTGCTCTCGGCGCAGCCGAGCAACTCCGCGATCTCGTGGAAGCTGCGCTCTTCCCACTCGCGCAGCAGGAACGCGGCACGCTGGTGCGGCGACAGGCCGCGCAGCGCGCGGCGCAGGGCGCCGTCCTCGGATCGGAAACGCACGCCCTGGATGTCCGCGTCCACGGACGCGGTCGACTCGTCGAGCGTCGTCGTGCGCTTGATGCGGCGCAGGATCACGCGCTTCCAGTCGAGCGAGCGGCCCAGCGCGATCGCGCGCAGCCACACCTCGAAGGGCGCTTCGGCTCGCCACGTGTCGAGCCGGCGGAACGCCTGCAGGTAGGTCTCCTGCAGCACGTCGCGGGCTTCGTCGCGATCGCCGATCTGCCAGCACAGGAACGCGAACAGGCGGTCGCAGGTGGCGTCGTAGATCGCTCGCCAGGCGGCGGATTCACCCCGTCGGGCTCGTTCGCTCAACCTCGGTCGACGAGATCTCGGCACGGCCCCTTCGATCTTCCCGGTTCGCCCGACAGGTCGAGCTTAGGAGCCGAAACGCTTACGTGGAAGGCCGGGACCTGTCGCGGAGGCTGGGCGGGTCGGAAGTCCCCTCGATGGCCGCGGCCCGGGCCCTGCGCGGCTGCGCCGGTGCCCGCCGATCCGTGCGGCCGGGCCGATCAGTGCGCGGCGAGTAGTCCAGCAGAAGGTCGGTGTGGAGTCCGACCGTCCACTTCTTCACGCGCGGCAGGCCCGAGTTCCGCGCCTGCGGGATCGCGGCGTAGTCGAAGCTGGCCCCGGCCACGCGCAGGCCGATGCCGAACGTCGCGTCGGTGATCTCGCCCAGGTCGTCGCTCACGTAGCCCACGCGCGCCGCCACGCGAACCCGGTGCGTATGCGCGGCGTACAGTTCGGCGCCGTAGTTCTCGACGTTGTAGTGACCCGTGACCCACGAGTGGTTGTAGTCGAAGACGACGGTCCCGCCCACTTCGAGCCCGTCCGTGGCTTCCACCAGCGGCATCGTGGCCGATGCGCCGATCTTGAGATTGCGGCTCAGCGGCAAGCCGTCGTCGTACCAGCCGAACTTCATCCTCGGTCCGAGGTTCTGCGCGTTGAAGCCGACCGCCACACGTGCCGGCGCGAACGTGTGTCGGTAGAGCGCGCCGATGTCGAAGCCGGTGGTGTTCGCATCGTCCCAGAGGAGGTACCCGGGCCTCAGCTTCACGTACT
>JBGAOB010000133.1:0-12296 GCA_044222045.1 Candidatus Eiseniibacteriota bacterium
GTGCGTAGGTCCCGGGTATGGAACTCGCGCAGGCGTACCCGGCGCCCCCGTTCTGTCCGAACCCGCACTGTCCATGTCACCGTGCCGCAGCGCACTGGCGCTACATCCGTGCCGGCTTCCACGCCCGGCGGGCGGAACCGCAGCGCATCCAGCGTTACCGCTGTTGTCACTGTCGGCGACACTTCAGCGACCAGACCTTCCGCACCAGCTACTGGCTCAAGCGCCCCGAGCTGCTGCTGCGCCTGGCCGAGGGGCTGGTCGCCGGCTCGGCGTTCCGCCAGCTTGCGCGCAGCCACGAGTGCTCCCCGCAGACCGTCGCCCTCCACAGTGCCCGGCTCGGCCGCCATGCCCAGCTGTGGCACCAGCTCACCCGCCCCCGGGATCCGGAGCGTGAGCCCTTGGTCCTCGACAGCTTTCAGTCGTTCGAGCACAGCCAGTACAGCCCCACCCTGTTCCACCTGGTGGGCGGCCAGGAGTCGCACTTCTTCCACGGCTTCACCGACTCCGAGCTGCGCCGCAGCGGCCGCATGAGCCGGCGCCAGAAGCGCCGCCGGGCCGCGCTGGAAGAGCGCTACGGCAAGCCCGATCCCCGCTCGGTGGAACGAGAAGTCGTCGCCCTGCTGGCGATCGTCCTGCCGCGTCCCGCGACGCTCACCCTGCACACGGACGAGCACACCGACTACCCGCGCGCGCTGGCGCGGCTGGCGTACCTGGCGGTCACCCACCGCACGATCAGCTCGCGGGCGGCGCGCACCAGCCGGAACCCCTTGTTCGCGGTGAACCTGATGGACCTGCTGATCCGGCACAGCAGTGCCAACCACCGGCGCGAGACGATCGCGTTCAGCAAGCGCCGGCAGAGCGCGGCCGAGCGCCTGTGGCTGCTGATCGTGTGGCGGAACTTCGTGAAGTGGTTCTCGGAGCGCCGGCACGACGGCACGCCGGCGATGCGGGCGGGCGTGGCGTCACGGCGCCTGCGGCTGCGCGACATCCTCGCGCGGCGGCTGTTCGTGACCCACGTCCGCCTGCCGGCCCGCTGGGCGCGCTACTACTGGCGAAAGGTGACGACGCGACGCATCGAGCACTGCCGCGAGCACCGCTGCCGCTACGCGTTCTGAATGCTCCGGGGCCCCGTCCGCAAAGGACGAGGCCCCGGCAACTGCAATCTTCCGCGCACAAGCCAAAGTACGCGATGCCCGGCGCGCGTTGAAGCGTCCCGGGCCGCGCCCGTCGCGCGCCTCGGTCGCTCCCCGGGAAACGACCCGCACGGGCTGCTATCTTGCCGCGGTGATCCGCCCGCGAGTTTCGATTCTCGCCGCGCTGGCCGCGCTGGCCGCGCTGCTGCCGGCCTGCGGCCCCGCGCCCGACGCGGCGCACGGCGGCCGGGCGTACTTCGGCTCGCTCGCCACGCCGCACGAACAGGTGCTGCGCTTCAACCTGGGCACCGAGCCGGAGCTGCGCGACCCGGGCATCATGTCGGGTCAGCCCGACGGCCGCTTCGCGCGGCTGGTGTTCGAGGGGCTGACCACGAACGATCCGCAGACGCTCGAGCCGCGCCCGGCGCTCGCCTCGCGCTGGGACGTGAGCGCGGACGGGCTCGTGTACACGTTCCACCTGCGAACGGGGCTCACGTGGTCGGACGGCCGCCCGATGGGAGCGCGCGACTTCGCGTGGTCGTGGCGGCGCGTGCTCGACCCGGCCACCGCGTCGCGCAACGCGAGCCTGCTCTTTCCGATCCGCAACGCCGAGCGCTTCAACCGCGGCGAACTCTCCGACACCACGGCGCTCGGGCTCGCCGCCCCCGACGACAGCACGTTCGTGGTCACGCTCGAAACGCCGACGGCGTACTTCCTGTTCCTGACCACCTACTACACGTTCCTGCCGCTGCCCCGGCACGTGATCCAGGCGTACGGGCTGCGCTGGACGCGGCCCGAACACCTGGTGGGCAACGGACCGTTCCTGTGGACCTACTGGCGTCAGAACGACCGCTACGAGTTCCAGCCCAATCCGAGGTTCTGGAACGCGCCGCAGGTGCGCCTGCGCAAGGTGGTCGCGTACACGGTGGACGACCTGAACACGTCGGCGAACCTGTACAAGTCGGGCGCGGTGGACTGGAGCCCGAGCGGCTACATCCCGTCACCCTACCTGCCGTTCCTCACGCAGTACGCCGACTTCCGCCGCGGGCTCTACCAGGGCACGTACTTCTACAGCGTCAACTGCACGCGCAAGCCGCTCGACGATCCGCGCGTGCGCCGGGCCCTCAGCATGGCGCTCGACCGCGAGTCGATCGCGCGCGACCTGCTGAAGGGCAGCCGGCCCGCCTGGGGCCGCCTCACCCCGTCGGGATACCCGGGCTGGGAAGGGCCCGCGCCGGTGCGGTTCGACCCGGAGCGGGCGCGCGCGCTGCTGGCCGAGGCGGGCTACCCGGGCGGGCGGGGTTTCCGCCCGATCACGATCCTGTTCAACACCAGCGAGGACAACAAGCGCATCGGCGAAGCGGTGCAGGCGATGTGGAAGCGCACGCTCGGCATCGACGTGCGGCTGCAGAGCATGGAGTGGGGCTCGTACATGCAGGCCACCACGCAGCTCGACTACGACGTCACGCGGCGCTCGTGGATCGGCGACTACCTGGACCCGAACACGTTCCTCGCCATGCTCGCGAGCGGCGACGGCAACAACCGCAGCGGCTGGTCGAACGCGCGCTACGACGACCTGCTGCGGCGCGCGGCGCGCCAGCTCGACGGCGCGAAGCGCTTCGCGCTGCTTCGCGAGGCCGAGGCGCTGGCGCTGGACGAGTCGCCGTACCTGCCGATCTACCACTATTCGACGAACGAGCTGGTGAAGCCGTGGGTGCGCGGCATCCATCAGACCGCGCTCGACATCCACCCGCTGACCTACGTGTGGATCGACCCCGAGTGGCGCCAGCACGAGCCGATCGCGGAGGCGCGGCCATGATCCCGTACGCGCTGCGCCGGATCGCCGGCATGATCCCGACGCTGTTCGTGATCGCCACGCTCACGTTCTTCCTGGTGCGCCTGGCGCCGGGCGGGCCGTTCCAGTCCGAGAAGGCGATCCCCGAGAAGGCGCGTGCGCAGCTGATGCACACGTACGGGCTCGACCAGCCGCTGCTCGTGCAGTACGGACGCTTCCTCGCGAACGCGGCGCGGCTCGATTTCGGGCCGTCGTACAAGTACCCGGAGCGCACGGTGCGCGAAATCCTGCTCGAGGGTTTCGCGGTGTCGGCGGAACTCGGCGGCTGGGCGCTGCTGGTGGCGCTGCTCGTGGGGCTGCCGATCGGCGTGTGGGCGGCGGTGCACCACAACCGCGCGCCCGACCACGTGGGCATGGCACTGGCGCTCGCGGGCGTGAGCATCCCGAACTTCGTGCTCGGCCCCGTGCTCGTGCTGGTGTTCGCGCTCGGCTGGACGCTCTTGCCGGCCGCGCTGTGGACGGGCCCGTCGTCGCGCGTGCTGCCGGTGCTCGCGCTGTGCACGGCGTACGTGGCGTACGTGGCGCGCCTCACGCGCGCCGGCATGCTGGAGGTGCTGCGGCAGGACTTCGTGCGCACGGCGCGCGCGAAGGGCCTCGCGGAGCGCGACGTGGTGGTGAAGCACGCGCTGCAGCTGGGCGTGCTGCCGGTGGTCACGTACCTGGGCCCGGCGGCCGCGCGCATCATCATGGGCTCGATCGTGATCGAGCAGATCTTCGCGGTGCCGGGACTGGGCCGCTACCTCGTGACGGGTGCGGTGAACCGCGACTACACGCTGGTGATGGGCGTCGTGCTGTTCTACGCGGCCTTCCTGCTGGTGCTGAACCTGCTCGTGGACCTGGCCTACACGTGGCTGGATCCGCGCGTGGAGTTGGCGTGAGCATCGGCCTCGCCCCGCCCGCGACCGTGGCGCAGCCCGGGCGCGAGCGCGCCCCGCGCAGCCTGTGGTCCGACGCGTGGCGCCGGCTCGCGCGCAACCGCGTGGCCGTGGGCGCCGGCGTGTTCCTGCTGGTGATGTGCACGATCGCGGCGCTCGCCCCGTGGATCCCGCTGGTGCAGGACCCGACGGCGCAGGACCTCGCGCGCGGCGCGACGCCGCCCGCGTGGGCGCACTGGTTCGGCACCGACGAGCTGGGCCGCGACACGTTCGCGCGCGTGATGTACGGCGGTCGCATCTCGATGCTCGTGGGCCTGGTCGCCACGTTCGTCAGCATCCTGATCGGCGTCACGTGGGGCGCGATCGCCGGGTACGCGGGTGGCCGCACGGACGACGTGATGATGCGCGTGGTCGACGTGCTGTACTCGCTTCCCTACATCTTCCTGGTGATCCTGCTGCTGGTGTTCTTCTCGCGCAGCCTGTGGATGCTGTTCGCCGCGCTCGGGCTGGTGCAGTGGCTGACCATGGCGCGCATCGTGCGCGGGCAGGTGCTGTCGCTCAAGACGATGACGTTCGTGGAGGCGGCGCGCGCGCTCGGCGCGAGCGACGCGACGATCCTGTTCCGGCACATCGTGCCGAACACGCTGGGCCCAGTGATCGTGTACACCACGCTCACGGTGCCCGCGGTGATCCTCCAGGAGGCGTTCCTCAGCTTCCTCGGGCTCGGCGTCCAGCCGCCGGACGCCTCATGGGGAACGCTCGTGTCCGACGGTTCGCGCGTGCTCGCACTGTTCCCGTGGCTGGTGATCTTCCCCGGCCTCGCGATGTCGCTCACGCTGCTCGCGTTCAATTTCCTGGGCGACGGCCTGCGCGACGCGCTCGACCCGCAGAACCGGCGCGACGTGGGCTGAACGGGAACGAAGCGACGGTTTCGGAGCGACTTGCGCGCGGAACGCCCGAGCGTGTGTGCGCGCGGTGCTCCATCGAACGAACGCGCACCCGCCACACTCGCGGGAAACACGGATGCGAGTGCATCTCCATCCGACGATCGGGCGTCACGAACTCCACAAGCGCACTCGCGCGCGTCGTCGCAAATGACGGGAATCACGTTCGCGCGTCGGCTGGTACCAACGGACCATTCCTTCTCGGTAGTTCTACGGCCGATCTTCGCGACCGGAGGCGTGCCCGGCAGCGGCCGCTCTCCAGTTCGGAGTCCGAAGACGCAGAACGACCTTCGGGATTTCGGACTCACGACCAAGGAACGGTCCCAGCGCTTCGCACCCCCTCTCCGAAGACCGGGACATTACGGGAGGCCCAGGCCTCCTCGCCGACCCCGGCGCGCCGCCACGCCGGCCGGCAGCGGAGATCACGGATGCATCGAGCCAGATGGATCACGGTCGGGCTGCTCGCCAGCTCGGTTCTCGTGCTCGCCATGGCCCGCGTACCCGCGACGACGGCCTCTCCCGAGGCGAAGTACGTCGGTTCGGACAAGTGCGCGGACTGTCACGAGGCGCAGTACAAGGAGTGGCTCACGACGAGCCACGGACGCGCGGACAAGGAAGCCGCGCTGCTCGGTGGCCAGGCCGGCTGCGAATCCTGCCACGGCCCCGGCTCCGAACACGTGGCGGCGGACGGTGAGAAGAGCAACCCGGGCTTCGGCACGCTCCGCAAGCTGGCGGCGATGCCGGCCACCGAGGCGAACGCCGTGTGCTCGACGTGCCACCGCACGGGCGAGCAGTTCTACTGGGACCACAGCGCCCACGCCCGCAAGAACGTGGCGTGCATCCAGTGCCACCAGGTGCACGGCTCCAAGAGCCCGAAGGGCATGCTGAAGGCGGACTCCGACAGCAAGACCTGCTTCGGCTGCCACAAGAGCAAGAAGTTCCAGACCAGCAAGTCGGCGCACATGCCGGTGCGTGAAGGCGGCATGGAGTGCACGAGCTGCCACAACCCGCACGGCACCGCGTCGCCGAACATGATCCGCGCGGCCGCGAACAACGAGCTGTGCGAGAACTGCCACGCCGACAAGCGTGGGCCGATGCTGTGGGAGCACGCCCCGGTCCGCGAGAACTGCGTGACGTGCCACGACGCGCACGGCGCGAACAACCAGAAGGTGCTGCAGGCGAAGGAACCCTTCATCTGCCAGCGCTGCCACATCGCCACGCGCCACCCGAGCACCCTGTACGACACGCCGGACCTGGCGAGCAACCGCCTGTTCAACCGCTCGTGCACGAACTGCCACAGCCAGGTGCACGGGTCCAACCATCCCTCCGGCAAGTTCTTCCTGAGGTAGGAGACCGCCATGAACGCCAGACGTGTGTTCGGTTGCGTGGCGGCCCTGACCGCCCTGTGGAGCGCGTGCGCGTACGCGCAGAACTACGCGACGTTCGGGGGCCAGTGGTGGACCCAGAACGCCAACGAAGCGAAGTACCAGGAGTACCGGGACGTCGCGCGCGGAGGGTTCCTGGAGTCGTTCCTCGTGCGCGAGAACATCGGTAAGGACGCGTGGACGTTCTGGGGCGCGAACGCCCTGCAGGACGACCAGCAGAACCACCTGACGTGGGCGCGCGGCATCGCGTGGTCGGCGGACGCCAGCTTCACGCAGGTGCCGCACCGCATCAGCAACGTGACGCGCACGCCCTACGCCGAGGTGAAGCCGGGCGTGTTCATCCTGCCGGACAGCCTGCAGCGCCTGAACCAGGCGGTGCCGGGCAACTACAACAACATCATGAACGACCTGCTGTCGGGATCCCGCGAGTTCCCGATGTCCATCCGCACGGACGAAGCACGGGCGAGCGTGAAGATGCGCCCCGCGGCGGGCTGGCAGTTCCAGGTGAGCGGACTGCAGCGCCACCGTTCGGGCTACAAGCCGTACGGCGTGCCGTTCGGCTTCAACAGCGCGATCGAGCTGGCCGAGCCCATCGACCAGCGCGTGATGGAAGGCGACGCGTCGCTCCGGTTCGTGCACGCGGACTACAGCGTGCAGGCCGGCTTCGGCATGAGCGACTTCACGAACGGCGTCAGCACGCTGCGCTGGGACAACCCCAAGCGACTGACCGACCGCACGTCGCCGTCGGCGTACACCGGCGGTGACGGATCGGCGCTGGGCCAGATGGACCTCTACCCCGACAACCAGGTGGTGCGGGGCAACGTGGCGTTCTCGGCGCGCCTGCCGAAGGCCACGTTCTTCACGGCCACGTTCGGCATGAGCCAGGGCACGCAGAACGACGACTGGCTGCCGATCACCGTGAACACCGCGATCCCGACGTTCCGCGCGGATTCGCTGCCCGGCAAGGGCACCGACGCCAAGCTGACGCGGGTGACCATGGACTTCCGGCTCACGTCGCACCCGATGCCGAAGCTGTCGGGAACGTTGCGCTTCAACGACGTGAAGGACGACAACAAGACGCCGGAACACACGTTCGCGTCGCTGGTGCGCATGGACCAGGTCGCGGAGCCCGGCCCGTACACGAACAAGGCGTTCGGGCACGAGTACCGCACGATCGGCGTGGACGCCGACTACGAGGTGATTCCGCAGGCCTCGCTGGGCGCCACGTACGAATGGCGTGAACGCGAGCGCACGCACCGCGAGGTCGAGAAGGACCTCGAGAACGTGTTCGCCCTGCGCGGGCGCGCGATGCCGCTGGAGGACGTGATCGTGTCCGCCAACTGGCGTCACGGCAACCGCGAGCTGGACGAGTTCCTGTCGGAGGACTACGAGAACGCCTCGGGCGTGTTCATCGAACAGCCGCTGCTGCGTCGCTACGACGTCGCGAACCGCAAGCAGGACGCGATCAACGCCAACGCGATGTGGGCGCTGAACGAGATGGTCGATCTCAGCCTGGACTTCACGTCGCTGAAGAACGACTACCCGGACTCCTATTTCGGACTCGGCAAGGACGAGCAGAACCTGGTGATGGCGGAAGCCACGCTGCACCCGACGCAGGTGCTGGACGTCTCGGGCGGCTTCGGCTACGGCACCACGAAGACCGACCAGCGCTCGCGCCAGTCGAGCGCCGGCACGCTGGACACGACCAAGGTCAACGAGTGGAACGCGAACCTGAAGGACAAGAACGTGTACGGGTTCGCGGGCTGCGAGTGGTGGGCGGTGCCCAAGAAGGTCACCGTGAGCCTGGACTACGTGTTCACGCGGGCGTACGGCGAGTACCTGCTGAAGGGCATCAACAACACCGCGCAGTCGCTGCCGCCGACGCTGTACCGCATGCACGACGTGCAGGTGGAGACCCGCTACCGACTGCCCAAGCTGGAGCTGGCGCTGCGCTACGGCTTCGAGGAATTCGACGTCGTGGACTTCGCCAACGAGAACGTGCCGCTGCTCGGCCTGACGGCCGGCGCCGCGACCGCGATCTACCTGGGCGACGGCACGCAGGACTACAAGGCGCACCGCGTGGCCGTGCTGGCGTCGAAGCACTTCTAGAACGACACGCTCCGCGAGGAGCGTCACCGTGCAACGACACGCGCCGCCGGAGCGATCCGGCGGCGCGTCGTCGTTGCGCGGGCGCGGCGTTCGTCAGCGCGGCGCTTCGTACACGCGCGTCCAGCCGACGGCCGACGGCCGCGCCAGCACCGCGCGTCCGGCGCCCACGACCGCGCCCGCGACGGTGCCGAGCACGAACCCGAAGGGCATCCAGAGCCAGGCCTCCTCCTTGTCCGACCAGTAGCGCGCGTGGATCCCGGACACCACCAGGCCGGTGCCGAGCCCGACGACCGCGCCGGTCGCCATGCTGCTGCCGAAGCGGTGCGCGCGGCTCTCGTCCCTGCCGGGTGGCAGCACGTCGATCGCGATCACGTCGCTCCACGGGATCGGCGCGCCCAGTTCGCCCTCGGCGATGCCGTGCCCGCCGCCGGTCTCGAGTGCGAGCCCGGTCGAATCCGCCACGGCGCGCGACACCGCGCGCTGTCCGGACGCCAGCGTCACGCGCACGCGGCGAGCAGCCGCGAGCGAAGTCCGCAGCGAGGCGAGCGCTTCCGTGGTCGGCGCGGCCGCCGCGACCACGGCCTGCGAGTCGGCGGCCATCGCGGCAGCCGTCGCTGCGTGCGCGGACGGCGCGAACACCGACATGCTCGCGGCGATCAGGCACAAGACGGCGAAAGCTCGGTGCAGTTTCATCGCGGCTCCCTTCCGGAATCGGCCCGCGGCGTTCGAGCCGCGGCGCTCGCGTCCGCGCCGGCGCCCGCCGGCCCGAAGACGCGCTCCCATTCGCCTGCCGGCGCTCCGTCGACGGCGCCCCACAGCACGCCACCGACGCCCCCCACGAGGCCGCCTCCGATCGCGCCCAGGTAGGGCGCCATGCCGGAAAGGTCGCTCGTGTCCCCGTGGACCATCGCGTAACCGAGCAACGCGCCCCCCGCGGCGCCGCCCAGCAAGCCGAGGAAGCCGCTCGTGATGGCCGGACCCACGCGGTCCACGCCACGCACGTCGAGCGCCACGAGGTCCGCCCACGGCACGAGCCCCGAGCGCAGCGGTTCGCCCTCACGGCGCGGCGAGCGTGTCCAGCGCACGCCTTCGTCCGACGCCGTCGCACGCATGGCGGTCCAGGCCGTGTCGGCGGTGACGAGCCGAACGCGGTACGCCCGCGCCAGCGCGGACGTGATCTCGGCACGCGCGCCGGCGGACGGCGCGACGGCCGCAGGCGAATCGTCCGCGCTCGCGTACGCGATCTGGACGGCGGCGGTGTCCGAAGCAGCCGGCGTCGATGCGGCCGCCGGAGCCGCGAAAGCGGCGAGCGTGCCCGCCCAGAGGAACACGAGCGCGCACGCGGCGCGAACGCCGGCATGCGTGAGACGTTCACGGAGACTCGCGGGAACCGCGTGGTGCACGACGACCTCCACTCCGATTTCCGGCCGCGGCCATCGCGCCGGACGAACGGAGCATCGGTCCGGACCGCGGTACGGGATCAAGCCCGATTTCGCGCGCTTCCCCGGCCGGGGTGCGGGAAGGGTTCGGCAGGCCGGCGGCGTGGGGCGAGCGCCCCGAATCGGACCGCTACGCCCCCGCCATCAGCAGGGCCGCGCGCTCGGTGGCGGTCATCGGCTTGCCGTCGCGAATCAGGCCGCGCGCCCACTCGATGCGGCTGGGCACGTTCACCAGCAACACGCCGCGCACGACGTCGTCGTTGAGGTAGTAGACGACCCCTTCCACGTTCGGCTCGATCCACACGACTTCCGTCTGCAGGCGCGCGTTGATCTCGCCCACGCCCTCGAAGCGCACGTCGAAGATGCGGAAGTACTTGAGCGGCAGGTGGGCGTACGCCGTGCTGCCCCCCGCCATGTTCGCACCCACCACGCGGCCGTGGTGCTCGGCGTGGTCCACACCCTCCACGCGCATGAGCTGGCCCAGCGCGAGGTACGGAAACTCCGCCACGTCGCCGGCGGCCCACACGTGCGGCTTCGACGCCTGGCCGTGCTCGTCCACCACGATGCCGTCGTCGGTGTCGAGCCCGGCCGCCTCGGCGAGGTCGGACGCGGCCTCGGAGCCGATGTCCACGAGCACGATCTGCGTGGTCAGCTCGTCGCCGCGGTACGTGCGGCCGCGCACCCAGCCCTGGTCCTCGTGGATCGCCACCAGCGTTTCGCCCGACACGGTCTCGATCCCGTTCGAACGCAGCAGGTCGACCACGCCCATGCCGATCTCGCGCGGCAGGAAGCGGTGCAGCGGATACTCGTCGGGGAAGACGATCGTGATCTCCTTGCCCCGCGCGCGCAGCGCCGCCGCCAGCTCCACCGACAGGAATCCGCCGCCCACGCACGTGGCGTGCTGGAAGCGGTCGAAGCGGCTCTCGAGATCGAGATAGTCCTCGAGGTCGCGGAAGTAGCGCACCGCACGCGCGTCGGAACCCTCGGCCTGCAGCCGGCGCGGACGCACGCCGGTGGCCATCAGCAGCTCCTCGTAGCCGATCGTCTGGCCGCGGTCGTCCCACAACAGCCGCGTGTCGGGATCCAGCTCCACGATCTCGCGGCGCAGCGCCAGGTCCACGCCCTGCTCGGCGTACCAGGCGTCGGGGTGCAGCGGCAGGCGATCCAGCGTCGCCTCGCCCGACCACAGCTCCTTGCTCAGGGACGGCCGCTGGTACGGAAGATGGTTCTCACGCGAAACGAGCAGGATCGACCCCTCGCGGTCGCGGCTGCGGATGCCTTCGATCGCGGCGGCGGAGGCGAAGCCTCCGCCCACGAGCACGTACTTGTAGTGCATGGAATCCCGTCTCGGATGTGGTCTCGGTGGGGTGCTGGCCGGACTCTAGCCCGGAGCGTTCGGCCGCCGCCACTGGCGCGGCGCCCGTGCGCCCGGGGCTGGCCCGGGTATCGGCCGTCGGAAGCGCCGGGGTTCGCAATCAGTAGACGGCAGGGAGTTCTCATCGGTTCGCGGGGAGCCCCGGACGCAACAGGGTCTTTACATCCGAGGTCCCGGCCTGCGATCCTCACCGACGCCACGAGCACCACCTGGCCGACTCCCCCACCCTCGTGACGGAGAACCACCGCTGAAGACCGAGACGCGCACCCGCACGGATGCCCGGAAAGCCGCTCCGGTGCCCGCCACGCCCGAAAGCACTTCCGCCGACTCCGCCGGGGGAATTCGCCTGCTCGTCGCCGACAGTCAGGCGATCGATCGCTCGGGCCTCGTGGCCATGCTCCGCTCGCAGCCGGATTTCCGCGTGGTCGGCGAAGCCGCGACCGTGCCCGACGCGATCGAGCGCGCACGCACGCTGGAGCCCGACGTGCTCGTGCTGACCGTGAGCCTCACCGGCAGCGTGGGACAGACGGCGCTCGGCGACCTGCTCGGCGCGCTGCCGGAACTGCGCGTGGTCGCGCTGTCGGAACGTGGCTGGGAGAACTGCCTGGTGCTGAACCCGCCGTCGCGCAGCGAGCTGCCGATCGTGCGGCCGCCCGACGCGGCGTGCAGCGAGGGCACCGACTGCCTGCAGGTGGCCGCCGCGCTCGGCGCCATGGCGACCGTGCGCCGCAGCGCCGACATCTCCACGTTGTTCGCCGCCATCCGCACGGTGGCCGACGGCCGCACCAGCTTCGAGCCCGGCACCGTGCCCGCGATCGCGGGGCAGCGTCCCGGCGCCAGCGGCCCGTCGCTGACCGCGCGCGAGTCGCAGGTGGCGCTGCTGCTGGCCGAGGGCCTCTCCAACAAGGAGATCGCCACCGCGCTCGACATCAGCGAGCCCACGGTGAAGAAGCACGTGGGCCAGGTGCTGGCCAAGCTCGGGCTGCAGGATCGCCTGCAGGCCGGGCTGTACGTGGCGCGCCATCCGCTGATGTTCTCGCCGCGCCCCACGTCGCCCGCGCGGTGCCGGCGCGCGCGGCAGCACGCGGCCGACGCGCGCGCGGACGCTTCGTTCGGACGGCGGCACGCCCAGCACGGGGCACTTCGGCCCGCGCCGATCACGTGGCCCTCGCGCCGTCGGC
>JBGAOB010000134.1:0-12196 GCA_044222045.1 Candidatus Eiseniibacteriota bacterium
CTCCCGGTGATCAAGCTCGACAACGTCCGCAAGGGGTTCTTCACGGACGAGCAAGTGAGTCGAGTCCTGCAGCGCCTTCCGGACTGGTACGCACCGGCGATCGAGTTTGCGTGGCGCACGGGCTGGCGAATCGGCGAGGTGAAGTCGCTGACGTGGGCGCAGGTCGACTTCCGCGCCGGCATCGTGCGCCTGGAGCCCGGCACGACGAAGAACCGCGAGGGCCGCAGCTTCCCGTTTGCTGCGTTCCCGGCGCTGGCGAAGCTGCTGAAGACCCAGCGCAAGCGGACGGATGCGTGGCAGAAGGCGCACGATCGCATCGTGCCCTGGGTCTTCTGGCGGGACGGGAAGCCGCTGGGCGACCACCGAGACGTCTGGATGCGGTGCTGTCGCGAAGCGGGGCAACCGGGCAAGCTGGTTCACGACCTGCGGCGCAGCGCCGTGCGCAACCTCGAGCGCGCAGGCGTCCCGCGCTCCGTGGCCATGAAGCTCACCGGCCACATGACGGAGTCGGTCTACCGCCGCTACGCGATCGTCTCGGAGACGGACCTCGCGGACGCAGTGCGCAAGCTGGCGGCGTTCCAGGGCGCGTCCGAGAAGGCCTGACACGGGCTTTCCGCCAAGACTGACACAAAAGTGACACAGTTTGGCGTCTTTGCCCGTACACCGAGCCGGCGTGCGCTCGCTGACCTCGCTGCGCGCATCCATAGAACAAAATGTTATACAACACATTACGACGTATTACTTCTTGGCGGCAGCTCGCCCCGCGACGGTCCCGGATGACCAACTCCACTGGAAGTTGAACCCTCCCAGCCTTCCCTCCACGTCCAGGATCTCCCCGCACAGCCACAGGCCGGGCGCGACGCGGGACTCCAGCGTCGAGGCGTTGACCTCGTTCAGCGGCACACCGCCCGCGGTCACCTCGGCCTTCTCGTAGCCGAGCGTGCCGGTCACGCCGAGGTCGCGCTCCAGGAGCGCGTGCAGCATCTCGACGCGCCGCTCGCGCGGCACCTGGCTCATCGCCGCGCCGCCCAGGCCGCTCTCGGCGGTCACCATGTCGGCGATGCGCTCGGGCAGCCCCTCGCCGAGCCACGCGCGCACGCCGCGGCGCGGGTGCGCGTCGGCGTAGCGCAGCCACTCGCGCTCGAGCGCCTCGTGATCGAAGCCGGGCGCGAACGACAGTGTCACGCGCCGCGCGTGGCCCTCGGCGCGGTGCCAGTGGCGCGACAGGTCCAGCGCGGCGGGGCCGCTCACGCCGAAGTGCGTGAACAGCATCGAGCCGGCGGCGCGTTCGGCGCGGCGCGCGTCCACCCACAGGCTCAGTTCCACGTTCAGCGCCACGCCCTGCGCGCCCTCGCACAGCGGATCGCCGGCCAGCAGTGGCGTCAGCGCGGGCGCGGGCGGCACCAGCGTGTGGCCGAGCGCGCGCGCCAGCGCGTACCCGGTGCCGTCGCTTCCCGTGCGCGGAAAGCTCAGGCCGCCCGTGGCCAGCACCACCGCGTCGGCGTCGAACCACTCGTCGGGCGGGGCCGCGGGCAGCGGCCACTCGGTGCCGCCCACGGCGCTCACGCCTTCGCCGAACGCAGCGCTGTCGGTGACGCGCCGCACGCCCACGCGCCATCGCGCGGCGGTTCGATCATCTTCCGCACGCGCGCCGCCGTCGGCCACGGCGCTCCCGCGTTCCAGTCGCACCGCCTGTGCGCCCGCGCGCGTGGTCACCCCGGCGCGCGCGCACGCGAACAGCAGCGCCTCGAGCACGGTCTGCGCGTCGTCGGTCACCGGGAAGTACTTGCCCGTCTCCTCCAGCTTCAACTCCACGCCCATCGCGGCGAACCAGCCGCGCGTCTCCTCGGACGGGAACGCGCGAAGGATGCGGGCGATCACGTGGCGCGATCCGCCGAAGTAGTCGGTGGGCTCCACGGTGCGGTGCGTCACGTTGCAGCGCGTGCCGCCGCTCATCAGGATCTTCAGCCCCACGCGCGGGTGCGCGTTCAGCAGCGTGACGCGCGATCCGGCTTCGCCGGCACGGATGGCGGCGGTCATGCCGGCGGCACCGGCTCCGATCACGACGACGTGGCGTGCGCTCATGGGCCGCAGCGTAGGCGAGTCGGCGGCGGCGTGCACACGCGGGCGGTGGCGACGCGAGCTCCCCGCGCGGCGGCGCGCGCCGCGACGCCCCTACCCTTCGACGCGATTGCGCCCGCTGGCCTTCGCGCGGTAGAGCGCCGCGTCGGCCTTGCCGAGCAGCGCCTGGCCGTCGGGGCCGTCCTCGGGGAACGTCGAGACGCCGAGGCTCACCGTGACGGCACCACCCGGCTGCGAATCGCGGTGCTCGAACGGGAACTCCGCGACGGCGCGGCGAACGAGCTGCGCGTGCTGCCGCGCCGCGATGCGATCGGCGTCGGGGATCAGCACCACGAACTCCTCGCCACCGTAGCGGGCGCACAGGTGCCCGGCGCGGCCGTGGTCCAGCAGGATACGCGCGACGCCGCGCAGCACGTCGTCGCCGGCCAGGTGGCCGTTGTGGTCGTTGTAGTTCTTGAAGTGGTCCACGTCGATGAGCACGACCGAGAACGGGCCCCCGTGCCGCACGGCGCGGCTGATCTCGGTGTCCATGGCCTCGCGCAGCAGCCGGCGGTTCGGCAGGCCGGTGAGCCAGTCGCGGTCGGCCATCTGCTTGAGGCTCGCGTTCAGGCGCTCCAGTTCGCGCGCGTACATCTCGAGCTGGCTCGCGAGCAGGCGGTTGCGCGCCTGCAGCACGAGCTTGTCGTTCGCGCGCTCGACGAGCGCGGAGATCAGGATGAGGTCCTCGAACGGCTTCACCAGGAAGTCGTACGCGCCGCCGCGCAGCGCCGCGGTGGCGACTTCGAGCGACGCCTGGCTGGTCATCACCGCCACGAGCGTCTCGGGCTCGATGGCCTTGATCTCGCGCAGCAGGTCGAGCCCGCTCTTGCCGGGCATCACGACGTCGGTGATCACGATGGGGAACGGCCGCGCGCGGAACGCCGCGAGGGCCTCTTCGGCGCTGGCCGCCTCGGCCGCCTCGTGCCCGTCGAGCCGCAGCACCTGCGCGATCACGCCGCGGATCGTGGGCTCGTCGTCGACGACGAGAATGCGCAGCGTGTCGGTCGCGTCGCCCGCGGACGACCGGAGCGACGGCGCGGCGGAATCCGGCAGGGTCGTTCCCCGATCGGGGGGCGTGCCCGTGTGTTCGGTCGGAGTTTCCGATGCGCTCATGGATGAGATCCGAAGTAGGGAGCCGCGGCGAGGCGAGGTGCCAGGAGCACTCCGCGCTTCACTCCGGTATCGGCGGCAACGATCGAGAGATGCACGGCTTCGAGCGCCCGGAGCGCGGCTGACGGGTACGCCAAGCGCGCGAGACGCCGCCAAACCGGAGCGCACATTGCAGACTGCAATCGAACCCAGCCATCCGGGCAACGAACGAAGCGCCGGACGATGCTCCCCGCCGCGCATGGGTAGCGCTCCCGGCGAAGCCGGGGCGCGGCCGCGGTGGAGCACGCCTCCCCGGGACACCCGACCCTGCGGGGCAACGGAAGTTGATCATCCGCGGGACCAGCGGAACCTCTCAGGCGGCGCGCTCGTCGACTCCCTGCATGGGTTCGGGCGCCCATCGCAACAGCGCGTTTCGCAGCGCGTTCGGATGGACGGGCTTGCTCACGTAGTCGTCCATGCCGGCGGCCAGGCAGCGGTCGCGATCGCCCTGCATGGCATTCGCGGTCATCGCCACGATCGGCGTGCGGCGCGCGTTCAGGTGTTCCAACCGTCGCACGAGCCCAGTGGCCTCGTAACCGTCCATCTCGGGCATCTGGCAGTCCATGAACACGACGTCGTACGGCAGCCGCTGCAACATCTCGACCGCTTCGCGCCCGTTCGCGGCGGTGTCCACGCGGCAGCCGAGCTTCTCCAGCATGCGGCGCGCGACCGTCAGGTTCACCGAGTTGTCGTCCACCACGAGCACCCGGCGCGGGCTCGGCAGGCTCGTCAGCACTCCCGGCGTCGGGACCGCGGCGCCACGCTCGCCCTCGGCGGCGGGTTCGTACGCGCGACCTTCGCGCCGTGCGTCGCACACGGAGGGCAGTTCGGTCTGGAGCGCCGCGTAGCGCACCGGCTTCGCCAGCACGCCGTCGAATCCACGCTCGCGCAGCGCGGGTACGTTCATGCGACGCCCACGCGCCACCAGCAGCAGCATCGCGAAGCCGGCGCCGCCGGACTCCCGGCGCAGCGCCTCACCCAGTTCCTCGCCGTGCTCGCCCGAGAGCTCGTGGTCCAGCAGCACCACGTCGATCGGCCGCCCGTGCTCGCGCGCCGCACGCGCACGCGCGAACGCCTCGGCGCCGTTGCGGGCCACGTCCACGCTCCAGCCCAGCGTCGCCAGGTCCTCGCGCAGCGCGTCGCTCGACGGCTCGTGATCGTCCACCACGAGTACGCGCCCGACGTTCCTCCCCGGCTCGGGAATCGCGAGGAGCGGCTCGGCGAGCGGCAGGCGCAGCGTCACCCGGAAGACCGATCCCCGGCCCACTTCGCTGGTGGCGGTCACGTCGCCGCCCATCATGCCGGCGAGCTGGCGAGCGATCGCCAGGCCCAACCCGGTGCCGCCGAACCTGCGCGTCGTCGAGGCGTCGGCCTGCTGGAAGCGCTCGAACAACAGCGGCAGCTTCTCGGGCGGAATGCCGATGCCGGTGTCCTCCACGTCGATGCACAGCCCGGCCACGCCATCGCGCACGTCGGTGGCCCGCACCTCGAGCCGCACGTGGCCGCTCTCGGTGAACTTCAGCGCGTTGCCGGCCAGGTTCAGCAGCACCTGCCGGATGCGGCCGGGGTCTCCGACCAGGCGCCGCGGCACGCCCGGCTGGAAGTGCACGACCAGCTCCACGCCGCGCTCGGCCACGCGCACGGCGAGCAGGTCGGCGACTTCGTCCAGGAGCGTGCGCAGGTCGAACGGGATCGGCTCCATGTCGAGCTTGCCGGCTTCGATCTTCGAGAAGTCGAGGATGTCGTTGATGATCTGCAGCAGGGCGTCGGCCGAGGCTCGCGCGGTGTCCCCGTACTCGCGCTGCTCTCGCGTGAGCGCCGTGTCCAGCAGCAGCCCGATCATCCCGATCACGCCGTTCATCGGCGTTCGGATCTCGTGACTCATCGTGGCGAGGAAATCGCTCTTGGCGCGGTTCGCCGCTTCGGCGGCGTTGCGCGCGGCGACCAGCTCCATCTCCGCCAGCTTGCCCACGGTGTTGTCGCGCACGATCAGCAGCACTTCGCCGGGGCTCGTGCGCGTGACGCGCGCCTCGTAGTGACGCACTTCGCCGTCCATGCGCGCGAGGTCGTACTCGAACGGCACGGCCTGCCCCTTCAGCGTGGCCTCCTCGATGGCGGCCTCGAGCTGGTCCGCGAGGAAGCTCGGCAGGATGTCCGTGTAGCGGTGCCCCAGGAAGAGCTGCGGAGGCATCGCGAGGTCGGCCGTGTTCGGAGCCTGGAAGTTCGTGAACCGCCCCGCGTCGTCGAGCTGGAACATGAGGTCGGGGAGCGCCGTGAGAATGGCGGTCGACTTGGCCTGCGCCGCCGCGAGCTCCTCCGAGCGCTGGTCGAGCCGGTCCGCCTGCGTGTTGAACGCGCGCACGAGGTCGCCCAGCTCGTCGTCGGTCTGCACGTGCGCTCGCGCCGACAGGTCGCCGCTGGCGCGGAGCAGGATCGCGTCGTTCAGGTCGTGCACGGGCCACAGCACGAGGCGGCTCACGAGCCCGGCGTTCAGGGCGCCGAGCACGCCCAGCACGACGACCAGCGCCAGCAGCAGCATGACCTTGTACTCCCGCAGCTGGGAGAACAGCGATGCGCCGTCCGCATGCAGCATCACGGCGGCGGGCACCATGCGGGCGCCGTACTCCGCGCCGCCGGGCAGCAGCACGGGGGCGCTGAAGTCCATCGTGCCCTGCTGGTCGTGGGTCAGGTCCTCGTGACCCCGCCCTTCGCGGAGCACGCGGTCGATGTCGGCCGCGATGCGAGCGTGATCGGGCAGTGCATCGAGCGGCTGCCCGATCCAGTGCGGGTTCGTGCACGCGACGACACGACGGTTGTCCCCGCGCACGACGACGATCAGGTCGACCCACGGTTCGGCCCCGATCGCGGCGACGTAGCGCTGCACGTCCTCCACGTGCATGCCCGTTTCGGTCGCGTAGCCGATCGTGTTGATCACCTGGGTGCCCTGGCGCCGCGCCACGTCGATCACGAGGTGCGTGGTGAACGCGCCCACGGCCCACGTCAGCAGGCCCGCGAGCAGAAGCCCCATGGCCAGCATGGGCAGGAGGAACCGGGCGCCCAGGCGGCTGTAGAAGGGGCGGCTCACTGCCGGGCCTCGATCACGTCCCGGGCGAGGTCCGGGGTCACGAGCGAGTCGACCGGGGGGACGGAGTCCAGCGCCCCGGTCGCGCGGAGCGCGTCGGCGACGGATCGGAGCGAGCGCGCCACCTCGCCACCGGGCTGCAGCAACCGCGCCTGCTCGTCCACGCGGTACGGGCGAATGCCCTGCAGCGCGCGCTCCAGGTCCTGTCGCGAGAGGCCGTTCCGGTCGGCGATCTCGACCAGCATCTCCTCGCGATGGCTCCGGATGTAGGCCTCGGCCCGACCGAGCGCGCGCACGATGCCGCGCGCCCTCGCCGGATGGCGCTCCAGGAACGTCGAGTCCATGGCCAGCACGTCGAAGATGCGGTTCGACGTCGGCCGGGACTCCGTGAGCATGTGAAACCGCGACGAGTCGGCGAGCACCCGCAGCGAGATCGGTGGGTACATCTGGGCCGCCACCACGGTTCGCTCGGCCAGCGCTCGAGGCACGGACGCCTGGGACATGCCGACCACCTGGATGTCGCGGAACGTCAGCCCCGCCGAGGCCAGGGTGTGATGCATGGCCACGACGTCGAGCGAGGCGGGCTCGAGCGCCACGCGCTTCCCGCGCAGTTCCCGGATCGACGCGATCCGACGGTCGGCCACGAGCACGTCCGCATCGGTGGCGGCGTCGATGGCCATCACGATGCGCGGGCTCCGTGCTCCGTTGGCGCACGCGAACAGCACCTCGGCGCCCGAACCACACCACACGTCCAGCTGGCCGCGCTCGTACGAGCGCCGCGTGTCCCCCGTCGAGAACTGTTCCACCATGTGCACGCGAAGACCCTCGGCCTCGAAGTAGCCGAGTTCCTCCGCCACGTGCACGACCTCGAACCCCGGCCACGTCGACAGACCGATCGACACGCGCGATGGTTCGGGACTCGAGCAGCCCGGCGCGAACAACACACCGGTCATCACGAGTGCGGTGGTGGCGAATGCGGCGGTGCGCATGAGTGTTCTCCGGACACGGGCACGGGCATGCGGGCGCAGCCCCGGCGGCTGGCCCGGCGCATGGAGTCTCGGTCGCCCCGGCCCGGTGTTGAGCAGCCTCGTGCGTGCCGTGGGGGTCGCGGTCCACCGGAAATGCCGGTCGCCGCGTGGAGGAACGCCGGGCGGCGGCACCACCGCCGCGGTCCGCGCTCGGCCGCGCCGGTGTCCCACGGGAGAAGCCCGCACCGGCTCCGGTCGTCCGCCGTGCCGCGTTCCGCACTCGGGCATTGCCCGGATCATCGGCAGTCTCTAACGTCCGCGCGTTCCGATCGCCTGTCGTGGCCTCGTGCCGCGACCGTCGCATCCACCGCCCTGAGGTTGCTCATGGCCACCGCCACCGGACCCGCCGCTCCCGCGCAGGACACGCGCGGGGCCGTTCCCGCCGAGATTCCCCCGCTCCCCGCCGACGCCACGCCCGAACAGAAGGACCTGCACTGGTACACGCACGTCTACCAGGGCGACCGGATGCCGCAGCTCACGCTGCGCGCGGTGCTGATGGGCGGCTTCCTCGGCATGCTGATGTCGGTGTCGAACCTGTACACGACGCTCAAGGTGGGCTGGTCGTTCGGCGTGGCGATCACCTCGTGCGTGATGTCGTACGTGATCTGGAACGCCATCCGTACGCTCACGGCCGGCCGGCTCTCGCAGATGTCGCTCCTCGAGAACAACTGCATGCAGAGCACCGCGTCGGCGGCCGGCTACTCGACGGGCGCCACCATCGCCACCGCGTTCGGTGCGCTGCTGCTGCTCGATCCTCAGCACCGCCACCAGCCGTGGCCCGTCGTGGCCACGTTCACGCTGGCCACGGGCGCGATGGGCGTGTTCCTGGCGATCCCGATGAAGCGGCAGATGATCAACCAGGAGCAGTTGCCGTTCCCGTCGGGCATCGCGGCCGCGACCACGCTGAAGAGCCTGTACAGCCGCGGCGGCGACGCCATGAAGAAAGCGTATTCACTCGTGACCGCGCTCGCCGTGGGCGCGATCGTCGGCGTGCTGAACACCGCCGAGGACCAGTTCGACGCGCTCGGGCGCTTCTTCGTCTTCATGCGCACGAAGCTGTTCGACGTGCACCTGCCCGAACTGTGGCCGGCGGACGGCTTCCGCCCCATCCTGGGCAAGCCGGTGGTCGCGTTCGGCTTCGAGCCGAGCGTGCTGCTGATCGCCGCGGGCATGATCGTGGGCCTGCGCGTGTCGCTGTCGATGCTCGCCGCGTCGAGCCTGCTCTACTTCTGGGTGGCGCCGCAGCTGGCCGCGATCGACGCCGCGAACGCGGCGACGCATACGTGGCGTCGATCCCTCTGGTGGGTGGCGGCACCCTGTATCACCCGGTGCGCTGGGCGTTGTGGGGCGGCACCGCGGTGATGGTGTTCTCGAGCCTCGCGTCGCTGGCGCTGCAGTGGAAGACGGTGGCGCGCTCGTTCACGCTGCTGCGCAAGGCGGGCACGGGCGCGCACGTGAGCGCCGACGTCGAGGCGAAGATGGCGGCGATCGAAGTGCCGAACGGCTGGTTCCTCGTCGGCCTCGTGCCCATCAGCATCCTGATGATGCTCGTGCAGATCCTGGCGTTCCAGATCCACTGGTGGGCGGGCCTCATCGCCATCGCGATGTCGTTCGTGCTCGCGATGGTCGCGTGCCGCGCCACCGGCGAGACCGACACCACGCCGATCGGCGCCATGGGCAAGGTGATGCAGCTGCTGTTCGCGCTGATCTCGCCCGGCAACGTCACGCACAACCTGGTCTCGGCCGGCATCGGCGCGAACAGCGCGTCGTCTTCGGCCGACCTGCTGACCGACCTCAAGAGCGGCTACCTGCTGGGCGCGAACCCGCGCAAGCAGTTCCTCGCGCAGTTCGTGGGCATCTTCTTCGGCACGATCGCCGTGGTGCCCGCGTGGTACCTGCTGATCCCGAACGACGCGGCGCTGGAGAAGTTCCCGCTGCCGGCCACGCGCACGTGGGAAGCGGTCGCACGCGTGCTGTCGAACGGGCTCGAGAGCCTGCCCATGTCGGCGCGCTGGGCCATCCTGATCGGTGCGCTCGTCGGCGTGCTGCTCCCGGTGCTGGAGACGCTGTTCCCGAAGGCGCGCAAGTGGCTGCCGTCGGCGATGGGACTCGGGCTCGGCTGGGTGGTGTTCTTCAACAACGCGTTCGCGTTCGTCATCGGCGCCACGATCGCGTGGCTGTGGAGCCTCGGTCACAAGAAGAGCCAGGACACGTTCAACATCCCGATCGCGTCGGGCCTCGTGGCCGGCGAGTCGTTGATGAAGGCGCTGCTCGCGATGCTCGCCACGGCGATCGGCCTGCTCAGCCACAAGTAGCGCCACTCCGCGCGTCGTCGAGCGGGGCCCGCCTGCCGCGGGCCCCGCTTCGTTTCGGGCGCGCCTCCCGCGGCGATCCCGCGCGATCAGCGCCCCCCCGGACCCGGGCTAAGGTCGGGCCGCCCGCGGGCCGAAAACGCTGCGAACGCCCGCGTTCGCCGGGCCCCGGGCGGCCGCGCCCGCCAACCCACGGTGCAGATCCGTCGCCCAGGGAGGAGCTTCGTGCACACGAACGTGCTTCGTCGGATCGCCCGCATCGCGCTGCTGGGCGCGGCGCTCGCCGTCGCGCCGACGCTCGCTCGTGCCGCCGAGCTGAAGTGGCGCGGCCTGCTCGACCTCGTGGGTTCGGAACTCGCCCCGGCGTTCGACGACAACCGGCTCACGCGCGGTGACAACCCGTACGACCCGTACCGCGTGCGTCTGTTCGTGGAGTCCGCGGTGGACGAACACGTTCAGGTGCTGGGGCAGCTCGTGTTGGCCGACCGGACGAACCTCTACGTGGACGGCGCGTACGCCGTCGTCACGCCGTGGCCGGGCCGCGACGCGCACCTGATGGTGGGCAAGCTGCCGTGGGCCGTCGGCACGTGGGGCCCGCGCACGTACTCCAACAAGAACCCGCTGATCGGCGCGCCGCTGCTCTACCAGTGGCACTCGAGCCTGCTCTGGTACGAGTCGCCTCCGTCCGCCGACGTGCTGCTGGCCGCGGCCGGCTCGGGCCAGCACGGCGTGAACTACTTCGGCTACGCCGAAGGCGTGGGCATGCCGGTGGTGGACGACTCGTACTGGGATTTCGGCCTGACCGTGGCCGGCAGCCAGCGACCGCTCGAGTACGCGCTCGGCGTGGTGGCGGGCGCACCCGGCTGGGGCAGCACGATGCAGGACGACAACGCCGGCAAGAGCGTGCTCGGCCGCGTGGGACTGGCGCCGGTGCCGGGCGTGCGCGTGGGCGTGTCGGGCTCGTACGGCCCGTACCTGGCCCGCGCACTCGACCCCGTGATGCCCGCGGGCACGAACGTGAACGACTACGCGCAGAAGCTGGCGATGGCCGACGTCGAACTGGAGCGCGGCTACGTCGAGCTGCGCGGCGAGGTCGCGCGCAACGTGTGGGAGTCGCCGGCGATCGGCGACCTCGCCGTGAACACGGGCTACGCCGAGCTGCGCTGGCAGCTGCCGCAGGGCTTCTTCGCGGCGGGGCGCTGGGACGTGATGCGCTTCGGCGACGTCACCGACTCGACCGGCGCGAAGCGCGCCTGGGACTGGAACGTCACGCGCGTGGAGACCGGCGTGGGCTACCGCATCACGCGCGAGGCGATCGCCAAGCTCACGTGGCAGCGCACGTCGCTCGACACCGGTGCGGCGACCGACCGCTGGCGGCGGCACGCGATGCTCGGCGCGCAGCTCTCGATCGCGTTCTGACGCGCAGGGGCGCGCCCGGCGCCGCGCTCATGCGTGCGGCGCGTCGGCGCCGCCGCCGAGCCGCCGCAGCGACTCCTCCAGCAGCAGGATCTGCCGCCGCTGCATGTCGACCAGTTCGGCCCACTCGCGCTCGCGCAGCTCGTCGAACTTGGCGTGCAGCCGGTTGATCTCGGACTCGGCGCGCAGGTTCACCTCGTAATCGTTCTTCGCGTCGTGCCGGTCCTTCGCCGCCAGTCGGTTCTGGCTCATCATGATGATCGGCGCCTGCAGCGCGGCGAGGCACGACAGCATCAGGTTGAGCAGGATGAACGGGAACGGATCGAAGTGCCGCGTGCTCTCCGTGTTCCAGACCATCCACACCAGCATGAACAGCACGAACCAGCCGATGAACGTCCAGCTGCCGCCGAACGTGGCCACGCGGTCGGCGAGGCGCTGACCGAGCGTCATCTGCTCGTCGAACGCGGCGTTCGGGTCCTTCACGCGCGGCTCCTGCCCACGCAGTCGCTCGCGGACGCGACGTTCGAACTCGGACAGCTTCTGGAGTTGCGCCGTCACGTCGGTGACGCCGGCCCCGCGCCCCAGCACCGAGCGCGTCTGTCGCGCCATCGGGCGCAGGCGGCGCGCGAGCCCCAGCACCAGCATCGCGCCGAACAGCGACACGAGCCCGTGCTTGAGCCAGTCGTCGGCGTCGCTGAAGCCGACCAGTCGCAGCAGCCAGCCGCCGAAGATGCTGCCGATCAGGCCCAGCAGCAGGTTGCCCGTGACACCGTAGTCGCGGCCCTTCATGAGCAGGCCGGCGAGCCAGCCCGCCGCGAGGCCGATGGCGATCCAGATCAGCGCTTCCATGGTGGTCTCCCCCGAAGTCGGTGCTTCGCTTCGAACGAGCGCCAGCTTAAGCGCCGCGCGGGCGCCGCCGAAACGTCAATGCAGCGCGCCGCGCGCCAGCATCACCACCGCGGCCAGCGCCAGGGCCACGCCCACCTTCTGCGCCAGGGTCAGCCGCTCGCGCAGCACCGCCTGCGCGAGCACCACGGTGGCCGCGGGGGCCAGCGACACGATCGTGGCCACCAGGCTGAGCGGCCCCG
>JBGAOB010000135.1:0-12235 GCA_044222045.1 Candidatus Eiseniibacteriota bacterium
CCCGCGGCGGGCTCGGTCGTTGCGGCGGTTCGCGCCGCCGCGCGGCTACTGCCCGGCGCGCTTGATCCGGCCGTCCACGTTCACCGGCAACGACGCGCCGCCCGCGCACTTCTCGCGCACGAACGCCTCCATCGCGCCGCGAATCACGAGCCCGGTGTCCACCTTGTCGCGGCCGCCCGCGAGCGCGTCGTAGCTGTCGCCGCCCGACGCCATGAAGTTGTTCGCGGCCACCTTGTACGTCTTCGCCTCGTCGAACGGCGTGCCGTCGGGGTTCGTGATCGAAACCACGCGGCTCATCGCCGGCCGGTCCGTGTCGATCACGTAGCGCAGGCCGCTCACCTGCGTCACGCGATCGCCGCGCAGCGCCTGCTCCAGCGCCTTGCGCACCTCGGCGCCGGTCAGCTCCATCGTCACGATCGTGTTGTCGAACGGCATGATCTCGTACACGCCGCCGCGCGTGATCGTGCCGGCCGGCAGGTCGCCGCGCATGCCGCCCGGGTTCTGCAGGGCGATGTCCGCGCCCGACGCCAGCCGCATGGCGTCGGCGATGAAGTTGCCGATCGGCGCCTCGGGCCGCGTGCGCGACAGCGCGTGGTCGATGCGGCCGAGCACCTGCGCCGCGATCGGCGCGACGTTCGCGTTCCAGCGCGTGACCCGCGAGGTCCACGCGCTGTCCACCGGCACGTCGGCCCACACCTGGTTCATGCGCGTCTCGCGCTCCAGCACGCGCCGCGCGACCGGGTCCACGACCAGGTCGCACTGCCCGACCCACTGGCCGTGCGAGCCCGAGATGATCGCCGGGGTGCCGCCCACGCGGTCGTCCACCACGTTGTGGCTGTGGCCGCCGAACCACACGTCCACGCCCTTCACGTCGCGCGCGAGCCGCGCCAGGTCGCCGCGCGCCTTGCGCGTGGAGTCCGTCTCGGCCGGCAGGTGGCCGAGCCCCACCACCACGGCCGCGCCCTTCTTGCGCAACTGCGGCGCCAGGCGGGTGCCCCACAGCGAGTCGTCCTCGAAGCGCAGGTGCGCCACGTACGCGGGCAGCGTCACGCGCGGCGTGCCGGGATAGGCGATGCCGAACACGCCCACGGCCGCGCCGCGCCGCAGCACGGTGGTGTCGGCGCGCACCCACCACGGGCGCTTGCCGGACTTGCGCTCGATCATGTTCGCGGCGAGCGCCGGGAACTTCATCTCGAGGATGCGCTGCTTCAGCGTGTCGGCGGTCCAGTCGAACTCGTGGTTGCCCACCGACAGCGCCACGTAGCCGAGCGCGTTCATCTGCTCGACCACCGGGCGGCCGTACTGCAGGTTCGAGATCATCGTGCCCTGGTAGATGTCGCCGCCGTCCACGAGCACGGTGCCTTCGGGGTTCTCGGCGCGCAGCCGCTCGATCGCCGCGGCGAGCGCCGGGCTGCTGCCGATGGGCCGCCCGCTGCGGCGCTCGCGCGAGCCGCCCAGGATGGCGCCGTGGAAGTCGGTGGTCTCGAGCACGCGCACGCTCGGGTAGCGCAGGTTGCACAGGATGCCCAGCCACTGCGCGCGCGTGATCGTGTCCGGGAACGCGAAGCCCTTCGCCGTGCGCGGAATGCTCACGCCGGTCACGAGGCTGCGGCGGAACGAGGGATCCGACAGGCCGGGAGCGAGCGCGTAGCGCGACTTGCGCGCCGCCCGTTCGCTCCAGTCGAGAGCGTTCGCGAGCGACACGGGCAGGAACGGTTGGAACTTGTCGCCGCTCGTGACGCCGGTCAGCACGCCGGCCCGGAGCACGCCGTCGACCCACGCCTCGGCCGAGTCGGGCACGTCGGCATACGCGTCGGAGAAGCGCTTGCTCCGCCAGCCGAACGCGCGGCCGAGCCCGTACGCCAGGTCCACGCGGCGCGCGGGCGCGTCGGGGATCATGCGGCGCACGTCGCCGCGCGGGATCGCCCCCAGCCGCACGAGCCGGTCGATCAGCGGGCGCTCCGGTGTGGGCGCGTAGTCGGGCAGCAGCGACCACTCCGCCGTGTCGTCCAGGTCGATCGTGCCCCGGCTGCGCGCCCAGGCCTCCAGGATCTCGGGCATCGTGTTCGTCGACGTCCAGAGCTTCTTCGCCTTCGCCACGCTCGCGAACGCGCCGCCACCGTTCGCCCGGTAGCCGTTCACCGCCACGGTCAGCACCTGCGCGGGGTCCAGCGCCTTGCCCTGCCACGTCAGGTTCACGATGCGGTCGCCCGCCGGCCGCGTGAGGTCCACCTCGTAGCGCACGCCCGCGGCCATGTCGAAGTTCCACGCCGGCCAGCCGGGCTCGGTGAGCGGCCGGCCGTCCTCGTACGTGTACGCGGCCAGCCCGCGCGCCGACTGCTCCAGCGCCTGCTTGAGCGCGGCGCCGGTCATCTCGACCATGTCGAGCGAATTGTCGTACGGGTAGATGCGCAGCAGGTCTCGGCGCGTGATCGGCCCCGCCGCGATGCGCACGGACGGATCGAACAACGCCGCCAGCGAGACGTCGGCCTTCGTCACGTCGAGCTGCACCTGGTGGATCAGTCGCCACAGGTTCGAGTCCGCGAAGCGCCCGCGCGGCGCCGCGATCGGCCCGGCCGCCGTCGCCACGCGCTCGGCGAGCGCGGTCCGCGTGGCCTCGGCGTACGGCCGAACGAGCGACTCGATCTCGGGATCCGACGGCGTCGTGTCCGTGACCGCCTGCAGCGTGGCGAAGCGCTTGTCGAGCCTCCACGGCTGCCCGGCGGCGTCGCGCGTGAACGTGAGTTCGACCTTGCCGAGCGCCTCCGCGCGCGAGCCGGCCTGTGTCACCAGCACCGGGCCGACGTTGGCGTACGGCACCGAGGCGTGCGTGTGGCCCAGGATCAGCAGGTCCACGCCGGGCACGCCGCGCGCGAGCCGGCCGCCCCAGTTCTCGTCCTCGGCGTCGCCCTTGCGCATCTCGCCCGTGCGCGGATCGCTCTCGAGCCCGGTGTGCGCCAGCAGCACGATCGCGTCGCACTTCTCCACCGTGCGCAGGCGCTCCACTTCGCGCTTCGCGGCGTCCACGGGCGAGTCGAACTTCCACGGCGCCCACCACGCGGCGTCCGCCATGCGCGGCACCGCCGGCGTGCACACGCCGACCACGCCGATCCTGACGCCGCCGAGCGTGCGCACGATCGAAGCCGGGAAACCCGCACTCCCGTCCACGCGGGCGACGTTCGCGGCCAGCCACGGGAAGCGCGAAGCCGCGCGCGTGCGTTCGAGCAGCGTGGGGCCCGGGTCGAACTCGTGGTTGCCCAGCGCCATGGCGTCGTAGCCCATCGCGTTCATCACCGCCGTCACCGGCTCGGGCCGCGAGCGGTCGCCCATGCGCCACACGCTCGCGATCGGGCTGCCCGACGTGGCGTCGCCCGCATCCAGCAGCAGCGTGGGGGCTTCCCGGCGGGCGTCGGCCACCAGTCGCGCGATCTTCACCAGGCCGCGGTTCGCCGGCCTGTCGGCGAGGTCGTCCCACGCCGCGAGGCTGGCGTGCACGTCGGTGGTGTGCAGCACCAGCACGCGCGCGGTCTCGGCCGGGCTGGAGGTGGCGAACGAAGCGGCGGCCAGGGCCGCGAGCAGAAGCACGGTCGCGAAACGGTGGTGCATCGCGTGGAGTCCTCGAGCAGCGAGTGCGGGGATGGTGCGGAGGCGCCGGCGGTGGCGCCCCGGCCCGGCGGGCGCGGCGAGTCGACGAGAGGCCGGGAACCCTCGCCTGACCTGTTCATGAACCGGGAGCAGAAAGTGACGGAACCGTGCCGATCGCAAGGAACTGGCGCGGGCCCCACCGCAGTCGTGTCGGTGACCCGTCGAGGTGGGGCCGGCGCCGACGACACCGCGAGCGGCGCGGGGCGGGCGCATTCGGCCCCGGGCTCATGAACAGGTCAGGCTAGCAGCGGCTCCGGTGGCCCTCAAACCCGCGGGCCGCTCAGGCCGTGGCGGTGAAGTTCGTCGAGTCGATCGGGTGGAACCGCCCGTAGCCGAAGCCGCGCAGCACGCCTTCGACGGCGGTCCGCAGATCGGCATCCAGTGCTTCGAACAACACCGGTGGCCGCGCGGCCAGCAGCCGGGGCGCGGTGGCCAGCACGGCGGCTTCGGCGCCCTCGACGTCGATCTTGACCACCGCCACGTTCTCCGGGGAGACGCCCTGACCCGCCAGGATCTCGTCGAGCGGCTGGGCGCGGACGCGCACGGTCTCGCGCGGCGCCTGCCCGGCATCGAGGCTCGACCGGGCCGCACCGGAGCTGAGCGTGCTCAGCCAGACGCCCCGCAGCCGAGGCACGGAAAGGTCCACGAACTCCATCGGGGCCGCGGCGCGATTGACCACGGTCACGTGACGGAATCCATTGAGCGTCGCGGTGCGTTCCAGCGCCTCCGCCAGCCACGGGATGGGCTCGATCGCCACCACGCGCTTCGCCGGGAAACGGTGCGCGACGGTCATGCACACGTACCCCAGGTTCGCGCCCACGTCGACACAGGTGGATCGCGAACTGGCCGCCATCTGCCGGAGCAGCTCGGGGACCACGGGGCTGTTCTCCTCGCCGGGGGCCGCGGAGGCGAAGGAGTTGTCCCAGGGCGGCACGCACCAGCGGATGCCGCCCTGCGTGACGACGATGCTGCGCCGGACGTGCAGGGCGCCCCGCTGCCCGATCACCCGGGCGGAGAGGGCGCGCGCGATCCCGGCACCGACCTCGAACTTGTCCCCGATGCTCTCCGCGGACGCCAGCAGCCGCAGGTACTGGGAGAACGCGCTCCGTGCGGAACTCACGACCACCTCCGTGCCGGGTCGGTGCGCGAGGGACGCCCGACCGTCTGCAGCACCTTAGCCCGGACCATTCCTGAACGGCGAGCCGAGAGTGCGAGATGACGGCGGTCGGCAAGGTGCGAGATCGGGCCGCCGACCGCGTCCGGACTGGCGATGCGCCGGGGCGCCGCCTATAGTCCCGCGGCCCCGCGCGGGCGTGGTGTCCGTGCGTGACTTCGCGAGCCTCCGGCATGTCCGACGACACCATTCGCTGCAACGACTGCGGCTACATCAATCCCGCCGGCAGCACGTCCTGCTGGCGCTGCAACTACCCGCTGGTGCCGGCCACCGGTGCGGCTCCGAGCGTAGCCCCGTCCGGGGCGCCGCCGATCACGCCCGCCTCGGTGCGGCCCATTCGTCCGCGCCGCCCGCGGCCGCAGCAGCCGCTGCAGCTGCAGCTGTGGCTGGTGTTCGGCGCGCTTGCGGTGCTGCTCGTGCTCTACACGGCGTTCCAGGGCTTCCACAAGACCAACTTCCAGCCCGTCACCGGCGCCAAGCCCGAGCAGCAGAAGCTCGCCGACGAGATGCAGAAGCGGCTCGGCCGCGACTCGCTCGACGTCGAGGCGCGGATCACGCTGGCCGACCTGCTGTACGACACCGGCAACTGGCAGGAAGCCATCACGCACTACACGGTGGCCGCGCGGCTCGATCCCATGCGCGCGAGCACGTTCGTGGACATGGGCGTGTGCTGGTTCAACATGGGCGACCGCGACAAGGCCGAGGAGCTGTTCCGCACGGCGCTCGAGAAGCAGCCGAACCTGGCGCAGGCGCTGTTCAACCTGGGCATCGTGCACGAGCAGAAGCAGGACTGGGCGGGAGCGATGGGCTTCTACCAGCGCGCGATCGAAGCGAACCCTCCGCAGCAGATGCAGGACGCCCTGCAGCAGGCGCTGCAGCGCGTAAACGCGCGGTCGGCCGGCTCGGCGCCTCCGGGCGGCAAGTAGTCGCGACTCGCGCCCGCGGCGACGAAGCGAAAGGGCCCGCGCTCCGGAGGTCGGAGCGCGGGCCCGTCCCGTCGATGCCGCGCCGCTACGCCGGCAGCAGCGCCATCTCGCGCAGCGCTTCACGCACCCATCGCCCGCACGCATCGGGGCGTTGCAGCGCGGCGGCCACGAGGCGCGCCAGGTCGTCGGGCGTGTCGACGTCGTCCAGCATGTCGAGCCGGCCAACGGCGAGCTGGCTGCGCGAGGCGCGGTCCATCGTCTGCGCCATCACGCCGCCCGTGCCCCACGGAATACCGCGGAAGATCGCCGGCGTGCGCTTGCGCAGCGCCACCAGCCAGTAGCCGCCGTCCGAGGCCGGGCCCAGCACCAGCGGATTCGCGGCGAGCGCGGCGAACGCCGAGCGCAGGAGCCCCGCCGTGAGACCGGGGCAGTCCGCGCCCACGACCGCGGCGCGATCGCCCGAGTCCGCGAGCAGCTCGTCGAACGCCCGCTCGAGCCGTTCGCCGAGGTCGGCGCCCTTCTGTTCGCGCACCACGAACCCCGCGGGGGCGGCGGGCGTGGGTCCGTCGCCCGTCCAGTACAGCACGCGCTCGAACGCGTCGAGCGCGCCCACCTCGGCGAGCGTGTCGGCGAGCATCGCGCGGTACAGCGCGAGCGCCATCTCGGGAGGCAGCGAGGGCGACAGTCGAGTCTTCACCTGGCCGGCCACGGGCCGGCGCGCGAACACGGCGACGCGATACATGGCGGCACCATACCGGCTCGCCGGCACGGCGCAAACCCGGCGCCCGCGCCGCTGTTGTCGCGGGCCGACGGCGTTCGGTAGTCTCCGGCCTCCTTCGAAACGCACTCCCGCCCGCCGCCGCGCGGGCCCCACCTCCGGCCAGGAAGAGGCGCCATGTCGCACTACAACGTCGTCGTCATCGGTACGGGTCCCGGCGGGTACGTCGCCGCCATCCGCGCCGCGCAGCTGGGGCTCAAGGCCGCGGTCGTCGAGAAGGACGAACTCGGCGGCACGTGCCTGAACTGGGGCTGCATCCCGACCAAGGCCTGGGTGGTGACCGCGCACCTGTACGAGCAGATCCAGCGCGCGAAGGAGTTCGGCATCGAAGTGGGCGAGCCGAAGATCGTGTGGCCCGCGCTCGTGGAGCGGAAGAACAAGATCGTGAAGCAGATGACGGGCGGCGTGAAGACGCTGCTCGCCGGTCGCGGCGTCGACATCCACCGGGGCACGGCCTCGCTCGTGACCGCGAACCGCATCGCGGTGAAGTCGGCCACCGGCACGCAGGAGATCACCGCGGACCACGTCGTGCTGGCCACCGGCGCCGCCGCGTGGATGCCGCCGGGCTGGGCGCTGGACGGCGAGCGCGTGATCGGCAGCCAGGAGGCGCTGAACCTGTCGCACCAGCCCAAGCGCGTGGCGGTGCTCGGCGGCGGCGTGGTGGGCAGCGAGTTCGCGTGCTTCTTCGCGGCCATCGGCACGCAGGTCACGCTGATCGAGATGCTGCCGCGGCTGGTGATGGGCGAGGACGAGGAAGTCTCGGCCGCGCTCGAGCGCGAAATGAAGAAGCACAAGATCGCCGTGCACCTGAACACCAAGGTCGAGGACCGCAAGGACAACCCCGACGGTTCGATCACGCTCACGCTGGCGGGCGGCAAGACCGTGGACGTGGACACCGTGCTGGTGGCGACCGGGCGGCGACCGTTCAGCGACGGCCTCGGGCTCGAAGCGGTGGGCCTCGCGAAAGGCGAGCGCGGCCGCATCTCGGTGAACGACCACCTGCAGACGAGCGTCAAGGGCATCTACGCGATCGGCGACGTCACCGACATCAAGCAGCTCGCGCACTTCGCGAGCGCGCAGGGCAAGGCCGTGATGGAGATCATCGCCGGGCACAAGGCGCAGACCAACTGGCGCGCGGTGCCGGGGGCCACGTTCACGAACCCCGAGATCGCGAGCGTGGGTCTCACCGAGAGCGAGGCGAAGAACGAAGGCCGCACGGTGAAGGTGGGGCGGTTCCCGTTCCGCGCGCACGGTCGCAACATGGCCGACGCCGAACTCGCCGGGTTCGTGAAGATCGTGGGCGACGCGGGCACCGACCAGGTGCTGGGCGTGCACATCATCGGAGCCAAGGCGAGCGAGCTGATCCACGAGGCGTCCCTCGCGATCGCGGCCGACCTGAACGTGCACGACCTCGCGCAGGCGATCCACGCGCATCCCACGATGAGCGAAGTGCTGCAGGAGGCGGCCGAGGACGCCGACGGCCACGCGATCCACCTGCTGCGCCAGGAAGCGAAGTCCGCGAAGGCGTGATCCTGCGGGAGAGCGGGGCGGCCACGCGCCGCCCCGCCTTCGTTTCGAGCGGGTCGTCGCGGAGCCTTCGCGCCACTTTCGACTCGCCGCCCGCCGCGCGCAGCGTCTAGTCTGCCGCGCATGATCACCGCACTCCGCCGCTTCGCCGTCGCGGGCTTCGTGCTCGCGCTCGCCGTCACGCTGGCCGCCGCGCCGTCGCGCGCCGCCTATCACGCGCTCGAGGAGATCCCCGTCGAGTCGCCCGTCTACCGGCTGGTCGACGACGTCGTCGCCACGTGGGGCCACGGCGACGCGTTCCTGTCCACGCGGCCGTGGTCGCGCGCCGATCTCGGGCGCTTCCTCGACGACCTCGTCGCCGGGCAGCCCGCCGCCCTGAAGGACGCCGCCGTGATCCGGCTGTACCGCGAACTCGAGCCGGGCGACCACCTCGGCGGCTGGGAGCCCGCGCTGCAGAACGAGACGCCGAACTCCGCGCTCGAACTGTCGCCCTACGGCCGCGCGAACTTCGCGCAGGACGAGGCGCGCTCCAGCGTGGTGCGCGACTTCCGCGCCGGCGCGCAGGTGAGCGTGGCGCTCGGCGACGGGCTCCTGCTCTTCTCCGACGTGTACGCCGGCACGCAGTCGCCCGGACCGCACGGGAACCCGGTCCGGAGCAAGCACTTCGGACTCGTCGAAGGCGTGCGCGTGAACTCGTACTTCGACCGCGCCACGCTGACCGCGCGCCACAGGCTCGGCGAACTGCGCGCCGGGCACACGTGGCTGCGCTGGGGCCCGGGCGCGTGGGGCACGCTCGGGCTGTCCGACGGCGCGCCCGCGATGGACCTGCTCGAGTTGCGCACGCGCATCGCCAGCGGCACGCAGCTGTCGTGGTTCGTCGCGTCGCTCGATCCCGTCACCGAGACGTACCTGGCCGGGCACCGGCTGGAGTTCCGCCCGGGCGAGAGCGTGGATCTGGCGCTCGCCGAGCTCGCGCGGTTCGACGGCACGGCGAACGCGGCGCCCTACCTGCTGCCCGTGATCCCGTTCAGCCTGATCGAGAAGCGCAACATCGCGTCCTCCACGCTGCCGTCCGATACGCTCGAGAGCCGCTTCAAGAACAACGTGATGTGGCAGGCCGACGTGGCGTGGCGCTGGAAGCCCGGCGTGCGGCTGTACGGCGAGTGCGTGGTGGACGACATCAGCTTCAGCTCGGAGAAGCGACCGCGCGCGGTGGCGTGGCAGCTGGGAGCCGAAGCGCGGCGCGTGCACGGCGCCGGCGCGTGGACCGCGCGCGGCGAGTACACGCGCGTCTACCAGTACACGTACTCGGTGTTCCACCACCACGATTTCGCGCACGCCGGCTACCCGACGGGCTTCTTCCTGGGCCCCGACGTGGACCTGCTGTCGGGCCGGCTCGAATGGCGGCGTGACGCGGCGTGGGCGTTCGGCGCCGAGGGCTCGATGATGCGCAAGGGCGAGAGCGAGCTGGGCGACTACTTCGTGCCCGGCAGCGGCCGCACGAACAATCTCGTCCTGACGGGCGTGCTCGACGAGGACACGCGCGCGGCGGCGACCGCCGACTGGTCGCCGGCGCCGGGCCTGCAACTGGGCGTGACGGCCGGCTTCGCGAAGGTGAAGGGCCGCGACCACGTGGCCGACCGCGACGAAAGCGGCGCGTACGGCAGCACGCGCTGCACGGTGCGGTGGTGAGCGGCGGCGCCGTGCGTTCGGCGCCGAGCGGCCCGGCCCGCCACGGAGCGGCGTGCGCAACACGATACGTGACTCGTGCGTGGCTGCTCGCCGGCGTGATGTCGCTCGCGCTGGTGCCTTCCGCGTCGATGGGTACGCCGACGTGGTTCGATCGTTCCACTGCCGTCATGACCACCGCCAACGTCGACGGATCGCTCTACTCCAGTGCGCCCGACGGGCAGAACGGCCTGTTCGTCGGCGGCGACTTCCGTTCGTTCGGTGGCGTCGCGCGGGCCTACCTGGTCCGGCTTGGCCTCGACGGCGGTGTCATGAACTGGGGGCCGGTCCTGGACGGTCCCGTCACGAGCCTCCATCTTGCGGGTCCGGTGCTGTACGTGGGCGGGACGTTTCTGCACGTCGACGGCCAGGTGCGCACGCGGTTGGCCGCCCTGGACGCTTCCACGGGCGCGCTGCTCCCCTGGGCTCCGAGCGCCAATCAGCAGGTCACCGCCATCCTGCGCCTGGGCGATCGCGTCTTCGTGGGCGGCAATTTCAATGCCGTCAACGGTGTGAACGCGATCGGCATCGCCGCCCTCGATCCCACGACGGGCGCGCTGCTGCCATTCCAGTCGGACGTTCAGTTCGAAGTCCTCGCGCTCGCTGGGCGTGACTCGGTGTTGTACGTGGGTCTGTCTTCCACGAGCGCGTATTCCGCGCTGAAGGCGTTCCGCGCCTCGACCGGCGAGCGACTCGGCTTCCCGATCGCCATGGGGGGGAGCTACCCGAGGGTGTGGACGCTCTCGCTCGTGGGCGACCGGTTGCTGGTGGGCGGCCTGTTCACGATCCTGCAGAACTCATCGCGTCGCGATCTCGGTGCGGTCGACCTCCGCCTGGGACAGGTCAGCGACTGGGACCCGGGCGGGGCCGAGGTGCAGAGCCTCGCGGTCACCGGCGACACGGTGGTGGTGGGAACGCGGGCGGCGCTCGTGGGCGGCGCGAACCGCTCGGGGGTCGCGATGCTCGACCTCGCGTCCGGCCGCGCGCTGTCGTGGGCGCCCGATTGCAGCGCCGGGAGCCGGACCACCTTCGTCGCCGTGCTGGGCTCGCGCATCCTGGCGGACGGGTCGCTCGCTGCCTCCGGCGGGCGGACTCCGCCGAACCCGGTGTCACTGCTCCCGGAGTATCCACAGTTGGACGGCGCCGTCCTCGCGTCGAGTTCGGTCGGGGACACGTTGTACGTCGGCGGTGCGTTCCAGCAGGCGGGGTCGCCGTGGGGACCCGTCGTCCGCTCCCCCCGTCGGGGACTCGCGGCGGTGCGCTGGTCGAACGGAGAGGTGCTCGGAGCGTTCGGGGCGCTCGAGGGCAACGTGTCCGCGCTCGAACCGTACGGTTCCGACCTGCTGGTCGGGGGCGCATTCGCCGCGTACGCGCAGAGCACCATCCTCCGCACGCTCGCGCGAGTCGACCGTACGACCGGGCAGTGGCGCCCGTGGGTTTCGGGCTTGAACGGCTTCGTGTGCGATATCGAGGTCGTGCGGGACACGGCCTATGTCGTCGGTGACTTCTCGCTGGCGGGTGGCACCATCCGCCATGCGGCATGCGCGTTCGACCTGCGCACGGGGCTGCTCACGGACTGGAATCCGGACCTGCTCCCAGGTCCCGTCTATCGGATCCGCTACGACGGAGAGCGATTCTGGGTGGGCGGGACCATCTGGACGGCGCGTGGTGCGACCGCCGGGCACTTGCTGCAGGTGGATCCGAGGACGGGCGCGGCGACGCCCTGGGACGCGACGATGCCCGGCGGCGTCCATGACATTCGGATCGAGGGCGATGTCGTCCGGGCGACCGGGGACTTCGGCGGCCGGGCGTGGTCGCGAAGCAGCCATCAGCGGCTGCCCTGGTCGCCGGGGTCGTCCGTCGCCGTGCCCACACTGGAGCCATGGGGCAGCGGGCACCTGCTCAGCCTCACCGACTGGCGGGGTTCTCGCCTGGTGTGGGCGGACGGCGGGACCGGCAGTGAGCTTCAGGATCTCGGTGCCTGGAACGATGCGGGGATCTCGACGCTGGCACTCCACGAGGATCGCATCGCGTTCGGAGGAGCGTTCGCGCGCCTCGCGGTGGGGCCGGACCACGGCTACTTCGGCGTGACGCGCGCGCCCTCGCTGCCCACGGCCGTGGAGTCGTTCCTCGCCGAAGGTTCGGTGGTCGACGGGAAGGCGCGCCTGCGCGCGTTCGTCGGGCCTGGCGAACGCATCACCCTGCAGCGCCGCAACCTGCCTGCCCATGGTTGGAACGCACCCGAGGTGGAGCGAGTCGACGATCGCGAGGCGACCTGGTTCGTGGATCCTTCGGTGGAGCCGGGTGAGCGGTACACCTACCGGCTGGAGATCGGTTCGAACGGCGTTGTGACGTATTCGCCCGAGATCCAGATCCAGGTACCCGCGATCGCGGCGCTCGACGTCGGTGCGCCGCTGCCGAACCCGTCCGTTGGAGCACCGCGACTTCAACTGCGCG
>JBGAOB010000136.1:0-12064 GCA_044222045.1 Candidatus Eiseniibacteriota bacterium
GGGGCGCCCATGAGCCGCACCGTTGCGGTCCTGGGCGCGACCGGCCTGGTCGGACGAGCCCTGATCGCGCTCCTCGAGGAGCGCCGGTTCCCGCTGGAGCGGCTGGTGCTGCTCGCGAGTGAGCGCTCGGCCTCGGTGCGCATCCCGTTCCGCGGCTCCGAGATCGCGGTCGAGGCCGTGAGCCAGGGGGCGTGGGCCGGCGTGGACGTCGCGCTGTTCGCCGGAGGCAACGAGGTGAGCCAGCGCTGGGCGCCGGTCGCGCAGGCCGCGGGCGCCGTGGTGATCGACAACAGCAGCGCGTTCCGCTACGTGGACGGCATCCCGCTCGTGGTGCCCGAGGTGAACGCGCACGAGCTGGCCTCGCGCCCGACACTGGTCGCGAACCCGAACTGCTCCACGATCCCGATCACCCTGGCGCTCGCCGCGCTGCGCCCGCTCGCGCGGGTCGTCCGGCTGAGCGTGGCCACCTACCAGTCGGTGTCGGGCGCGGGCAGCGACGCGCTCGTGGAACTCGACGACGGCGTGCGCGCCGGGCTCTCGGGCCCGCCGCCGGCGCGCACGGGCGGGCTGCCGCCGTTCGCGTACAACGTGATCCCGCAGATCGACCGCTTCGAGTCGAACGGCTACACGCGCGAGGAGATGAAGGTGGCCTGGGAGTGCCGCAAGATCCTGGGACTGCCGGAACTGCCGGTCGTGTGCACCGCCGTGCGCGTGCCCGTGCGCGTGGGTCACTCGGAGCACGTGCAGGCGACGTTCGACCGGCCCGTGAGTCCCGAGGCGGCGCGCGCCGCGTGGAGCGCGTTCCCCGGGCTCGTGGTGGTGGACGATCCGGCGGCGGGCCGCTACCCGATGCCGCTGGACGTGGCCGGGCGCGACGAGGTGCTCGTGGGACGCGCGCGCGTGGACCTCGGCGACCCGAACGGGCTCGTGTTCTTCCTGGCTTCGGACAACCTGCGCAAGGGCGCGGCGCTGAACGCGATCCAGATCGCCGAGCACTGGTGCGGGCTGTCGGCGCAGGTGTCGTGACGGAACGGACCTTCCGGCTGACGGTGGCTTACGACGGCACGGACTTCCACGGCTGGCAGATCCAGCCGGGCGTGCGAACCGTGCAGGGAGAGCTGGGGCGTGCGGTGAGCGAGGCGCTGGAGATTCCCGGCCTGCGCGTGCACGGCGCGGGGCGCACCGACACGGGCGTTCACGCCCGCGGCCAGGTCGCGTCGTTCACGGCGGTCACGGCCCTGCCGGCGCACGCGCTGCCGCCGCTCGTCGGGCGCCGGTTGCCGCACGACGTCCGCGTGGTGGACGCCGCCGAGGTGCCGGCGGGCTTCCACGCGCGGCACTCCGCCCGCGCGCGGTGCTACGTGTACCGGCTGCTCGACCGCGACGACGTGCTGTGGCGGCGCTTCGCCTGGTATCCGGGGCGCGCGCCGGCGCTCGAGCCGCTGCAGGCCGCCGCGTCTCCGCTCGAAGGCACGCACGACTGCTCGTCGTTCCAGTCGGTCAGCCGCCAGCCGGCCGACCCGGTGTGCCGCGTGGACCGCGCGCGCTGGAGCCGCTGGGAGGCGGGGGTGGCGTTCGAAGTGCAGGCGGACCATTTCCTGTATCACATGGTGCGCAACGTGGTGGGAGCCTCGCTCGTGGCCGCCCGCACGCCGGATCCGGCGGCGGCGATGCGCGGGGTGCTGGACGCGCGCGATCGTGCGCGCGCGGGGGCCATCGCACCGCCCGAAGGCCTGTGCCTGGAGGCGGTGGTCTACGAGGGGAGCGAGGCTTGAGGCTCATGACGCGGGTGTCGGTGGCACTGGTCTTCGTGGTGGGAGCGGCGATGGGCGTGGGCGCCATGGCCGCGGTGCAGCGCGGTGCGGGCGGTGCGGCGAAACCGCCGGCGCCGCCGGCGACCTCGATCTCGGCGTCGCGCGGCAGTGCGATCGTGAGCGCGGCGCAGCGCGTGAGTCCCGCGGTCGTGTCGGTCAGCGTGATCGCGTCGCGCACGGTGCGTGTGGATCCGTTCGGCGGCATGTTCCGCGACGACTTCTTCGACCGCTTCTTCCCGCAGAGCGAGTACCGCCAGCGCGTGCCCGGGCTGGGCTCCGGCGTGATCGTGAACGCGTCGGGCATCACGCTGACGAATTCGCACGTGATCCGCGATGCGGAGCAGATCCGGGTGAACCTGCCCGACGGGCGGCACTACGAGGCGAAGGTGCTCGGCGACTCGCCGGTCTACGACCTCGCGGTGCTCCAAATCCTGGACGCGAAGGACCTGCCGGTGGCGCCGCTCGGCAACAGCGATTCGCTCGTGGTGGGCGAATGGGCGATCGCGATCGGCAACCCGTTCGGCTACCTGCTCGACGATTCGCAGCCCACGGTGACGGCCGGCGTGGTCAGCGCCACCAAGCGCGACATCAAGTCGGAGGCGTCGCAGTCGGGCGTGTACAAGAACATGATCCAGACCGACGCGGCCATCAATCCCGGCAACTCGGGTGGTGCGCTCGTGAACGGCGACGGCGAGGTGATCGGCATCAACGCCTTCATCTTCACCCAGGGCGGCGGATCGATCGGGCTCGGCTTCGCGATCCCGATCAACCTCGCGAAGCGCCTGCTCGAGGAAATCCGCGTGTACGGGCGCGTGCGCGCGGCGTGGCCGGGACTCCAGGTGCAGCCGGTGACGGAGTACCTCGCGCAGCGGCTGGGCTGGCGCGACCTCGGCGGCCTCGTCGTGACGCGCGTGGCCGACGGCGGACCGGCGGCGAAGGCCGGGCTCAAGCCGGGCGACCGCATCCGCAAGGTCAACGGGCGCGTGACCGACAGCCTCGACGACGTGCAGGGCATCATGTACGGCGCGGGCGTCGGCGACGTGCTGACGCTCGACGTCGAGCGAGACGGCAAGTCGTTCACCGCGAAGCTCACGCTGGTCGAGGCCCCGCGGGGCAACCCGTGATCGACCGCTACTGCCGGCCCGAGATGGCCGCCGTGTGGGCGGACGAACGGCGGCTGGAGCTGTGGCTGGATGTCGAGCTGGCGGCGACACGGGCGCGCGAGCGCCGCGGCGACGTGCCGGCGGGCACGGCCGACCGCGTGCGCGCGGCGACGCGGCTCGACCTCGCGCGCATGCTCGAGATCGAGGGTGAGGTGCACCACGACGTGATCGCGTTCCTGTCGATGGTGGCCGAGTCGGTGGGCGACGACGCGCGCCACCTGCACACGGGCCTCACCTCGTCGGATCTCGTCGACACGGCGCTGGCCGCGCAGATCCAGCAGGCGGGCGCCGTGCTGCGGCGCTCGCTCGTGCGTGTGCGCGCGGCCGCGTGGGCGCTGGCGCAGCGGCACCGGCGCACGCCGATGGTGGGGCGCACGCACGGCGTGCACGCCGAGCCGATCACGTTCGGGCTCAAGTGCCTGCTGTGGAGCGAGGAACTGGGGCGCGACCTCGCACGCCTCGACGCCGCGCTCGCCGGCACGGCGGTGGGCAAGTTCTCGGGCGCCGTCGGCACGCTCGCGCACCTGCCGGCGGAGGTCGAGACGGACGCGCTCGCCTCGCTCGGCCTGGCGCCCGAGCCGGTGGCGAACCAGGTCGTGCAGCGCGACCGGCACGCCGCACTGCTCGCGGCGCTCGCCGTGACGGGGGGCACGCTCGAGAAGATCGCGCTCGAGATCCGCCACCTCATGCGCACCGAGGTTCGCGAGGCGGAGGAGCCGTTCACGGAGAAGCAGAAGGGCTCCTCGGCGATGCCGCACAAGCGCAATCCCGTGCGCTGCGAACGCGTGTGCGGGCTCGCCCGGCTGCTGCGCGCCTACGCGCTCGCGGGCTTCGAGAACCAGCCGCTGTGGCACGAGCGCGACATCAGCCACTCGTCGGTCGAGCGCGTGATCCTGCCCGACGCGTTCCTCGCGGCGGACTTCATGGCGCACGACCTCGCGTACGTGCTCGAGGGCCTGCGCGTGCACCCCGAGCGGATGCGCGCGAACCTCGATGCCGGAGGCGGGCTGGTGTTCTCGCAGCGCGTGCTGCTGGCGCTGACGGGCGCGGGGCTCGCGCGCGACGAGGCCTATCGCGTGGTGCAGCGGCACGCGCTCGCGGCGTCGGACGGCGGGGCGCCGTTCCGCGCGGCCCTGGAGTCGGACCCGGTGGTGGAGCGCACGCTGTCGCCGGCCGCGCTGGCGGCGTGCTTCGACCTGGACTTCTTCCTCGCGCGCGTCGACGACCTGTTCGCGCGCGCCGGAGCACCCGCGTGAACGTGCGACTGGCCGAGACCCCGGCGTACACCGCCGAAGAGGCCCGCGATCCGGCCGCCGTGTCGGCGGCGCTGCGCAGGCGGGGCGTGTCGCTGGAACCCGCCGAGGTCACGCTGCTGCTGGAACTGCTCGGTCGGCCGCCGCGCTGGGCCGAGGCGGTGCTGTTCGGCATCCTGTGGAGCGAGCACTGCTCGTACAAGTCCACGCGCCACCTGCTGAAGCGGCTGCCCACGCAGGCGCCGCAGGTGGTGATCGGGCCCGGCGAGGACGCGGGCGTGGTGTCGCTGCCGGCGCCGTGCGACGACCTGGTGCTGGTGCTGGGGCACGAGAGCCACAACCACCCGAGCCAGGTGCTGCCGGTGGAGGGCGCGGCCACGGGCGTGGGCGGTATCGTGCGCGACATCGTGTGCATGGGCGCCGAGGTGGTGGGCGTCATGGACTGCCTGCGCTTCGGCGATCCGCGCGCGTCGGTGCACGTACGCGACGTGGTGCGCGGCGTGGTCGAGGGCGTGGCCACGTACGGCGACGCGCTCGGCGTGCCGAACCTGGGCGGCGACACGTGCTTCGACGCGGGCTACGACCAGAACTGCCTCGTGAACGCGATCGCCGTGGGGCTCGCGCCGGCCGACGGCGTGCTGCGCAGCCGCGTGCCCGAGGGCGAGGGGCCGTGGGCGTTCGTGCTGGTGGGCAAGCCCACCGACGAGAGCGGCTTCGGCGGCGCGGCGTTCGCTTCGGGCGAGCTGGGGCAGGAGGACCAGCGCGGCGCCGTTCAGCTGCCGGATCCGTTCCTGAAGCGCGTGCTGAACGTGGCCACGTACGAGGTGTTCCGCCGCGTGAGGGAGCGCGCGATCCCGTGCGGGTTCAAGGACCTGGGTGCGGGCGGCATCGCGTGCGCGACGAGCGAGCTGGCCGCCGCCGGCGGTTGCGGCGCCGAGATCCAGCTGGACCGCGCGCACCGCGTGGAGCGCGAGCTGGCGCCCGAGGTGCTGCTGTGTGCCGAGACGCAGGAGCGCTACTGCTGGGTGGTGCCCGAGCACTTCGCCGCGGAACTGTGCGCGCTGTACGAGCAGGAGTTCGCGCTCGGGCGCGTGCACCCCGGCGCCGGCGCGCGCGTGATCGGACGGGCCACGCCCGGCTCGCGCTACCACGTCACGTGGAACGGCGAGACGCTCGTGGACTGCACGGCCGAGGCGATCACGACCGGCCGGCGCGTCGTGCGGCCGGCGGAGCCGCGCCCGCGCACCGCGCCGCCCGCGCGTGCACGGCGGCGGCGCCCGCGCCGCGCCGGGCGCTGCGCGCTGCTCGGCTCGGTCCACGGCGGATCGCGCGAGTACCTCTACCGGCACTACGACACCGAGGTGCAGGGGCGCGCGTGGCTGCGGCCCGGCGAGGCGGACGCGGCGGTGCTGCGCGCGCGGCCCGACCGGCCCACGGGACTCGCCTTCGCGACCGGCGGCAATCCATGGTGGTGCGCGGCGCACCCGGCCCTGGGCGCCGAGCGCGCCGTGGCCGAGGCCGCTCGCAACGTGGCCGTGACCGGGGCGCGGCCGTGGGCGCTCACCGACTGCCTGAACTTCGGGCACCCCGAGGACCCGGCGGTGATGGCCGACCTCGAGGCGTCGATCGAAGGGCTCGCGCGCGCGGCCTGGGTGCTCGGGGCACTCGCCTCGCCGGGCCACGCGCTGCCGTTCGTGAGCGGCAACGTGAGCCTCTACAACCAGGTGGGCCCGCACGCGATCCCGCCGTCGCCGATCGTGATGTGCGCGGGCGTGGTGCGTGACGTGACGACGGCGCTCGGCCAGGGGCTGCGCGCGAGCGGGCACGCGCTCGTACTCGTGGGAGAGCCGCGGCACTCGCTCGAGGGCACGCTCGCCGAACGCGAGTTGCTCGGCCGCGCGGGCGGCGCGCCGCCACCACTCGACCTGGCGCGCGAGGCGCGGCTGCACGAGTGCGCGGTGGCGGTGGCCGAGGCGCGCGCGGCACTCGCGGCGCACGATGTCTCGGACGGTGGGCTCGCGCTGACGGTGGTCGAGATGCTGCTGGCCGCTGGACATGTCGAGCGCGGGCTCGGTGTGGAACTGAACGTGGACGTGCTCGAGTGCCCGGCATGGGAAGCGCTGTTCGCCGAGGACTCCGCGATCCTGTACGAGACGAGTTTCGAGCGCATGCCGCGGCTGCTGCAGATCGCGCGCGAGCGCGGGCTCGCCACGTGGCCGGTCGGCGCGGTGTCGTCGCAGGGCCGGCTGCGCGTGCGTGGGCTCAGGCGAGGTGGAGTGGTCGCGCGCCGAACTCGAGCGCGCCTCGCAGCGCGCCCTCGCGCGGCTGTGGAACGAGGAGGACGCATGACGCCGCGCATCGCCGTGGTGCAGTTCCCGGGCGTCAACTGCGAGGCCGAGTCGGTGCGCGCGCTCGAGAGCGTCGGGCTCGCGGCGGAGGTGTTCGCCAATGCGCGGCGCGCGACCTCGGTATTCGACGGCTACCTGCTGCCGGGCGGCTTCTCGTACCAGGATCGCGTGCGCGCCGGCGCGCTCGCGGCGAAGGACGCGCTGCTCGACACGCTCGCGGCCGAAGCCGGGCGCGGCAAGCCGGTGCTCGGCATCTGCAACGGCGCGCAGGTGCTGGTGGAGGCCGGGCTCGTGCCGGGCCGCGGCGTGGTGGAGCTGGCGATCGCGCGCAACCGCATGCCGGGGCGGACGGGCTACCTCGCGCGCTGGGTGTACTGCCGCGTGGAGGCGTCGCCGTGCGTGTTCACCGCGCACCTGGCGCCGGGCACCGTGCTGCCGCTGCCGGTGGCGCACGGCGAAGGGCGCTTCACGTCGTCGTCGCCGCGGGCCGTGGCCGCCGTGCGCGGCGCTTCCAGCCAATCCGAACGGCGGTCAGCAGGCCGCGGCAGCGAGGCGGGCAACGTGCTGGCGATGATGCCGCACCCCGAGCGCGTGCTCGACCTGGGCGCGATCGCGCGCGACGTGGCGGGGTGAGCGGGCGCTGACGCCGCCATCGAGGCGGGCGGCGACGCGCCGTACGCCGACGCGCCGGGGTTGAGTTCGTTCCGCGGCTTCGCGCGCGCGCTGGAGGCGGTGTGAGCACGGCCGTCGTCACGGTGGCGCAGGCGTGGATCGCGCTGCGTTCGGAGGACCTGCAAGCCGATTCCGCCTCCGTGGTGGCGCGGCGGGATCTCGAGGCCGCGCGCCAGCTGGTCTCGCTGCGGCGGCTGCGGCTGTTCGAACTCGCGGGCATGCTGCCCGACGACACGACGCTGGCCGCGCGGTTGCACGAGTCGACGCGCTTCTACAACCCGGCGAAGGAGCGCTGCGCCGTCCGCACCCGCGCGGACCAGCCGGCGCCGCCCTCGGCCGACGAGCGCGCACTGCTCGTGGTGGAGCGCGGCGGGGCGCGCCGGCCCGCGGCCGAGCGCTGGTGGCGACACGCCACCGGCGAGCGCGTGGAGGTGGTGGAGGCGACCGTGTGGGTGCTCGGGTTCGAGACCGGCGCCCATGCCTCGGAGCGGGCACGCGAGCTCGCCGTGGTGCGCGACCGGCGCCACGGGCTGTTCTGCAATCCGCACTTCCAGGATTGGGCGCTGGCCGCGGGCGACGTGCCGTTGCCCTGGGTCTCGGCGCCGGGGCGGGCCGCGGCGGGACACGGAGGAGGGCTCGACGCATGAACGGCTGGTCGGCGGACAAGGCGTGGCGCGAGGATGCGGTGCTCGCGGCGGTCGGCGTGCGCGCGGCCGAGGTGGTGGCGCTCCGGACTGCACGCGCTGCAGCACCGCGGGCAGGAATCGACCGGCGTGGTGTCGCGCGACGACGGCGGCGAGTTCCACAGCGTGAAGGGCATCGGGATCGTGTCCGACGTGTACGGCGAGGCCGAACTGGCGCGCCTGCCGGGCCTGCTCGCGATCGGGCACAACCGCTACTCGACGGCCGGCGGGCTGACGCTCGAGAACACGCAGCCGCTGCGCGTGGTGTACCGCGGCGGCGCGCTGGCGCTGGCGCACAACGGCAACCTCGAACTGCGGCGCGGGCTCGAGGGTCGGGGTCGATCTTCCAGACCACGCTCGACACCGAGGTGTTCCTGCACCTGATGGCACTCTCGCCCACGGACGACGTGGAGGAGGCGCTGGTCGACGCGCTGCGGCAGGTGGAAGGGGCGTACTCGCTCGTGGTGCTCACCCCGGAGGCGGTGTTCGCGGTGGCGACCCGCACGGTTCCGGACCTGCGATCGGGCGGCTCGGCGACGGCTACGTGGTGGCCAGCGAGACGTGTGCGTTCGACCTGGTGAGCGCCGACTTCGTGCGCGAGGTGGAGCCGGGCGAGGTGGTGCGCGTGGATCCGCAGGGCCTGCGCGCGCGGCGCGCGCTGCCGGCGGCCGAGCCCCGCCAGCACTGCGTGTTCGAGCACATCTACTTCTCCCGCCCCGACAGCCGCGTGTTCGGCGCGAACGTGGACCGCGTGCGCCGCCGGCTCGGCCACCGGCTCGCCGAGGAGCACCCGGCGGACGCCGATCTCGTGATCGCCGTGCCGGACTCGAGCAACTCGATCGCGCTCGGCTACTCGGAACGCTCGGGACTGCCGTTCGAACTGGGCCTGATCCGCAACCACTACGTGGGGCGCACGTTCATCCAGCCGCACCAGGCGGGGAGGGACTTCGGCGTGCGCGTGAAGTTCAACCCGGTCCGCGAGATCCTCGACGGCCGCCGCGTGGTGGTGGTCGACGACTCGATCGTGCGCGGCACGACGAGCCGCAAGCTCGTGCGGCTGCTGCGCCGCGCGGGCGCTCGCGAGGTGCACTTCCGCGTCGGTTCGCCGCCGGTGACGCACCCGTGTTTCTACGGCATCGACACGCCGAGCCGGCGCGAGCTGATCGGCGCGCTCAAGACCGTGGAAGAGATCCGCGACTACCTCGGCGTGGACTCGCTCGGCTACCTCTCGCTCGACGGCATGCTGGCGTGCGAGGCGGAGCCGCGGCAGTTCTGCCGCGCGTGCTTCACCGGGCAGTACCCGGTGACCGTGGACCCGAGCAGCGGCAAGCTCGCGCTGGAGCAGATGCGCCGCACGCCGGCAGGCGCCGGTCGCTGACGGGATCGTTGCGCTCCGGGACGCACTTCGCGCTTGACCCGCGCGGGGCGCGCCGCGGATAGTGCCTGTGCCTCGTCGACCGGCGCGTTCGTCGCCCGGCGGTTCCCGCCGGCGCGCCACCACTCACCCCGCGACGCTCCCTCCCTCCGCCCGCTTCCTTCGTTGACCGTGCCCGCAGTCCGGACCGGGTCCACCCGATTCACTGGCCGACCGGGGTGGAGTCCGACTCATGGCATGGAGCCGTTTCGCTGTCGCCCGGGGCGCGTGCGCCGCGCTCGGGCTGTGTGCGCTGCTGTGGAGTGCCGCCGCCGCGGCGGACGCCGCGCCCTCCGTGGGCGGCGTGATCGAGGGCGTCGTCCGGCTGGACGACGGTGACCCGGGCGCGTACCTGAACGTGATCGTGCCGGCGCTGCAGCAGGGCACGACGACCGACGAACACGGCCGCTACCGCCTCGCCGTGCCCGCCGGCACGTGGGAGGTGGTCGTCCGCGTGATCGGCCGCGACCCGGTGAAGGTGGTCGTCCTGGTCGCGCGCGGCGGTGTCACGCACACCGACCTGCGCGTGGGCGAGGCCCGCGTCGTGCGCCGGATGGACGAGGTCGTGGTCCGCGGCCGGCGCACCGACGTGCAGTCGAGCAGCACGCGGCACGACGTGGACCCGGAGGCGATCCGCACGATGCGGCCCGACGGGATGCAGGAGATGATCGCGAGGCAGGCGGGCGTGACCGCGGCCGCCGACGGACTGCACGTGCGAGGCGGCCGGAGCGACGAGGTCAAGGTGCGGCTGGACGGCGTCGAGATCACCGATCCACTGCGCGGTCGCAGCGGCGAACTGCCACTGTTCGCGGTGGCCGGCGCGGACGTGATCACCGGCGGGCTCGACGCCGAGTACGGCGACGCGCTGTCGGGCATCGTCAACCTGACCACGCGCGAGGGCGGCGCGAAGTTCTCGGGTGACCTGCGCTGGGACACCGACCGGTACGGCGATCCCACGAAGACCTACGAGGATCTCGACCGGCTCGCGCTCGGCGGTGGTGGACCGACGCCGTGGCGGCGGGTGACGTGGTTCGCGACGTGGGCTGGCTGCCCACGGCGCTGGAGCATCGCTCGCGCACGGTGCTGGACTTCGTGCAGGTGGGCTTCCGGCCGAACAACCGCATGCGCACGACCGCGAAGCTCGCCTGGACGCCGGCGAACCCCGACCACGTCACGCTGGAGCGCACCACGAACCGCTCGGTGACGACGCCGTACGACCACATGTGGAGCCGCCGCGGCTGGGTGCGCGTCGTGCCGGAGTCCATCCGGACCGCGGCGGGCGTGCGCGTACAGCCGCGCTGGGGGTCGTGGGCCACGGCGGCGCTGGACAGCACGTACCAGGCCATGAACATGGCCGAGCACGTGCCCACCACGGACGACCGCTTCGAACAGTGGGGGCTGTCGTGGCGGCACACGTGGGACACGCTCACGGTGACCACGGCCCGGCTCGGGACCGTGGCGTACGACACCCGCACGTCCGTGCGCGGGCTCGACCCGTGGGCGTACGACACGATGAGTCCCTTCTACTGGTCGGGCAACCAGGGCGCGGGCACGGAGGACCAGCCGTTCTTCGCGACGCACGGCGACTACCCGTTCTGGGAGCGGCGTTCCACGCGCTCGGCCACGCTCAAGCTGGACGGCAGTACGCGGCGCTGGCGGCAGCACCTGGCGAAGGCGGGGATCGAGGCGCGCACGAGCCGCGTGCGGAACCTGTCGCTCGGGGCCCCGAACGCCGAAACCGGCGGCCTGCCCGGCGGCTCGCGCTCCGAGTACGACCAGGCGTACCCCGAGGCGTCGGCGTACGTGCAGGATCGCTGGGACTTCGAGGGCCTCGTGCTGAATGCGGGCCTGCGCTGGGACCTGTTCTCGCCGGGCGACGGCATTCCCGACGAGGCCGTACCGAACGGGCGGTGGAAGGCGCAGTGGAGCCCGCGCCTCGGCGTCGCCTACCCGGTGACGAACCACGACGCGCTCAGCTTCCACTACGCGTGGCGGTTCCAGACGCCGACGCGAAACTACGTGTTCGAGAGCCGCAGCCCGCGCAGCGGCCTGCCGGTGCGCGGCAACCCCGACCTCGAACCGCAGACGAACATCGAGTACCAGGCCGCGCTCACGCACCTGTTCACGCGCGAGGTGAACGGTTCGTTCGCGCTGTTCTACAAGGACATCTTCGGGCTCATCACCGCGCGCAGCGAACGGGACGCCGACGGCAACCAGGTGGCGCGGTGGGAGAACGGCGACTATGCGAGCGTGCGCGGATTCGAGGCGACACTCGCGCGCACGTTCGACCACCGGCTGGCGGGCGAGATCGCGTACACGTACATGCTCGCCACCGGCGTGGCCTCCGACCCGGCCTCCGCGCTGCAGTTCTACAACGGCGGCCGGCTCTACCTGCCGATCTCGGAGCAGTCGCTGAACTGGGACGAGCGCCAGCGCGTCACGATGCAGGCGACGTTCCGCGAGCGCGGGCACTGGGGCATGAACCTGTCTTGGACGTGGGGCTCGGGCCGGCCGTTCACGCCGACGTGGCGCGACGACCGCCGTTCCGACCCGAAGTGGGTCAACTCGCGTCGCCTGCCGGGCAGCAGCACGCTCGACTGGAGCGGCGACCGCGACGTGCGGGTGTGGGGGCGGGACCTGACGTTGTTCGTGGACGCCCGCAACGTGCTCGACACGCGCACGGTGGCGGAACTCGCCCCGGCGAACGCGGCGAATCC
>JBGAOB010000137.1:0-12245 GCA_044222045.1 Candidatus Eiseniibacteriota bacterium
CGGGGCTCTACTTCGCGCGCCTCACCGTGGAGCGTGGCGGCCGATCCTCCACGCACCAGCAGTCGGTGGTGCTGTTGCCGTGAGTGAGGCGTGCGGCGGCGCTCGCCGCGATCGCCGCACGAAGCCGGCGCCATGAAGAAGCCCCGCGGTCGCCCGAAGGCCACCGCGGGGCTTCGATGTTTCGCCCGGCTGCGGGATGGGCGACTAACGCACGCGCACCAGTCGACGCATCGCCTGGTCGCCGCCCGCGGCCAGCCGGCCGAAGTAGAGACCGGCGGGCAACGCCGAGCCGGAGCCGTCGCGGCCGTCCCACTCCACCGAGTAGTGACCGGCCTGCTGCACGGTGCCCGACACCAGCGAGCGCACGAGGCGTCCGCTCACGTCGAAGATGCTCAATTCCACGCGACCGGCGCGCGGCAGGTCGTACGCGATCATCGTGTGCGCCCGGAACGGATTGGGCGTCGCGGCCTGCAGCAGCGCGTGGTCCAGCGTCAGGAACCCGTCCACGCCCGTCACGCTGGACGAGTCGTAGATCGCCGCCACGAACTCGGGATGATCCACGAACGGGTTGCGGTTGTGCTGGTACTCGTAGATCGCGCCGTTGCGCACGCGCTCCTTCCAGCTCACCGGATCGGCGGTGCTCCACTGCATGTACTGGCTGGCCGCCCACGGCAGCAGCTGCGACCGGTTCGTCGAGCCGCCGCCCGGCCACGAGCCGTCCTCGCCGAAGTAGCGCGTGGACACGTAGAACTGGCTGCGCGCGAGGTCGCCCTTGTAGCCGTCGATGGGCTCGAACACGGTGCCGCTGTAGCCCGGGGTCACGGACGGCCCGAGCTTGGAGCCGTTCAGCGACGTCCACGTGGCGGTGCCGACCTCGCCGTACGGGTAGTTGCCGCGCATGCCGTTCACCTTGGAGTCCGTGGGATAGATGATCCACAGGTCCGAGTACATCGGGCTCACGCTGCCGCCGAACCACGACTGCGGGAACGAGTGCTCGCGGTTGTACGCGATGCCTTCCGAGCCGCCCGAGCCCAGCGGGCCGAACGCGAACTCGTAGGGCGGCGTGCCGCCGGGAACGTCGGAGTACACGTCCCACACGTTGCCGTTGGGGCGCTTGTCGGTGCGCGGGAAGCAGTTCGCGGTGGAGCTGTAGCCGATCACGGTGTGCGCGCGCACGATGTTGTGCAGCGCGATCAGCAGCGCGGAGCCGCGCAGGCCGGTCGCGGGCGCGTAGTAGCCGGCGGGAATCGACACGTCCACGTAGTGGAAGACGAACGTGGCGTTGTTGGTGAAGTGCGCGCCCAGGTCGGCCACGCCGTTCACGGTGAGCGTGCGGTCGCCGGCGGTCAGGCCGCGCATGGTGATCGTGACCTGCGACGGGTTCAGCGGGTCGCGCACCGCGTTCACGGCGGGGACACCGCCCACGGTGTAGTTGGCCGGGTTCTGCGAGCTGACCGGGTCCACGACCACGCTGAAGAACACCACCAGCGTGGAGTCGCTGGACTCGTAAACGGACGTGATCACCGGCGTGCCGCCACCGCCGGTACCGGTGCCGGTGACCGTGTAGCTCAGCTGCGGCGACTGCACGGTGACCGAATCGTCCACCGCGGTGACCTGGTAGTAGACCACCGTGCCGCCCGAGTGGGCCGGGATGGGCACACCGGTCTGCCAGAAGTCACCGGTCGTGGGCGCCATGCTGATGATGTTGGTCAGCGAGCCGCTCACGGTGCCCCACGCCAGCGACACCGAGTTCAGCGCCCGCGCGGTGTCCACGACGCTGGCCTGCACGGTCACCGCGAGCGTGTCGAGCGGGATCGCCGGGATCGTGGAGAAGTTCGAGATCACGGGGCCGCCGGGGCCGCCCGCGCCCATGGGCGTGGAGGTCACCGCGACGTTGTCGATCGACGCCTTGGGGCGCGCGCCCGACGAGCCGGCCGGGCCGGTGCCGTTGTAGTCGTAGAAGCGGATCCGCGCCGTGGCGCAGTTCGTGAACGACGCCGGCAGCGCCACCTGCGAGATCTGGCGCGAGAACGTGACGTTGTTCGTGAAGTCCACCACCGACGCGGCCGTCAGCTCGGTGAACGCGACACCATCGATGCTGGTGTACACGCGCAACGAACCGTTGCGGTTGCCCGTGCTGTTGAACACGGTCGCGAAGTCGTAGCTGAGCGTGCCCGCGTTCCGGTTGGTGAAGTCCAGCAGCAGGTCGATCGCGTTGGCGTTGATGTTGTCGGTGCCGTTGGTGGAGAGCAGCTGGATGTTGCCGCTGCCCTTCTGGACGCCGCCCTGGGTGCCCGAGACGAACGCGGCGGTGCTCACCGTGGTCTTGACGCCGTCAGGGATGGTGCCCGTGGCGTTGATCGGCACGGACGCCCAGTACTGGGCGCCCAGCCCGGAGGCGAAATTGTTGGTCCAGTTCGCGATGTCGCTGAAGTTCTCGGAGTAGTTGCCGCTCGCCATCGGGAACGGGGTGGCCGCGAATCCGATGGAAGCCGCCGGGCCGCACAGGGTTGCGATCACCAGCAGCGGGGCGAGGAATCTCAGGGGCGAGTTTCGCAAGGATGGAGGCTTTCGAAGCCCGGGGCGCGCCCCGGGACGTGGTGGTTGGCCGGCGGGACGCCTGGAAACGGGGCTCCGACGGGTGCCGAGCATGAAGATGGACAGCGGAGACGCCATAACGGTAACCCGGCCGGGCGGGCGGGCAAAGCGCCGAGGCGCCCGAGGGGGCCAGGATCACCGCCGGGCACGGAGCCACATCGAACGAGCGTCCGGCGAAACCGCGCCCGTGCGCCGGCCAACCGTCTGTGCTTGCGCCGCATGCGCGCGTGGCGCGGCGACCGCTACGGCTTGCGGCAGAACATGCCCATGTCGACGTAGCCCGGAGGACAGGTCGCCTGGCACATCATGGCGTTGAGCTGCGTTCCCGGCGGGCAGCGCGCGGCCACGATCGGCCCCAGCACCTCGCAGCCCTGCGGGTTCTCCCGCTCGCAACGTTCGAGTTCGCCCGCCGCGTACGTGCGTCGCACGGCCGGCGCGGGCTTGGCGCACAGGCCGTTGCCGCCGTCGCGGAACCCCACGGGGCAGCCGCCCGAGCCGCCCGCGACTCCGAACACCTGCACTTCGGCGAGCGACAGGTAGTCGGCGCGATCCATGGCGATGCGCACGTAGCGGCCGCGCACGGCCGGCTCGGCCCGGAACTCGCGCGAGTCCTCGTCGCCGAACGACTGTGGGCCACCGCCCAGCACCGTGGCGCCGGCGTCTCCGATCGACGACTCCGAAACGAGGATCCGGAAGTCGCGCAGGCGCTCGCGGCAGCAGTCGGTGCGGTTCCACACGCGCACGCTCCGGATGTCGCACACGGAGCCGAGGTCCACCTCCCACCAGCCGTTCTCCATGTCGGTGTGCGTCACGGAACGGTCGTTCCACGCGCCGTCGGTGTTGCCGTCCACGGCGGCGGCGGCGGTGCCCACGTCTCCGTACGCCGTGGACGACTGCCGCGCCGGCTTGCCGAGCGCGAGGTTGGTGGGCGCGGGCCGGTCGGCGGGCGGCGTGCCGCCCGGCTCGTCGCGTTCGCCGAACGCGGCCTGGCGCATGAAGATCTTCCGGTACGCGCCGTCGTCGGAGGCGACCACCATCTTGTTCGCGTTCGCCTTCCACTGGTTGCTGCCGTCGAGCGTCTCGATGAAACCGAGCATGGCGTTCGGGCCGGCGGGGCTCGCCCCGGGCGCGCCGAGGTCGCTCATCAGCTGCCGCAGACCCGCCGGGCTCATCAGCAGCAGCTTGATCATGGTGGTGGTGTTGTACGCGGGCGGGAACGTCGCCAGCTCGAACTTCTCGTCCATGTTCCGCGAGCCGGTGTCGGTGATGCGCAGCTGGCGCTGGTTGAAGTCGGCCAGCGATACGAGCGTGCCCGAGCCCTCGGTGTTGAACGCGGGCGAGCCGAGCACCGGGTCGAACCAGCGCTCGGGATCGGTGGCGTAGCCTTTCCAGTCGTCCACGCTCAGGCCGGTGGCCTGCTTCACCAGGTAGTCCAGCAGGTTCGCCTTCATCTCGGCGATCGCCTGCTTCACCGCGGGAATGCCGAGCGCGTCCATCACGCGGTCGATCGCCTCGATGCTCGAGCCCACGAAGTCGGGAGCGCCGGCCATCGAGATCAGGTGGCGCACCTCGTACTCGTGCACCAGCGCCTGCGCGCGCGCGACGTCGGTGGCGCCGGCGGGATTGAACATGAGCGCGATCGCCAGCTGGTGACTCAACTCGGGAAACGCGGCGAGCCCCGCGTCGATGTCGTCGCGCCAGTGCTCCTGGTAGGTCACCCACGGGCCGTACCGCGTCATGAACGCGACCTGCTGCGTCTTGATCGCGCCGGCTTCGGCGGTGAGCGCCACGCGGCTGCACGAGAAGTCGGTCGGCCGGCACGCCGCCGCGGCGGCGAGCTTGGCGTCGATGCGCTGCTGGTAGTCGGCCTTCTTACGGTAGTAGTCGTCGATCTCGCGCTGCAGCTGGGCGCGCAGCCGCGAGAAGATGAACGGCAGCGAGGAGCGCGTGTTGTCGCCACGCAGCAGGCGCGCCTCCAGGTAGGAGCCCGGCGTGGCCTGCACCATGTTGCGCGTGATGAAGCCCTCGACGCCGGCGATGCTCGCGTCGTACGACGGCAGCGGCGGCGTGCGCTTGCACACGTAGCCCTCGAGCACCACGTGCTTGATCGCGTTCTCGGGCCGCGGCATGAAGTGGAACGGGCCACCCGTGAAGTGGTTCATGAACGTGTGGCCGTACATGTCGCCGGCGGCGTGCGACAGGTAGCCGAGCACGAACGCCTGCGTCTGCGGCGTGACGTCGGCGCCTTCGGGCTGCGAGCCGTCGGGGTTGCGCCCCTGGAACGCGCGGCTCCACAGGTACTGCAGCCACGGGTCGGGCCCGGGCCCGCCGGGATTCAGATCCATGTCCACGGGCTCGCCGGGCGTGTTGCGGCCCGCGGGATGGATGATCTGCTGCCCGGTCATGATGTCGGGATACGCGTCGGGGCCGAGGGTGCCCGCGCGGTACTGCGCGGCGCACGAGCGCAGCGCAGTCAGCACCGTGGGATCCACTTCGTAGTCCCCGATCCGGATCGGCTGGCCGGCGGCGTCCCGCCGCAACTGCCCGCTCTCGAAGTCGGTGGCCCAGATCGTCACGCGGCCGTCGTCCACGGCGTCGAGCCGCGCCTGCTCGGCCAGGTAGACGTGCGTGATGGGCTTCCACGCGAACGCCGCGCCGTGCAGGCCCGGCAGTCCCAGCGCGATCAGCAGTGCGAAACGAAGTGCCACAAGGACACGACTCGCAGGTGCGGCCGGACCACGCATGGGCTTCCTCCTCGGAGTGCACGAACGGCGGCTTCGTCGAACGCTCTCGATGCGGCGAGCGCGCACCATAGCCGTCCGTCCCCGGGGCTCGAAGCAGATTCGTCGGGCGGCGAGCGTGTGTGCACACGCGATCCGGCGATCTCAAATCGCGATTCCGCTTGAGCCATGGGGAGCGCTCCTCGACACTGCCGCATCACGCGTGCTTCGCCACGACTCCTGCCTCCATCGCCCCGGTGAAGTACCGGCACGCGGAATCCACACCGCTCGACCCATCGTTCGACGTCGCGTGTCGGGCCGCCGGCCCGCACCTCGGCCGCAGGCTTGAACCGGGAGAGAGGCATGAAGAGTCGATTCCGTGCACGCCTTGCGGGCGTGGCCGCACTGACGTTGCTCGCGATCGCCACGGGCGCGCGCGGGACCGCGGCCCAGGCCAACGTGGCGGCCGGCAAGCCCGCCACGCAGTCGTCGTCGCCCTACGGCGGCACGGGTACGGCCGCGGCCGCCGTGGACGGCAACACGAACGGCGCGTGGAACAACGGCTCCGTGTCGCACACCGACGTGCAGGGCCCGTGGTGGCAGGTGGACCTCGGCGGCGTGTACGACATCTCGCGCATCCGCATCTGGAACCGCACCGACTGCTGCCGCGAGCGTCTGCGCGGGTTCTGGATCCTCGTGTCGGAAACGCCCTACTCGGGCGACCCGCGGGGTGGTCCGGTGTTCGGCGGCGGCGCGCAGTCGTTCGGCGACGAGGACTCGCGCGAATTCGTCTCGAGCGCGAACTCGCGCGGCCGCTACGTGCGCATCGCGCTCGACCACGACGACTACCTGTCGCTGGCCGAGGTCGAGGTGTACGGCACGCCGGTCGCGGACGGCGGGATGGTCGCCCCGTCGCCCATCTCGGACTTCTCGGGTGGCGACACTCCACCGGCCCCGCCGGCGACGGCCTGCCCGCCCGGCATGAACGCCGTGGGGCCGGGCGTCTGCGCCAAGGCGCCGCCGCGCCCGCGCGAAGCGATGACGGCGGGCCCCGATCTCTTCTTCGATCGCGATCGCGCGCTGCGCCGCTGTGCGGAGCGCTATCCGCAGGGCTGCGACATCGTGGGCGGCATGCTGGTGCCGCGCTGCAGGCCCGACGAAACGGACATGGGCATGATGTGCGTGCAGCGCTGCCCGCCGGGCTGGGCCGACGAGGGCGGCGTGTGCCGTTCGACCGAGGCACCGCCACCGCCGGTGCCGCCGGACGGTGATCGCGACATCGACCAGGTGCAGGCCGATCCCGGCGCCGCGATCGAACGCGTGCCCTACATCTATCCCGACGATCTCGCGAAGGTGATGGACTGGATCGAGAACCAGGCGATCGGTGCGAAGCTGCCGTTCTGCTGGCGCGACACGTACTCGGACCCGGGCCGGCCGGTCAGCGACTGCCCGCCCGGCACCGAACCCGACCGGACCGGCGGCCCGCTGTCGCTCTGCTACCCGCCGTGCGACCCCGGCTACGAGGACGTGTCGTTCGTGTGCTGGCAGCGCTGCCCGCCCGACTTCACGAACGACGGCGGCTTCTGCCGCAAGCCCGGCGCCTACTCGCGCGGTGCGGGCTATGCGTGGCAGTTCGGCGACGGACTCGACAACGAGGGCATGCTGCGGCGCTGTCGCGAAGAGCACCCCGAGGGCTGCGAGATGGACGGTCTCGTCGCCTACCCGCGCTGCAGGCCCGGCTACCACTCCGAGGTGGGGTTCATGTGCAGCCGCGACTGCCCGCCCGACTTCGGCACGGACATCGGCGTGTCGTGCACCAAGAAAACCTACACGCGCACCGCGGGCGTGGTGCGCACGTGCTCGCCGGGCATGGACCAGGACGGCCCCGCGGGGCTCTGCTATCCGCGGGCGCGCGAGGGCTTCCATCGCGTCGGCCCCGTGTACTGGCAGAACTGCGAGCCGGGCTGGACGGACTGCGGCGCGGGCTGCCAGCGGAACGCCGATCCGGTGCTCGGCATCGACGCGCCGTGGCGGGACTGCGCCAGCACGATCAGCGACCAGGTCACGTCGGTCGTGACGCTCGCGGTGAACATCGGCACGCTCGGACTCGCCGCACCCGAAACGCAGGCGGCGCGCGCCGGCATGCAGACCGTGAAGGTGGGCGGCAAGCTGCTGACCGGCGGCACGAAGGCCGGCAAGGCGCTCGTCAAGATCAAGAACCTCTACGACGAGGTGAAGCCCAGCACGCTGGCGAAGAACTACAAGGTCGTGCGGATGTTCTACAACCCGCGCACGCGCAAGGTCATCGAGAACCTGCAGCAGACCTACGACGTCGCGAGCGTGGTGTACGACGCGCAGGCCACGTTCCGCGCCACGTTCTCGGAGGACTTCGCCGAGCAGACGAGCCCCGAGATCGCCGCGCGCATCGACGCCGAGTTCGCGCCCGACGTGGCGGCGTACGTGAGGTCGGTGTGGGCCGACGCGCAGCTGTCGCGCCTCGCCAGCACCGAAGCGTGGGAGACCGCGCAGACGGCGCTGTCGGTGGTGTCGCTCGCCGACCCCACCGGCGTGGCGAGCGTGATCGAGGCCTACGCGAAGCCGGTGTGCCAGCCGCACATGGACTTCCCTCGCCTGCGCGGGAGCTACCGCTGATGGTGCGCGGCCGGGCCGTGCCGGGCGTACTGCTCGCGGGCGTGCTCGCGGCCGCGCTCGCGCACGCGAAACCGCCGGCCGCGTGGAAGCCGGCGGCTGCCGCGTCACCGGCCGCGGCGGCCCTGCCGCCGGCCGACGCGGGTTGCCGCGCCTGGCCGCGCACACGCCAGGCCTGACGTTCTCGCGCGGCTGACTCCGCAGCGGTGGACATCCCCGTGCTCGGCGCGCCGTTCCGCGGCCCGGGATCCGCACGCGTGACGGCGGTGGTGTTCTCGGACTTCCAGTGCCCGAGCTGCCGGCAGGCGCACGCCGCGCTCGACTCGCTCGCGAAGGCGTTCCCGCGCGACGTGCGCGTGGTGTTCAAGCAGTACCCGCTGTCGTTCCACCCGTACGCGTTCGCGGCCGCCGAGGCCGCATGCGCCGCGCACGACCAGGGCCGATTCTGGGAGCTGGCCGACGTGATCTACGCGCACCAGGAGGAACTCGACCCGGATGCGCTCATGGGCTGGGCGTGCGAGGTCGGGCTCGACGTGCGCGCGTTCTCGAAGGGGCTCTACGGCGGCCGATTCAAGGGCCGCGTGCGGCTCGACATGGCCGACGGTGACCGCATCGGCGTGCGCGGCACGCCGATGGTGTACCTGAACGGCCACGCCTACCTCGGCCGGCGCACCATGGCCGAGATGAAACCGGTGGTGCGCGCGATGCTCGATACGCGGCCGGCAGCGACCCCGGTCGCGGGCGCACCCGGCGGCGCGAGCGACGGCGGCTCGCGAGGCGCCGCACGCTGAGCGGAAGTCGACGGCGGCGCCGCGCCTGCGTCAGCGCCGCCCCTTCCCCACGCGCTTCTTCCCGGCGCCGGGCTCGACCAGCTCCCAGAACTTCCGCTCGCTCAGCAGCGTGATGCGGTGGCCCTTCTCGCGGAGGCGCTTCACCTCCATCAGCTTGAGCCCCGCGTCGCGGCCGGCCGCCTGCTGCGCGTTCGGGCGTCCGCGCACGAGGATCGTGGTCTGCGACGACGGGCCGCCGTGCACCACGGCGCCCGCGCGCTTCGCGGCGCGCGCGGCGTCGGCGCGCGGCCGGCTCAGGATGCCGGTGAACGCCAGGTGCACGCCCTTCAGCGAGCGCGCGGCGCCCGATCGGAGCGGCGCCGGGCGCGCACGCAGCGCCTCCACCATCTCGTCGGCGTTCTCGTAGCGCTTGCGACGCTCGCCGATGCAGCGATGGATGATCTCCTTCATGGAGTCGCTGCATTCCAGGTGACGCACGTCGGCGGTGCGCACGCGACGGTCGGCGTCCCGGCGCACGAGCATCGCGAGCAGCTGGCCCACCTGGTAGACGTCGTCGCGCGCCTGCCACTTGGGCACGACGCCGGCGAGGATGTCGCTGGGCGCGGTCATGCGGTTCATGGTCACCGCCGTCACGCCGCGCTCGTTGCTCTGCTGGCGGGCGATGCCGAAGTCGCCCAGCTTGAGCGTGTCACCGTCGCACACGAGCACGTTCATGGGCGTGAGATCGCGGTGCAGCGTCTGGCCGCGATGCAGCGTGCCGAGCACGCCGAGGATGCCGGCGATCTCGAGACGGATCTTCCGCTCGCTCCACGGCCGCGGCGCGCGCCGCAGGTACAGCCGCAGGTCGCCGTGACGCGCGTACTCGAGCGCGAGGCAGTAGAGCGGGCGACCCGGAAACGGGAGCGGGAACGCGTCGTGCACGGCGATCGCGCGCGGGTGGCCTTCCAGCAGCTGGCCGAAGTACGCCTCCCGCAGCCATCCGTCGATGCGCGTGCTCACCTTGATGCACACGAGCGGGCCCGGGCCCGATGCCCGCACGCGGCGCGCGCGGTACACCTGCCCGAAGCCGCCCGAGCCGAGCAGCCGCTCGATCGCGTACGCCTCGTCGGTCTCGGGACTGCGCAGCACCTGCCCGGGCGCGAGCAGGTGCAGCGCCAGTCCCGCGCCGGGACGCGAGCGCGTCAGGCTCTTCGTGGTCGCGCGTGACGCCTGCTTCATGAGCGCAGTGTGCCGGATCGCCGGTGCGCGCGGAAGGCGGATGTCGCCATGCGGCGTGTGGCGCCGCTCATCGGAGCGCGACCGCCCGCCGCAGCCGCAGGTCCCGCGACGACGCACCCACCGCGAGATCGAACAGCCCCGGCGTGACGACCCAGTCGTGCGTGAGCTCGTCCCACCACGCGAACGCGTCGCGCGCCAGCGTCATCGTCACGCGGCGGCGTTCGCCGGGCGCCAGCTCCACGCGCTCGAACGCCTTCAGTTCGCGCTTCGGCCGCGGCACCGGCGCCGAGCGATCGCTCACGTACAGCTGCGGCACGTCGGCAGCGGTGCAGCCGCCGCGGTTGACCACGTCGAAGCTCACGCGCACGTCGGGCGCGAGCACCGTGGCGTCGCGCACGTCCACCGCCAGGTTCGCGTACTCGAAGCGCGCATACGAGAGCCCGAACCCGAACGGGTAGAGCGGCTCGATGCCGCGATCGTCGAAGTGGCGATAGCCCACCTCGATGCCCTCGGCGTAGTACACGTTCTCGTCGCCGGGGAAGTTGCCGCCCGCGGCGCCGTCGGCCAGCCGGCGCGGCCACGTGATCGGCGTGCGACCCGAGGGCGACACGCGCCCCAGCAGCACGTCGGCCAGCGCGAGCCCGCCCTCCTGCCCCGGGTACCACGCCTGCACGAGCGCGCGCGCCCTGGGCAGCCAGCGCGTGGCGAGCACCGGCGAGCCCACCTCGAGCACCACGACCACGTTGCGGTTGGCTGCCGCGACGGCCTCGATCAGCGCCTCCTGGCCCTCGGGCAGGTCCAGCGAGTACCGATCGTTGCCCTCGCCCTCGAGCCGGTCGCACACGCCCAGCACCAGCACGACCGCGTCCGCCGCCTTCGCCACCGCCACCGCCTCGGGCAGTCCGCCCGTGACGGGTTTCAGCCGCCCGAACCGCGCCACGGCGCCACCGCCGTTCTCGAAGTACTCGAGCCGCAGGGCGTGCGCAACGCCGGCCTGCAGCCGCACGCGTGCCGTGCGCGTGACCGGGCCGTGATCGGTCCAGTCGTCGATCACGAGCCGGCCGTCGATCCACAGCCGAGTGCCGTCGTCGGCGCGCGTGGCCAGGTCGTAGTCGCCGGTGGCGGGCACGCGGAGCCGCCCGGTCCAGCGCACGGACCAGTGATCGATCGGCAGCCCGGCCGCGGGCGCGCCGCCGCCCCAGTCGAAGTTCACGCCCGCGTCCACGCGCGTCACCGCCGGCGCGCCGCGCAGCGAGTCGGCCGCGAAGTACTCGCCGAGCAGGCCGGGCCCGTCGCCGCGGCCCTCGGGCGGTGACAGCCACGCGGCGTCCATGGGCGTCATCTCGCCCGGCATGCCCACACCCTCGGCGGTCGTCACCTGCAGCGAGTCGCCGGCCATCGCGCGCAGCCCTTCGAGCGGGCTCACCGTGCGCGACGGCGGCACCTGCGAGCTGCCGCCGCCCGCCACGTAGGCGGCGGCGTTCGGGCCGATCACCGCGATGCGGCGCGCGCGCAGCGGCAGCAGGCCGTCGTTCTTCAGCAGTACGATGCCCTCCCGCGCCATGCGCCGCGCGAGCTCGCGATGCGCCGCGCCACCCACCACCGACGAGTCGGGACGCCCGCCGCCGGCCGCCCGGTCCAACACGCCGCCGCCGACGATCGCGCGCAGCACCCGGCGCGCCTGGTCGTCGAGCGTCGCGTCGCTCACGGCGCCGGTGCGCACGGCGTCCAGCAGGTGACCGCCGCCGAAGTACTCGCCCTTCGGCATCTCCACGTCGAGCCCGGCCTGCGCGGCCGCCACGGTGGAGTGCGTGCCGCCCCAGTCGGACACGACGAGCCCGCGAAAGCCCCAGCTTCGCTTCAGCACGTCGCGGAGCAGCAGGGGGTTCTCCGACGCGTACGGCCCGTTCACGCGGTTGTACGACGCCATCACGCCCCACGTGCCCGCGCGCACCGCCGCATGGAACGCGGGCAGGTAGATCTCGTGCAGCGCCCGCTCGCTCACGCGCACGTTCACGGTGTTGCGCCGCGTCTCCTGGTTGTTCGCGGCGAAGTGCTTGGTGCAGGCGAGCGCGCCGCGGCCCTGCAGCCCGAGCACCCACGCCTCGGCCATGCGCGCGGCGAGGAACGGGTCCTCGCCGAAGCTCTCGAAGTTGCGCCCACCCTGCGGCACGCGCGCGATGTTCACGCACGGCCCCAGCAGCATGTCGCGCCCCAGCGCGAGCGTCTCGTCGCCCATCGCGGCGGCGAGCTCCGCCATCAACGCCGG
>JBGAOB010000138.1:0-12569 GCA_044222045.1 Candidatus Eiseniibacteriota bacterium
GGTGGCGGCGCGTGCGCTCGGCATCAACCCGACGAACACGAAGCTGACGGCCTTCGCGATCGGCGCGATGTTCGGCGGCTTTGCCGGCGCGTTCTTCGCGACCCGCCAGGGCTTCATCAGCCCGGAGAGCTTCACCTTCATCGAGTCGGCGATGGTGCTGGCGATCGTGGTGCTCGGGGGAATGGGCAGCCAGGTCGGTGTCGCGCTTGCCGCGGTCGTTCTCGTCATCCTGCCGGAACTCGGGCGCGGTTCGGTCGGGGCGCTGCCGGGGATGTTCCCCGAGCCGGCAGCGACCGTCGTGCGCGTCGCACTCGGCCTGCTGCCGGATTTCGGCATCGACCTCGATCTCGGCCGCATCCGCATGCTGCTGTTCGGCGGCGCGATGATCGCGATCATGATCTGGCGGCCGCGCGGCCTGCTGTCGCGGCGCGATCCCAGCGTCGCGCTGAAGGTACCGGCGCGCGCGGCCTCCGGCGCGGGGGCCGAATGAGCGCGCCGCTGCTTTCGGTCGAGCACCTGACGATGCGCTTCGGCGGGTTGACCGCCATCGACGATCTGTCGCTGACCGCCGAGCGCGGCCAGATCACGGCGATCATCGGTCCCAACGGCGCCGGCAAGACCACTGTGTTCAACTGCCTGACCGGATTCTACAAGCCGAGCGTCGGACGGCTCGCGCTGCGCCACGACGCCGGGGAGTTTCTGCTCGAACGCATGGACGACTTCCGCATCACCCAGCAGGCGCGGGTGGCGCGCACGTTCCAGAATATCCGGCTGTTTCCCGGCATGACCGTGATCGAGAATCTCGTCGTCGCCCAGCACAACAAGCTGATGCGCGCATCGGGCTTCACGGCGCTCGGCCTGATCGGGTGGCCGTCGCATCGGCGCGCGGAGCGCGCGGCGATCGAGCTTGCCCATCGCTGGCTCGAGCGCATCGGGCTCGTCGAGCGTGCCAACGACGAGGCGGGGAGCCTGCCTTATGGCGACCAGCGCCGTCTCGAGATCGCGCGGGCGATGTGCACCGAACCGGTGCTGCTGTGCCTCGACGAGCCGGCTGCCGGCCTCAATCCGCGGGAGTCTGCGGAACTCAACGCGCTGCTGCGCGACATGGCGGCGCGCGAAGGTATTGGCATCCTGCTGATCGAACACGACATGAGCGTCGTCATGGGCGTGTCGGACCGCGTGATCGTGCTCGACTACGGCCGCAAGATCGCCGACGGCACGCCGGCCGAGGTGCGCAGCGATCCCGCGGTGATCCGCGCCTATCTTGGCGAAGACTACGCGGCCGAGGCGGGGGCGTAGCCATGGCGATGCTCACGCTCTCCGGCGTCCACAGCTTCTACGGCCATATCGAGGCGTTGCGCGGCATCGACGTGGAGGTCGAGCAGGGCGAGATCGTGACCCTGATCGGCGCCAACGGGGCGGGCAAGACGACGCTGCTGATGACCATCTGCGGCCGGCCGAAGGCGCGGGCTGGACGGGTCATCTTCGACGGCCGCGACATCACGGCGATGCCGACTCACGAGATCATCCGCTGCGGCATCGCCCACGCACCGGAGGGCCGCCGCATCTTCCGCCGCATGACGGTGCTGGAGAATCTTCAGATCGGCGCGACCGCCGCGGGCGGCGGCGACCCGGCACGTGACATCGACCGGGTCATGCAGCTCTTTCCGCGGCTGGCGGATCGCCGCGCCCAGCGCGCCGGCACGCTGTCGGGCGGCGAGCAGCAGATGCTGGCGATCGGCCGCGCGATGATGTCTCACCCGCGCGTGCTGCTGCTGGACGAGCCTTCGCTCGGCATCGCGCCGCTGCTGGTGCGCGACATCTTCAAGACGATCGTCGAGATCAACCAGCGCGGCGTCACCGTGCTGCTGGTGGAGCAGAACGCGCACATGGCATTGAGCATCGCGAAGCGCGGCTACGTGCTCGAGACCGGCAAGGTGGTGCTGGAGGACGCCGCGTCGTCGCTCGCGGCGAACGACGCGGTGAAGAAGGCGTACCTGGGCGGCTGAGGCCGCCGCGCAAGCGCCGTTCCCCCGAGCCGGCGCGTCGACCACATCGACGCGGGAGGGGGACGTGAGCGAGAACGCACTGCGCGAAAGGATGGTCGGCGCGGCCGACTCGACGAGTACGGGCCTGGCGATCTGCGCCGCTTTCGCGAGCCTGCTGGCCCTCATCGACTTGGGCCGCCTCGCGCTCGGCGCCCTGGCCGCCGCAGGCTGGGGTGAGACCCCGGTCGCGATGGTGGTGGGTGCGGCGCAGGTGGTCGGCTGGCTCCACGTCCTGGCGTTCCTCGTGACCGCCGGACTCTGGCTGCAGTGGTCGCTCCGCGTGCGCCAGGCCCTGGTCGCCCGCGTCGGCTCGGCGGCCGTTCCCGGACCCCGCGCGGTGGCGGGCTACTGGTTCGTGCCCTTCTACAACCTGGTCGGGCCGTACGAGGTGCTCGAACGGCTGTGGCACCTGGCCGAGTCGCCCGGCTCCGGCCGGACGACGGAGGAACGCGAGGCCGGGTTCCGCAGCGAATCGTGGCGCGTGTGGTGGACCCTGTGGGCCTTCAGCGGGCTGCTGCTGTTCGGGGTCGGTCGACTGGGGCGCGCGGCCTCGACCGCGGAGGCGTATTCCGTGCTGGTCGGACTCCACCTGATCGGTTGCGCCCTGCGTGCGGGCGCCGGGGTGAAGGCGGTGTCCGTGGTCGGGAGTCTCACGCGACGGGTGGCGAGCCGGATGCTCGAGCCAGCCGTCGTGCTGCCGGCACCGGCGTCGACCGCGACGGCGGACTGACGCCGCGGGTGCTCGGCCGCCGGCTCAGCGTGCCACGACGAACTTGCGCGTGACGCGTCCGCCCGCCCACGCGAGGCTCGCCACGTAGAGTCCCGGCGCTGCGCCGCCGCCACTCGCCGGCGAAGCGTCCCAGGTGGCGACGCCGCTCGCGTCGCCGGCCGGCAGGTCCAGCAGCGTCGCCGCGCGTCGGCCCGTCACGTCGTAGACGTCCAGCCGCACGGCGCGGCCGGGCGCCGGTTGCGCCCAGCGGAACACGATCCGGCGCGCGGACGGAGAGCCCTGCACGGCGAGCGAGGCACGCGCCACGACCACGTCCGGCACGTGCGACGTGTCGGGGCCCGGGTAGACGCCCGACACGACGGTGTCGACGGACACGCGTGCTCGGAACGCGGCGGTGAGCGCGGCGTCGTCCTGCACGCGCATGTCGGTGTCGTGCGCGGGCAGGTCGTCGTTCGGCCACGCCTCGTTCCACCACGAGAACCCGGTCACGCCCGGCCAGCGTCGCGTCACGAGGTCGGCGAGCGCCCCATCCGCCCACGCGCCGGCCGAGCCGAGCGGGTTCCCGAGCGTGACGCCGAACTCCGAAACGATCACCGGTTTGCCCGCGGCCAGCGCGGCCAGCCGCGGCCATGCCTCGTCCAACTGCGGCCGGAACTGCGGCCAGTCCTCGTCGAGCGGCGTCTGCGCCCCGTACACGCTGACGCCGACCCAGTCCGCCCACGCCACGCCGGGCCAATAGCGCTCGAACGCGTTCCACGCCAACGCCGGAGCATCGCCCGCGTTCACGTGGAACACCCACGCGACGTTCGTCGCCCCTTCCGCGCGCACGATGCCGACGATGTGCCGCCACGCGTCGCGGAAGCGCTCCGGGCCGTCGGGCTGCGTCGGGTCGCCATAGCCGGTCAGCGAGTCGGCGCCGTTGAACGCGCCGTTCCAGGCGAACCAGTCGCCGTTCATCTCGGTGCCCCACTCGGCCAGCAGCGGCGTGCCGAAGTCGCGCGCGGCCGCGCCCCAGGCGTGCAGGTCGGCGTCGAAATCGCCGCGCAGGATGCGACGCAGGGTGTAGAGCGTCTCGGGCAGCGAGGTGTCGGTGGAACTCCGCAGCATCAGCCGGACGTACGGCACGGAACCGTGCGCGCGGATCCAGCCCGCGGTCGAGTTCGGGAACGCGCGCCCGTGTGACCACTCGTGCGAGAAGTACACCCACGCGGCATGCCGGCGCGCCGCCTGCTCGTAGGCGCCGAGCGTGACGGGCGTGATCGCGTCTTCGTCGCCCGTGGTGCCGCCGGGGTAGACGCCGTGGTAGAGCGCGCCGGGGCGTGGCGCCGGGAACACGTCGGCCGCCGGGGCCCGACGGGCGAACATCAGCAGCATCGCGACCACGAGCCATCGGTGTGCGAGTCGCATCGTGCCGGGCAGCCTACACGCCCACCGGGCGGCCCGCACCGTCACCGGATCGCGGGCCGCCGACGGTGGAGTGCGTCGCGCCGGCGTCACCACCCTGTCGCCACGCCGCCGCCGGCATGCGGGCGGCGCTGATCGTGACGTTCGCGCCGCAGGTGATGTCGCGGCCGGGCGAGCGCGTGCCGTGCCCGCTCGGCGGCCCGGCGGCCGCGCCGATCGAGACGTGAACCCCGGCCCGCCGGCTGGCCGCCTCGCCCCGGCGCCGCTACCCTGCCGCGCATGACGGACAACGCCCGACTCCGCTCGCTGCCGCAGGTCGAGAAACTGCTCGGCGAGCCCGCGATGGTGCAGGCCCTCGAACGCCATCCGCGCGCGCTCGTGGTGGCCGCCGCGCGCGACACGATCGCCGCGGAGCGCGAGCGCCTGCGCCGGGGGCTCGCCGCGCCGGCGAGCATCACCGAGCTGGCCGCGCACGCCGCGCAGCGCGTGGACGGCGACGCTGAAGCCGGCGCTGCGGCGTGCTCAACGCGACCGGCGTGGTGCTGCACACGAACCTCGGGCGCGCACCGCTCGCCGAGAGCGCCCGCCGAGCGGTGGCCGACACGGCCGCGGGCTACTCGAGCCTCGAGCTCGACCTGGCCACCGGCAAGCGCGGCGACCGCGGGCTCGGCGTGGAGCGCTGGCTCGTGCGGCTGACGGGCGCGGGCTCGGCGCTCGCGGTCAACAACGGCGCGGCCGCGATCCTGCTGGTGCTGTCGGCGCTCGCGGCCGGCCGCAAGGTGCTGGTGTCGCGCGGCGAGCTGGTGGAGATCGGCGGTTCGTTCCGCGTGCCCGAGATCATGGAGAAGAGCGGCGCGCTGCTGGTGGAAGTCGGCGCCACCAACCGCACCCACCTGCGCGACTACGAGCGCGCGCTCGAGAAGCACGGCCGCGACGTGGGCGCGATCCTGCGCGTGCACCGCAGCAACTTCCGCATGGAGGGCTTCACCGCGCAGCCCGACATGCGCGAGCTGGCGCGCCTCGCGCGCAAGCGCCGCGTGCCGCTGATCGAGGACCTCGGCAGCGGCGCGCTCGTGGACCTGGAGCCGTTCGGGCTCGAGCACGAGCCGACCGTGGCCGAGAGCCTCGCCGCGGGCGCCGACGTGGTGACGTTCTCGGGCGACAAGCTGCTCGGCGGCGCGCAGGCGGGCCTCGTGCTCGGAGCGAAGAAGTGGGTGGACCGCGCGCGCAAGGATCCGTTCGCGCGCGCGTTCCGCATGGACAAGCTGGCGCTCGCCGCGCTCGAGTCGACGCTCGCGCTGTACGCCGAGCCCCCGCGCGCCGTGCGCGCGGTGCCGGCGCGCGCGGCGCTGCATGCGGGCGAGGACGCCCTGCGCGAGCGTGCGGATCGTCTCGTGCACGAGCTGGTCGCGCGCGTGGGCGGGCTCACGGCCCGCATCGTCGCGAGCCACGGCGAGGTGGGCGGCGGCGCGCTGCCCACGCAGAAGCTGCGCGGCCCGGTGGTCGAAGTGGAGCACCCGGCGCTCGACGCCGCCGAACTGGAGCGCCGCGCCCGCCGGGCCGAACCGCCGGTCATCGGGCTCGTGCGTTCCGGCAAGTTTCGGCTCGATCCCCGAACGTTGACCGAGACCGAACTGGGCATGGCCGCGACGGCCCTCGGCCGCGCCTGGAGCGCTTGAGCGGACGTTCGCAGTGGCCGGGTGACAAGTTCTTCACTCGACCTCGCGAGGGTGTGGGCTAGACTCCCCGTCCCACGGACATTCCCCCCGGAGTCCCAGTGTCCGCGCCGGCAACGGCGCGATCCCGTCATCCGTGAGGCGCCTTCCGCACATGCTCGATGCCCGTGAACGCCGCGTTTCGTGCGCGGCCCCGCCCGCCCGGCGCTACGCGATCCGCCCGAACTTCATCCGCCGCTGCCGGTGCTACCTCGCCCTCGGCATCGTGATCGCCGCCGTCGCCGTCATCGCCGTCTTCGTGGAGTCCGCCGTCACACGCGCGCTCGCGTGGGTCGCGCTGCTCGCGAGCGCGTCGCTCGCGTATTCGGCCTGGCGCGCGCTGCGGGGCGCCGGCCATCGCACGGTCGAGATCGGACCCGAGGGCGTGCGCGCCGACGACGGACCACTGCTGCCGTGGACGGAACTCGCGGGTGCGCGCGAGCGCGGGTCGCTGGGGCGCCTCGACCTGCTCGACGGCCGCGGTCGCACGCGCGTCCGGCTGGACCACCAGCTCGACCGGTTCCGGGAGGCGGTCGAGGCCGTGATCGCCGGCCGCGCCGCCGTGGCGAGCTTCGATCCCACGATGACGTTTCGCGGACGCGCGATGGCCGGCTGGGGAGCCGTCGCGACGCGCGTGCTCCTGGCCGCCGTGCCGGCCGCGGGCTGGGCGGCGCACTGGATTCGCGATCCGCGCTGGGCGGTCGGCCTCGCCCTGCTGCCGCTGCTCTCGACGCTCGAGTTCGTTCGCCACGTGCAGACGCTGCGCGTGACCGACGAAACCGTCACGGTGGGACGCGTGCTGGGGCGGCAGGAGATCCCGACGAGCTCCATCGTGTCGTGCGAGCTGACGGCGCCCACGCTTCGCGACGGATCGCTGGGAGTCGTGCTGCACACGACGACCGGGGAACACCTGTCGGTGCTCCCGCACGGCGCCGACGTCACCGCCGTGTGCGCGGCCGTGCGCTCGGTCTGCCCCGAACCCGAGGGGCCCGAAGCCGTCTGATCGCCGCGCCCGATCCTCTCAGCGCGGGCCGGATCCGGTGGTGAGGCACACGCGCAGCCGGGTTCCGCTCTCGCGGAGGCTCGCGCGGCCCGGCGCCGGATCCGCGGCGGAGCCGGAGGTGGGCGCGCCGTCGGAGCCCGCGGCCCCTTCGGCGGCGAACGCGCGTCCCCACACGGGCTGCTGCAGTTCGAGCGCTGCGCCCATCGCGCGTCCCCGCCAGGCGACGCCGCACGACAGCAGGGCCAGTTGCGCGCGCGTCCACGGCAGCGCGTCGGTGCGATAGTCGGCGACGCCGAGCGCGAGGAACGCCGGGCGCCAGGAATCGAGCTGGCCCGTGAACGTGACGTCGTACCACGACGCGCCGCCGCTCAGCGTCCATGCACGGCCCAGCGCGTGCTCGGCGGCGGCGTGCGCCCGCCACCACTCGGCGGAGGCCTGCATCCGCCCGATCCGGCGCAGTCCCAGCAGGTCGATCGTCGGCTCGGTGAAGGGCCACGTCTCGAGCGTGGCGCGGCCCGTCGCGGACAGTTCGCCGCGTTCCACGTCGAGCAGCACGCGGCGCCCGCCGGACGACTGCTCCACGCCCGCGAGCCACGCGTGCACGTCGCCGCGCAGGTAGGAGAGCCGCGCGAACCGCTCGCCGCCCCAGCAGCCGTCTCCCGACACGTCGAAACGCTCGTGCGTCCACCGCACGATCGCGCGCCGGGGCGCGCGGCCCACGGTGGCGGACACCTGTTCCACGCCACCGTCGCCGGCGGGCTCGAGCTGGTAGTCGAGCGCGGGGCGTCGCGCGTCGCGCGGCCGCCAGCGCGAGCGCGCCGCGGAGCCCTCGATCGTCAGCGCACCCGGCGCGTGCACGAGCGCGTCGGCCTGCCAGCGCTCGCCGGCCAGGTTGAGCGACGCGCCCACCGGTTCGCCTCGCAGCGTCGAAGCGAAGCGCTCGGGCACGTGGAACGACTCCCAGTGCGCCTGTGCCGCGCACGCCTCGTGCGGCGTCCAGCGGGCGCCGAGGCCCGCGCCGCGCGAACGGGCGCTGCCGCTCTCCGACCACAGCGGCCCCGCGGCCTGCAGCGTCAGCCCCGGCGCCACGTCGCGCACGCGCAAGCCGCCGTCGACGCGCGCTCCCGATGTCTCCAGTCGCACCGCGCCCGCGTCGCCGCCCACGCGGCCCCGGCCGGCGAGCTGGCTCGCACCCACGGCCCAACGCCACGTGCCGCGCTTCCACGCCGCGTCGCGCGTGCTCGACCACGCGAACGTGCGCCCGTCGGCGCTGCTCGCGCCGTGCACCGGCGCGCGCCACTCGGCCTCGATGCGGGCGGCGCGCGGAGACGCGAGCGCGGAAGCGGCCCACCAGCCGGTGTCGTCCACGAGCGGAGAGCGGAACGGGTCGCCGCCGAGCGGGGGCGCCGGGCGCGCTCCGGGCTGGAGCGCGCCGAGCAGGCCGGCGAGCCCGTCGCCGCGGGCGACGCCCGCGGCGAGGAGCATCGCGAGCACCGCCGCGCCCGTGCCGAGCCGGCCGATCACGACGGCCGCTTCACCGCGTAGGGGAGCCAGTAGTCGGCGCGCGTCCAGTCGAGCACGTTCCGTCGCGACCACTGGTTCGCCGTGATCCCGAACAGGCTCGTGAACTCGGCGGTGCCGCCGATGTCGGGCAGGATGCCGTGCAGGCTGGGATCGGGCCACGTCCACTGCGCGAACGTCGCCGCGTCCCAGGTGATCACGGGCACCACGACCGACGACGTGGACGTGATCCACGAACGGTTGCGGAACACCGAAACCGTCGACGTGCCGGCCGGGACGTTGCCGTCGTGCGACACGCTCACCGACGCTTCGCCGGTCCAGCCCGGCGTGCCCTGCAGCCCCTGCACGATCTGCTGGACACGCGCCTGCAGCGCGGCCACGAGCCAGGGTTCGCCGAAGCCGTACTCGTAGATCTGCAGTCCCGACGGGGACTGGTAGCGGTCCCAGTAGTAGTAGGCCGAGTAGTAGCCGGTCGCCGGGCACGTCACCGACAGGTTCTCGTAGCCCCAGTCGTAGTGGCTCTCGCGCTCCCACGCGCGGCGTTCGGTGGACACGCCGTAGCCGGGAAGGAGCGCCTTCCAGTCCCCGACCGGGTTCTGGAAGTACTGGTTCAGGTCGAACGTCAGCGCCACGTCGGGGGTGGCGCCGTCGGAGTCCCAGTCGCCCGTGCGCGTCCAGCGTCCGGCGATGGCGCTGCGGAACTCGGCGAGGTCCGCGTGCACGGCGTCGAGGCGCGCGCGCTCGGCCGGGTCCGGACCGATCTTGATGATGTCGTCGGACTGGTCGTCGGTCTCGGCGAGCAGCGACACGATCGTGGAGTCGATGCCGATCGAGGCCAGCCGCAGCCGCGACTGCGCGTCGCGCAGCTCGGTGGCGCCGGTGGGAGCGAGCGTCATCCAGTCGCTTCCGCGCGACAGGTTCGCCACGAGCGTGGTGCTGTCGTACGCGGCGAAGTCGAGGTCGTACGCCACCGCGAGGTCGCACAGCGCCGCCAGCAGCTGGCACGCCGAGCGCAGCGCGAGCACGTCGGTGTGGTCGATCTCGAGCGGCGTCTCGCTCTCGTCGCCCTGCATGCGAGGCGTCACCACGAAGCGGAACGCGGGATCGGCCGCCACCACGTCGAGGCGGGCGATCGACTGCACGAGCCGCGGCAGCGCGCGCGTGCGCAGGATCGCCTGCACACGGCCGATGCGCGGATCCGCCACGACGCGCGTGGGCGAGGCGAGCACGGCCACGGTGCCGGGCGCGAGGTCGAACGGCAGGTGCAGCGCCGACGTGCCCGATGCCAGCCCCAGCGGCACGCCCAGCATCGGGGCCGCCTTGCCCGGCGGGGCCTTGCCCGGGGCGCGGAACGGCACACCGTGCGCGTCGACGTACGCCTTCCACTCGTCGAACGCCGCGTTCACTTCGGCGTCCTGCGCGAGCGACATCGTGCCGAGCACGGCCGAGCCGAAGTTCGCCGTGGGGTTCGTCGGCGCCTGCACCAGCGCCTCCTGGAACTTGGCGTACGCCGTGGACAGGTCCACGTCGGAGGGGCGCGTCGGCGACGTCGGCGACTGGATCTGCGCGTAGAGCAGGTTCTCCAGCAGCTGCGTGGCCTGCGCCAGGGTGCCGCTGGGATCGACGGGCTGCGTGGGCGACTTGTCGCTCTTGCTGCAGCCGGTGGCGAGGAGCACGAGGCCCGTCGCGAAGGGGAGGAGCAGCACGGAGGGCTTCATCGTGGGTCTCCGGATGGGAGGGGCTCCACGACGGCGGCGCGGGCGGATCCGCTCGGGCTGCCGACGCGGGTGATCGGCTGGGGGCCCCCGGGACGGCGCCGAGTCTGGCACAACGGCGCAGGCACCCCGCGCGCGAATCCGGGAGATTCCCTCGTGGGGAAGCGGGCCTCGCCCTCGCGACGAGACGGAGCCCGGCACCCCGCGGAGACCTCGCGACGCGGGGGCTTGAGTCGTCGCCGAGCCGGGAGCCACACTCGGGCCCGGCGCCGGCGGCGTCCGCACGCCGCCGGGCCGGGAGTCCGCCGGACGTGCGACGACTGCTCTTCGCCCTCGCGAGCCTGGTGCTCGCCACGCTGCTGGTCGCGCTCGAAACGGGCGCGCGGGGAGACGTGTTCGTGCGCGCGGCGCTCGCGAACCTCGTGGTGGTCACGTGGTCGTCGTTCGTGCTGCCGCTGCGGGGACTGCCGCGCTTCGACGAGTACTACACGCTCCGGCGCTGGGAGCGGAGCGGCCGGCTCTATCGCCGGCTCGGCGTGCCGTGGTTCCGCGCGCTCGTGCGCCGCGGGCCGCTCGCGCTGTTCAACGGCGCTCTGCCCGCCGCCTGGCACACCGGGGACCCCGCGCGCATCGAACGCGAGACGCGCGCGGCCGAGGCCGGGCACGCGACCGCGTTCGTGCTCGTGCTGGCGCTGGCGGGGATCGCCGCGATGCGCGGCGAAGTCGCGCGCGCGGCGTGGATGGTGGCGCTCGACCTGCCCATGAATCTCTACCCGGTGCTGCTGCAGCGCGACCACCGCGTGCGGCTGGCCGAGCACCTGCGCCGCGGGGACCTCGACCGCGCGGCGCGATGCGAGGCGCCGGGTCGTACGGACCCGGTTTCCCCGCGAGCGCACGCTCCGCGGTGACCAGCGCCCGTGCCGGGGCGCATCGGCCGGTGTCCCGGCCGCTTCCGCTTGCTATCCTGCGCGGGCTCGAATCACGAACCTCGCTCCCATCGCCCCGAGGACCGCATGGCCGAAACGCGCGACACGCACGCCGCCGAACGCGAGTGGCTCGCTCACACCTACCGCCCGAACACGCCGCAGCTGACGATCCGCGCGATCGTCGTGGGCATGCTGATCGGCGCGGTGATGTGCCTGTCGAACCTGTACGTGTTCTTCAAGACCGGCTGGTCCATGGGCGTCACGATCACGGCGGCGATCCTGGCGTTCTCGCTGTTCCGCCTGCTGTCGGCGATGGGCCTGAAGAAGCTCACCGCGCTCGAGAACAACGCGCTGATCACCGTGTCGTCGGGCGCCGGCTTCATGACGGGCGGCGGCAACATGGCGGCGTTCGGCGCACTGCTCATGGTGACGAGCGTGCGGCCGCACCCGATCCCGATGATCCTGTGGTTCGGCGCCATCGCCGCACTCGGCGTGTTCACCGCCATCCCGATCAAGCGCCAGCTGATCAACGCGGAAGGCCTCCCGTTCCCGACGGGCAAGGCCACGGCCGAGACACTGCGCGCGATCCACGGCGAAGGCACCGGCGAGGCCGGCGAGGGCACCAAGCAGGCGGCGGCACTCGCGGGCGCCGGCCTGTTCGCCGCGTTGCTCAAGTGGTTCGTCGGCGCGAAGGCCGCGTGGATGCCGTTCAACATCCCCGACGCGCTGCCGATGGGATTCCGGATCGCCGGCCGCGCGGCCGCCGAGTGGACGCTCGCCATCAAGATGGAAGTGGTGCTCGTGGGCGCGGGCGCGCTGATGAGCTTCCGCACCGGCTGGTCGCTGCTGCTGGGCGGCGTGCTCACCTACGGCTTCCTGGCCCCGGCCCTGTTCGCGAAAGGCGTCATCACCGCGGTCAGCTACAAGGCCATCGTCGGCTGGACCGTGTGGCCGGGCGCCGCGATCCTCGTCGCCTCGGGCCTGACCTCGTTCGCGCTCGACTGGAAGAGCGTCGCCCGCTCGTTCTCGGGCATCGGCGCGATCTTCACGCGCAAGCCCGCCGACCACGTCGCCGACCCCATGGACGCGATCGAGTGTCCCGGCTGGTGGTTCCCCGCCGGCTTCGTGGTGCTCGGCCCGATCGTCGTGCTGCTCATGATGCAGTTGTTCCACATCCCGTGGTACGCGGGCATCGTCGCGGTGCCGCTCGCGGTGATCATGGGCTTCGTCGCCGCGCGCGTGACCGGCGAGACCGACGTCACGCCCACCAAGGCGCTCGGCCCCGTCACCCAGCTGCTCTACGGCGTCATCACGCCCGGCAACCTGTCGGGCAACATCATGAGCGCGAACGTGACCGGCGGCATCGGGCTGCACGCCGCCGACCTGCTCACCACGCTCAAGACCGGCTGGCTGCTGGGCGCCAACCCGCGCGCGCAGTTCTACGCGCAGCTCTTCGGCGTGCTGGCGGGCGCGGCGGTCGTCGTGCCGGCGTTCAACCTGATCATCC
>JBGAOB010000139.1:0-11927 GCA_044222045.1 Candidatus Eiseniibacteriota bacterium
CCCCGTGCTTGCTTCGTCGGTGACCGCGTGGCGCGGTCGCCGGGGCTCAGAACGCGTACGTCAGCGCGAGCGTGCCTCCCACCGTGGACGACTTCGGCGCCCCGTCGTGATCCGTGAACGCGTCCACGCTCGACAGGTCCGCCCGCACCTCGCCCACCAGCCGCATGCCGGGTCCCAGCGTGAGCAGGCCGGCCCCGGTCACCGAGCTCCGCCGCTCGCTCGCACCCGTCGCGAACACCAAGTCGTCCGAGTCGTCGAGCTGGTCGTAGCGGGCGGTGAACCCCACGGTCTCGTTCGGCTGGGCGTGCACCATCACCATGAAGCCCGTCCACGAACCCTCGACGCCCGTGGCGTCCACCTGCCCGGCGTTGAACTCGCCCCCGAACAGCAGCTTCGGGTTCACGGTCCACGTGACGTCCAGGTCGAACACGGTCCGCCGCACGGCCTGCGCCGAATCGGCGAGACCCGAGATCGCGGACGCGCCGCACGCGAGACCGCCCTGCGTCCAGCCGAGCCGGCCGCCGAACGTGGGCGAAGCGTTCGTCTCGGAGTTCGTGTCCCAGTCGTTCGCGGCGTACAGCTTGAGGTCCAGGCCGTGCGCCGCGCTCACGGCGGCCATGGCGCCGGTCAGGTTCGACGGCGCCCCGTACGTGAACAACAGGCCGTGCGAGGCCTGCCACAGGTCGGGCGCGTCGATCGACTCGAAGCCGATCGGCGCGTTGAACCGCCCCGCGGTCAGGACCAGCGCGGGCGCCGCGGCCGGCCGGTACGCGAGCCAGCCCTGCTCCACGGCCGCCGACCAGGCCTGGCCGTCCCAGGTCCACTCGAGGTCCACGCGCACCGTGCCCCGCGGACTCAGGTCCCGGCGCACGTCGATCTCCGCCTGCTCCAGCGAGAACTGCGACGCGCGACGGTCCACGTTGCCGGCGAGGCTCGCCGTCGCGAAACCGCTCGTCTGCAGTGCCTCGTCCGCCCGTACCGCCGACGCGGCGAACATCACGACCAGCGCGATCGCGCCGATGCCGAACTTCATGCCGACTCCCCTCCCGACGGCTCCCGCCGTCCGCTCGAGCCGGGGGCCCGGTCGCTCCCCCGGCTCCGTTGCGCCCCTGCGGCTCAGATCGATTCCTGGTACGCCGACTCGCCGTGCAGCGACTCGTCCAACCCCACGCTCTCCTCGGATGGCGACGTCCGCACCGGCGTGATCTTGTCGATCAGCGCGAGCATCACCCACGTGAAGCCGAACGCGTAGACGGAGGAAAACGCCACGGCGCCGAGCTGCTTCCACAGGAACGTCGCGTTGCCGTAGAAGAGACCGTTCTGCCCGGCGCTGTTCACGGCCGTGGTGCCGAGCAGGCCCAGCAGCACGATGCCGATCATGCCGCCCACGCCGTGCACGCCCCACACGTCGAGCGCGTCGTCCCAGCGCAGCCGGTTCTTGAGCCCCACCGCCAGGTAGCAGACGACGCCGGAGATGACGCCGATCAGCACCGCGCTGCCCGGGGTCACGTAGCCCGCGCACGGGGTGATGGTGGCGAGCCCGGCCACGGCGCCGGTGAGCAGGCCGAGGAACTTGGGCTTCTTCTCGAAGATCCACGCGAGCAGCATCCACGTGGGGCCCGCGAACGACGCGGCGATGTCGGTGTTCAGGAACGCGAGCCCGGTCACCGCGTCCACGCGCAGCTGGCTGCCGGCGTTGAAGCCGTACCAGCCGAACCACAGCAGACCCGTGCCGAGCGCCACCAGCGGAATGCTGTGCGGCACGCTGTCGGAGACGCGCCGCCGGCCCACGAACAGCACCGACGCGAGCGCGGCCATGCCGGCGATGTTGTGCACCGCGATGCCGCCGGCGAAGTCGAGCACCCCCCACTTCGCGAGCAGGCCGCCGCCCCAGATCATGTGCACGAACGGGAAGTACACGAGGAACAGCCACGCCACCAGGAACAGCAGGTAGGCGCCGAAGCGCACGCGGTTCGCGAACGCGCCCGTGATCAGGGCGGGCGTGATGATGGCGAACATCATCTGGTACGCCACGAACACGTACATCGGGATGTGGCCGCCACCGAACGGCGTGTTCGCGTCGATGCCGCGCAGGAACGCCATGTCGAGGTTGCCGATCACGCCGCCCTCGCCGCCGCTGAAGCACAGCGAGTAGCCGCACAGCCACCACAGCACGGTGGTCACGCCCATCGACACGAAGCTCTGGATCATGATCGCGAGCACGTTCTTGCGCCCGACGAGCCCGCCGTAGAAGAACGCCAGCCCCGGCGTCATCAGCATCACGAGGCTGGTCGCCACCAGCATGAACCCGGTGTTGCCGGTATCGAACGTCGTCATCACGAAGCCCCCTGGCGAGGCCGGTGCCCACTTCCGGGGTGGAGGAGGACCGGGCTCGCGACCGGGCGAAGGTGGCCGGTGGCCGGGGCGCGCTCAATCAGGCAAAACCCGAGTGGAGGGTTCGCGATTCCTGAGGCGCGCATCGCCGCGCGGGGCGCGGTCGGCGCGCGATCTCCCGACGGGAGACCTACTCCAGCGGGGTGAGCCCCTCGCGGATCGCGTACTTCGTGAGCTCGGCCACCGAGTGCAGCCCCAGCTTCTCCATGATCTGGCGCCGGTGCGTTTCGATGGTCTTGCCGCTCACCGCCAGCTCGCCCGCGATCTCCTTGGTGGCCCTGCCCTCGGCGAGCAGTTGCAGCACTTCCCGCTCGCGGGGGCTCAGGCGCTGGAACGCCGAGGCCTCCGGCGCGCGCGCCTGCCCGGCGAACTCCTCCGCGACCACGTCCGTGATGGCGGGCGCCAGGTGCACGTGGCCGTGCATGACCTCGTGAATCGCGCGCTGCACCTCGGTGAACGCGGTGTCCTTGAGCAGGTAGCCGCGCGCCCCGGCACGCAGCGTCTCGGCCACGAACCGCCGGTCGGCGTGCATCGACAGGATCAGCACGCGCGCCCCGGGCACCTCCGCGGTGATGCGGCGCGTGGCCTCGATCCCGTTCAGCCCCGGCATCGAGATGTCGAGCAGCACGACGTCCGGCCGCAGCTCGTGGCACATCCGCACGGCCTCGAGGCCGTCCGCCGCCTGCCCGACCACGTCGAAACCGGGCGAGCGCTGCAGCAGCGAGCTCAATCCGTCCCGGAACAGCTGGTGATCGTCGGCCAGCACGACCCGCCACCTCATGACCGCCCCCCCGTTCCCGGGCCGAAGGGCACGGACAGCGCCACCGTCGTTCCGGCGCCCGGCCGCGACTCGACGTCGAGGCGGCCGCCCAGGTGCCGCACGCGCTCGCGGATGCTGAACAGGCCGAACGTGCCGCCCTCGGCGCTCGCCGTACGGGCCTCCTCGGCGGCCGGGTCGAAGCCCACGCCGTCGTCGGCGACGCGCACGTGCAGTTCGTCCGCCTCGCGGCGCAGCGACACGCGCACGCGCTTCGCGCGGGCGTGCTTGACCGCGTTCGTGAGCAGTTCGTGCACCGACTTGAACAGCATCACGCGCGTCGCCTGCCCGAGCGGCGGCAGGTCGCGCTCGGCCTTCACGTCCACGCGCAGCCCGTGCTTGGCCGTGAACTGGTCGCCGAGCCACTCCAGCGCGGGCGCGAGCCCGAGTTCGTACAGCACCGGCGGGCTCAGCTCGCCGGTCAGCGTGCGCGTGTAGCGGATCGCCCGGTCCACGAGGTCGAGGATGCCCTGCAGCTCGGTCTCGAATCCGCAGAACACCGCGTTGCCGGCGTACTGCGACAGCCGCAGCTTCACGAACGCCAGGGCCTGTCCCAGGTGATCGTGCAGGTCGGCCGCGATCGCCCGCCGCTCGCGCTCCTCGGCCAGCGACAGCTCCGCGGCCAGCCGGCGCAGCTGCTCGCGATGCCGTTCGATCTCGCCCCTCGCGCGTCGGTGCTCGTCGATCTCGGCGTGCAGTGCCGCGTTCGCGGCCTGCCACTCGGCGGTGCGCTGCTCCACCTGGCGCTCCAGCTCGTCATGCGCTCGCGCCGCCGCCCGGTCGGCGAGCTGGTGCTCCGCGTACAGCGTGAGCAGGTCCGCGAGCGAATCCACGAGCTCGCGCTCCTCGTGCAGGAACGGCCCCTCGTCCGCGTCCGCGCGGGGCTCGAGGTAGCAGATCTCCAGTTCCGTGTCGGCGCCCGCGCCGGCCCCCTCGCCGCGCCCGGGTACGCGGGCCCGCTGCACCCAGGCCGTCTCCGCGAACCCCGGGCTGGCCCACTCGCGCCCGAGCAGCCGGACGCGGGCGCGGGCGACGTCGGCGTGCTGCCACGCCGCCGGCAGGAAGCCCACGAACTCCTGCATGAGTTCGTCCACCGGCCGTCGCGTGTCCTGCAGCAGCCGTGCCGTGCGGTGCAGGGCCGCGAGCTCCTTCACGCGCTCGCCGAGGCTGTGGCGGATCGACAGGGTCTGCATGCGCTCCCCTCTCCGCGCGACCCCGCGCCGCGCGGACGGCATCACGGTCCATTATCCACGGCCGCGCCGGCCGGGTCACCGCGGCAGTCGTTCCCGGTGCTCCCCCCGGGCAACAGCCCGGTCGCCGCGGCCTACCCCTCCGACTCCAGGTCGGCCGCCGTCCGGCGCAGCCGGGCCCACAGCTGCTCGAGGTCCGCCGGCCCCGTGCGCTCGGCGCCCACGCTCACGCGCAGCATCGCGCACTCGCCCAGCGTGGAGGGCGTCAGGTACGCCGCCCCGCTCTCGTTGACGCGGCGCGCGATCTCGCGGTTGTGCCGCGCCAGCGCCGGCTCGTCGCCCGCGAGGCGCACCGGCACGTGGCGCAGGCAGACGGTCTGGAACGGCACCGGCGCCAGCCGCTCCCAGCCCGGCGCCTCGTCCACCCAGCGGGCCAGCATGCCCGCCAGCGCGAGGTCGCGGCGCAGCCGGGCGCGCAGCCCCTCGGCGCCCTCGTCCAGCAGCAGGAACCACAGCTTCAGCGCGCGGAAGCGCCGGCCCAGCGGGATGTGCCAGTCGCGGTAGTTCTTCACCGCGTCGTCCTGCGCCGTGCGCAGGTAGACCGGGTCGGTGCTCATCACGCGCACGAGCAGCGCCGGGTCGCGCACGTAGGAGGCGCTGAAGTCGAAGCCCACGCCGAGCCACTTGTGCGGGTTCGTGACCAGGCTGTCGGCGTGCTCGATGCCCGCCCAGTGCGCGCGGCACTCGGGCAGGAGCATCGCCGATCCCGCCATCGCCGCGTCCACGTGCAGCCACGCGCCGTGCCCGGCGGCGAGCGCCGCGATCGGTTCGAGCGGATCCACGGCGGTGGTGTTCGTGGTGCCGACCGTGGCCACGATCGCGCACGGCCGGCGCCCGGCCGCGACGTCCGAACGCAGGGCGTCGGCGAGCGCGTCGGGGCGCATCGCGTACGCGGCGTCGGTGGCGATGCCGCGCAGGTGCGCGATACCGAAGCCCGCGAGCCGCACGGCCTTCTCGACCGAGCTGTGCGCCTGTTCGGAGGCGTACACCACGAGCGGTGCTCCCCCGTCCTGGAGCCCGCCGCGGCGCTGCGCGTGGTCGGTCGACCGCTCGCGCGCGCACAGGAGCGCGCACAGCGTGGCCGAGCTGGCCGTGTCCTGCACGACGCCGGTCCACGCGGGCGACAGGCCGAGCAGCTGCCGCAGCCAGTCGAGCACGACCTCTTCCAGCTCGGTCGCGGCCGGGCTCGTCTGCCAGCTCATGCCCTGAACGCCGAGCCCCGACGACACGAGATCCGCGAGCACCGAGGCGTAGCTCGTGTTGCTCGGGAAGTAGGCGAAGAACGCCGGGTGGTTCCAGTGCGTGATGCCGGGCATCACGTCGGCCTCGAGCCGCGCGAGCGCCGCGTGCAGCCCGCCGCCCTGCTCGGGCGGCGTGCTCGTGAACCGGGCGCGGATCTCGCCCGGGCGTACACGGCTCATCACCGGCCGCGCGCCCAGCCCCTCGCGGTACTCCGCCACCCAGTCCACGAGCTGGTGCCCGAGCCGGCGGAACGTCTCGGCGTCCATGGGCGATCTCCTCGCGGGGCGCGGACACCCGCGCGGCGAGGGCCCCGGCCCGCCGCGCGCGACGGCGTCACAGCGAACGGTTCGCGATCACCTCGGCCAGCCAGCGGCCGCTCGGGCGCACGTGGCGCACCTGCGTGGCGAAGTCCACTCCGATCAACCCGAAGCGGGCCGCGTAGCCGTCGGCCCATTCGTAGTTGTCGAGCAGCGACCAGTACAGGTAGCCCGCCACCGGCACCGCGGCGCTGAGCGCGCGCATGACCTGCCACAGGTGCAGGAAGATGAAGCTCCAGCGGTCGTCCTCGTCGGACGTGGGGATGCCGTTCTCGGTCACGAGCAGCGGCAGCCCGTAGCGCTTGAACGTGCGCAGGAAGTGGCCGAGCCCCTCGGGGTAGATCTCCCAGCCGAGGTCGTTGCGCTTGCCGACGCGGATCGCGTTCTCGATCGTGGCCGACGCACCGACGATGCCCGGCAGGTCGAGGCCGGTGTTCCGCACGAAGTCCCGCGTGTAGTAGTTGATGCCCACGAAGTCGAGCGTGCGGCCGAACGGCAGCCGCTCGAACAATTGCCCGGGGATCGACAACCGCCCGGTCTGCAGCGCGTCCAGGAACAGCTCGTTGAACAGGTAGTCCCTCCCGCGCGTGCTGATCCAGTCGAACGGATTGCGCGGGTTGTGCGGCGTCAGGGCCAGGCAGTGCTGCGCCACGCTCACGCGCGCGCCGGGGCAGCGGCCGTGGATCCCGTGGTACGCGAGCACGTGGGCGCGCGTCATGTGCCGGATCACCTGCAGGGCGCGCGGGTAGTCGCCCGTGCGGCCGGGCGGCCACTGGCCGATCAGCCAGCCCTTGAACACCTGCACCACCGGCTCGTTGAACGTGATCCACCAGCGCACGATGTCGCCGTACGCGTCCACCACGCGCTGCACGTAGCGCACGAACCGGCGCTCGGTCTCGCCGTTCTCCCAGCCGCCGCGGTCCGCGAGCCACTTCGGGATCGTGTAGTGGTGGATCGTGACGATCGGCTCCATGCCGCGCGCGCGGAGCCCCTCGAGCACCTCGCGGTAGTGCCGCAGGGCCTCCTCCGACCAGCGGCCGTCCTCGGGCTCGATCCGGCTCCATTCCAGCGAGAAGCGGTGGGCGTTGTGGCCGAGTTCGCGCGCGAGGTCCAGGTCCTCGCGCCAGCGGTGGAAGTGGTCGGCGGCGGCTCCGGACGGCGTCCGCACGCGGCCGGCCTGCTCCCACGCCCACCAGTCGTTGTTCGTGTTGCCACCCTCGACCTGGTGCGCCGACGTGGCCGCGCCCCACAGGAACTCGCGCGGGAACTCGAAGCGCGCCGCGTCGCGGTGCATCTCGGGAAGCGGTGGCATGGAACGGGTGGCGGAACTCATGGCCGGGCATTGTGCCTGCGCGTCGGATCGGGCGCGAGCGAGGCCGGCCGAGCCCGCTTGACGCGGGCGCCGCGGTCGTCCATACACGTCGCTCCACCCCGGAGGATGCCATGGCCCTGAAGATCCGGAAGCGCATGATCGTCCCGTCGGCGCGCGCCTCGTCGAAGGAAGCGTCGTCGTTCGTGGAGCAGCTCGACGAGCTCAGTGCGCGACTGTTCGAAGACCTCAAGGACGCCGCGCGGGCCGAGCTGGCATGGCAGCCGGGCATCCGGGCGCCGCGCGGACGCGGCACCGGCATGAACACCATCGGCATGCTGCTCGCGCACAACGCGATCGTCGAGGTCTTCTGGATGATGACGGCGGTCGACGACTACACGCCGGCGAAGCTCCGCCGCGTGCTGGGTGTGAACGAGGACGACGACGGCATGCCGATGGCTCCCGACGCCGGCCCGCCCGCCGCGCTGCGCGGCCGCGACATGGCGTTCTACCGCCGCCTGCACGACAAGGCGCGCCGCTACACGAAGAAGCTCGTCGCCCGCTTCGGCCCCAGGGACCTCGACAAAACCGTGTTCCGCACGCGCGCCGACGGCCAGCGTTTCGAGATCAACCGGCGCTGGATCCTGTACCACGTGCTCGAGCACCAGGGCGGTCACTACGGCCAGGTGCTGCTGATCCGGCACCTGTACCGGGACCGGCGGCGGAAGGCGACGTGAGCCGCGTCGTCGCGTCGAGGCTCGTGCCACCCGACGGCTTCGCGTCGGCACAGGCCGCGCTGATGATCGCGGCGCTCGCCGACGTGCACGAGAAGCTGCGGCAGGCCACGCGCGGTCTCACGCCGGCGGAACTGGCGTGGCAACCGGGCACGGCGCCGCCGCCCGCCGCCCCGGGCCCGTCGACCGGGCTGAACACGATCGGCATGCTGATGGCGCACGTCGCCGTGGCCGAAACACACCTCGCCCAGGTGGGGCTGCTCGGCGAACGCGACGGCCACGTGCAGGACGTGATCGGCATCACCGTGGAGGAGGAGGGCCTGCCGCTCGCGCCCGGGGCTGCCCCGGCCCGCGCACTCGGCGGACGCGAGCTCGAGTGGTTCGACGCGATGCTCGAGCGTTCGTTCGAGCACGCGAAGCGCGCCGCGTCGGCGTTGACCGACGAGGACCTCGCCGCCGACGTGGTGCGGCCGCCGCGCGAGGACGGCACGCAGCGCGTGTTCGATCGGCGCTGGGTGCTGTATCACGCGATCGAGCACGCCGCGGGGCACCTGGGGCAGATCCAGCTGGTCCGGCACCTGCTCGCACTCGCGAAGCAGGCCTGAGCCGCGCCCGCAAGGCCGATACGGAAGCAGAACGCCCCCGCGGTGACCCGCGGGGGCGTCTTCGGATCGCGAGCGAAGCAGACCCGGAACTACGTGCCCTCGCTCCAGCTCGACATGTACTTCACCTGCTCGGGCGTGAGCGTGTCGATCGTGATGCCCATGCTCTTCAGCTTGAGCCGCGACACTTCCTTGTCGATGTTCTCCGGCACCACGTAGACGTTCTTCTGCAGCTTGCGCGCGTTCCGGCGCAGGAACTCCACGCTCAGCGCCTGGTTCGCGAACGACATGTCCATCACCATGGCCGGGTGGCCTTCGGCGGCCGCCAGGTTGATGAGGCGTCCCTCGCCCAGCAGGTAGACGCGCTTGCCGCCCTTGAGCTTGTACTCGTCCACGAACGGACGGGCCACGCGCTTGGACACGGCCAGCCGCTCGAGCGACGGGATGTCCAGCTCGACGTTGAAGTGGCCGCTGTTCGCCACGATCGCGCCGTCCTTCATGGCCGCGAAGTGCTCCTTGCGGATCACCGACTTGTTACCCGTGACCGTGATGAACAGGTCGCCGAGCGGCGCCGCCTGCTCCATCGAGCACGCCATGTAACCGTCCATCTGCGCCTCGAGCGCGCGCAGCGGGTCGACCTCGGTCACCATCACCGTGGCGCCCATGCCCTTCGCGCGCGCGGCCAGGCCGCGACCGCACCAGCCGTAGCCGGCGATCACCACCGTGGAGCCGGCCATCAGCATGTTCGTGGCGCGCAGCACGCCGTCGAGCGTGCTCTGCCCGGTGCCGTAGCGGTTGTCGAAAAGGTGCTTCGTGTTCGCGTCGTTGATGGCGATGACCGGGTACTTCAGCGTCTTGTCCTTGGCCATCGCGCGCAGGCGGGTGACGCCCGTGGACGTCTCCTCGGTGCCGGCGAACACGTCCTTCAGGAAGTTCTTCTTCTTGGTGTGCAGCACCGTCACGAGGTCGCAGCCGTCGTCCATCGTCACGTGCGGACGGGCCTCGATCGCGCTCACGATGTGCGAGTAGTACGTCTTGTGGTCCTCGCCCTTGATCGCGAACGTCGGGATGCCGTAGTGCCCCACCAGGGCCGCGGCCACGTCGTCCTGCGTGCTGAGCGGGTTCGAGCCGCACAGGTAGACCTCGGCGCCGCCGGCCTGCAGCGTGCGGGCCAGGTTCGCCGTCTCCGTGGTGACGTGCAGGCACGCCGCGATGCGCATGCCCTTCAGCGGGCGCTCCTTCGCGAAGCGGGCGCGGATCTGACGCAGCACGGGCATGTTGCGCTCGGCCCACTCGATGCGGGCGCGGCCTTCACGCGCGAGCTTGATGTCCTTCACGTGACCGGGCGTGGCGGCGGGCGCCGCCGCGGCCTTGGACTTCATGGCCATGGGATCTCCTGTTCCGAGGATCGTGGGAAGTGTCGCGGATGTCGTGCGGGAAGCGGGCGGAGCGGAGCCGCCGAACGCGGAGGATTCTGCCTCAGCGGCCCCGGCGGGTTCAACGACGGAATTCAGCTCTTGCGATCGCCGGCCGATGAAGTTATGCATACGCATATGAAAAGGACCACGCTCCAACTCGACCCTGCACTCGTCGCGGACCTGCGTCGCCGTGCCGCGCAGGAAGGCCGCACGTTCACCGAACTGCTCGAGCGCACGCTGCGCGCGGGGCTCGCAACCTCCACGACCGTGCGTCGTGCACGGTTGCGACTGCCCTCCTACGACCTGGGTCCGTTCCTCGTGAACCCGGCGCGCCGCGACCGCTGGCCATCGCCCGCCGGCCGCCCCGAGGGCGAGTGATGCTGGCCGTCGACACCAGCCTGCTGGCGTGGGCCGTGAACCGCGGCGCGCCCGAGCACGCGCGCGCCGCCGGGGTGCTGGAGGCCCTCGCGAACGGCGATCGCCCGTGGGCGATTCCGTGGAGCGTGGCGCACGAGTTCCTGGCGCTGGTCACGCACCCGCACGCGGTGGCGCGCACGCTGCGCCCCGCGGACGCGTGGGGCTTCCTCGACGAACTGGCGGACAGCCCGGGCGTGCACTGGCTCGGCCCCACGCCGCGTCACGCGGAAGTCGTGGCCGAGGTGCTCACGCTGGCGCGCGTCGAGGGGCCGGGGCTGCCGCCGGGGCTCGAGACCGCCGTGCTGCTCCGCGAACACGGCGTGCGCGAACTGCTCACCGCCGACCGCACCATGCGGCGCTGGAGCTTTCTCGAGGTGCGCGACCCGCTGCACGGCGAGCCGTGGACGCTCGCCGACAAGCCGAAGCGTCGCTACCGCGTGCTCGGGCCGCGCGCCGCGCGCTGAGCGATCCGCCCCGGTTCGATGGGCGGGTGTTCGCGGCCGAGGCCGTTCGCCGCCCGCCGTGCGGGCGAGGCGCCGGCCGCGCTCACGGCGCCGCGTCCGGGCCGGGGCGCGCGTGCCAGGCGGCGAGCAGTTCGGCCTCGCGCTCGGCTCGGATCGGCCCGGCCATCGCGAGCCCGGCCTTGCGCGGGCGGGTCTCGGGCGGCCACTCGCGTTCGAAGGCGAGCGTGTCGCGGATCGTGTCGGCGATCGGCCGCAACTCCAGTCCGGCGGCGAGCGCGCGGGCGTTCGACAGCGTGTGCAGCGCTTCGTCCTTCCGCTCCACCCAGAGCGGCAGCTCGACCCACGGCTGCACGCCGCGCCCGAGCAGGAATGCTTCGTCCACCCACGTGAAGCGTGCATCGGAGCCGCTCACGCGCCGGCACAGCTCCAGCAGCATGCCGAACGGGAGCGGCGCCCCCGGGCCCACGGCGTTGTACACGCCGTCCCTGCCCTGCTCCGCCAGCCGCACCATCCACGCCCCGAGGTCACGCACGTCGATCACCTGTGCGGGCGCCGCCGGGCGCCCGGGCGCGAGCACCTCGCCGCCCGCCGCGACGCGGCGCGGCCAGTAGCCGAAGCGATCCGTGGGGTCGTGCGGCCCCACGATCAGCCCGGGACGCACGACGATCGCGCCGGCGCCGAACGCGTCGGCGAGCGCGCGCTCGCACGCGGCCTTGAGGCCGCCGTAGGTCTCGCCCGTCAGCGCCTCGGCGTCCGGGTCGGCGAGCGTGGCGAGCGGCGCCGTCTCGTCCGCGCCCACGTCCATCGGCTCCGCGTACGCGCTCACGCTCGACACGAACACGTAGCGCCGCGCGCGGCCCTTCAGCAACGCCGCGGACTCGCGCACCACGCGCGGCACGTAGCCCGTGGTGTCCACCACCGCATCCCACGTGTCGCCGCCCAGCGCGGCCAGCCCGCCGTCGC
>JBGAOB010000140.1:0-11857 GCA_044222045.1 Candidatus Eiseniibacteriota bacterium
AGTCGTCGGCCGCCCGCGCGGCGTCGGCTTTCAGCGCGCCGGTCACCGTGCCGTACGCCGTGGGGAAGAACATCACGGTGAGGCTCCGGTTGGCCGCGTCGACGTCGAGCGAGTTCGCCGTACCCAGAAGGTAGAACGAGTGCGCGCCGGCCGTGACCGGGAACGTGGCCTGCACGGCGAACGGCGCCGTGTACGTGCCCGTGGGCGCGTTGCCCGAAACGTCGAAGCGCGTGATCACGGCGCTCGCCGTGCCCGACACATCCGAGACGCTGTAGCGGGACTGCGTGAACGTTCCGAGCGAGTGCGTCGCCTGCGCGTCGCCCGAGCCGAGCACCACCACGTAGCCGTCGGTGGGGCACGTCACCGTGCGGACGAGCAGGTTCTGCCACAGCGCGGTGAGCCCGATCGGCGACGAGCCGAGCGCGGCGCCCACGCCGGGCTCGTTCTGCAGCTCGGGCGCACCGATCGCGCCGATCGGAAGCACCACCGAATCGTCGCCGCTCTGCCCCATGTCGAACACCGCGCTCCGCGCCGAGCCGGTGACGGAGACGCGCGGCTCCTCGGTGCCCGCGAAGTTGCCGTCCACCGTGAACCCGCTGGAGCCCTGGTTGCGGTCCACGGCGAAGAACGCGCCGGTGCCGTTCGCGTCGCCATCGAGCTGCCCGTAGATGAAGTTGGCCTCGTCGCGCACGCGCATCGCGCCACCCGTCGTGAGGATCTGCATCTCGAACGACGGGTTCGCCGCGCCCTGCGCGTAGCCGAGCACGCGACCGGCCGCGGTCGTGGAGCCCGTGCGAATCGTGCCGTCGGCGAGCACGGCGGGACCGTTGTTGTTGCGCACCGTGAACGCCGCGCCGGCGCCGTTCGCGGCTCCCGTGTACGGCAGCCGCAGCGACAGCGCGTACGGCGAAGCCGCCAGCGGCACCCGCGGCGCGAGTTCGGCGCCCGCCCCCACCTGCACGCTCATCCAGTACGGCACGTCGAACGGCAGGGTCAGCGCCACGCTGCTGCCCACGATCACGCTGAACGAGCCGCGCGACACGGGCACCGCCGGGAACGCCTCGGTGAAGAGCGCCGCGCCGCCGTTGGCGACGTTGTAGATCCGGATCGTCAGCGCGTACGAGCCGTCGGGCACCAGCGCTCCGCCGTCGTCCAGCAGCACGCCCTGCCAGCTGAGGGTCTGCGGCACCTGCGCGAACGCGGCGCTCCAGGCGCCGATCGAGAGCACGACAGCCAGCAGGATCCTGCGCATGCACACCTCCTGAGGGGAACGGATTCCGATCGTGGCCCCGGACGAGCCGCGCCCGATCCGGGAACGGAACGGACGCCGGCGACGCTAGCGAACAACCGGCCGGCCGCGCAGCGAGAACGACGTATCGCCGCGCCGTGCCTCGCGCCGAGGCGCATGCGGCGTGGCCGTGCGCGGACCGCGGAGCGGTCGGACCTCGGCCGAGTTCCCCGTGGACGGAGCCCCCGCGCTCTGCTACCCCTCCGCGCCACCATGCCGACCTCCCCCGAACGCGCGCGCGCGCAACGCGCCTGGTGCCTGTACGACTGGGCGAACTCCGCGTTCGCCACCACGGTGGTGGCCGCGGTGCTGCCGCCGTGGTTCGCGAGCGTGGCCGGCAAGTCCATGCCGCCGCACCAGGCCACCGCGACGTGGGGCTACGCCAGCGCGGCGGCGCTGCTCGTGACGGCGGTGCTGTCGCCGCTCGTGGGCACGGCGGCCGACCAGACGGGGCGGCGCAAGCCCATGCTGGCGGCGTGCGTGGCGCTGGGCGTGGCGGGCACGGCGGCGCTCGCGCTGCTGCCGTCCGCGAACTGGCCGGGCGTGCTGGCAGCGTTCGGCGTGGCGTTCATCGCGTTCGCGGTGGGCAACGTGCTGTACGACTCGCTGCTGCCGGCGGTGGCCGAGCCGCACGAGGCGCACGAAGTGTCGTCACGCGGCTTCGCGCTCGGCTACCTGGGCGGCGGCCTGCTGCTGGCCGCGCAGCTCGCGCTGATCCTGTTCCCGAAGCGCTTCGGCCTGCCCGACACGGCCTCCGCCACGCGTGTGGCGTTCGCGACCACGGCCGCGTGGTGGCTGCTGTTCTCGCTGCCCATCTTCCGCGATGTGCCCGAGCCGCCGCGTGACGCGTCGCCGGCCGACGGTCGATCGCTCGCCGCGCGCGTGTTCGGCCAGCTCGGCGAGACGTTCGCGCACCTGCGCGCGCATCCCGACCTGCTCACGTTCCTGATCGCGTTCTGGCTATACAGCGACGGCATCGGCACCATCATCAAGATGGCCACGATCTACGGCGCCGAGGTCGGCATCGGCCAGCGCGACTTGATCGGCGCGCTGCTGATGGTGCAGCTCGTGGCCGCGCCGGCGAGCCTGGCGTTCGGCAAACTCGCCCGCCCGCTCGGCCCCAAGCGCGCCGTGCTGCTGGGCATCGCGGGTTACCTCGGCATCAGCGTGTTCGCGTGGTTCCTGGCGCGGCCGTGGCACTTCTGGGTGCTCGCGCTGATGGTGGCGCTGTTCCAGGGCGGCACGCAGGCGCTGTCACGCTCCATGTTCACGAGCCTGGTGCCGCGCGGGCGCAGCGGCGAGTTCTTCGGCTTCTACTCGGTGAGCGAGAAGCTCGCGGGCGTGGTGGGCCCGGTGCTGTTCGGCGTGGTGACGCAGCTCACCGGCGGCGGACGGCTCGCCACGCTCACGCTGATCCCGCTGTTCGTGGCGGGCGGCTGGCTGCTCGCGCGCGTGGACCTGGCGCGCGGCGCCCGGCAAGCCTCCGAAGACGCGACGCTGGCCGGCTGAGCGGGCCAGCCGGCGTCGAAGCACCGCGCAGGGCGACGCGCGCGTGTCAGCGCCGCTTCGTGCCCTTCGCGGCCTTCGCCGCCGGCTTCGCGGCGCGCTTCGGCGCGGCGGCGCGCTTCGCGGGCGCGCGCGAGCCGGCGATCGCCGCCTCCGCCTCGCGCCACTCGGCCGCCGACAGCTTCACGTCGCACGCCTTCAGGTTCTGCTCGAGCTGCTCCACGGTCGTCGCGCCCACGATCGCGCTCGACACCACGTCGTGGTTCAACACCCACGCGATCGCGGTGGGCGCAGTCTCCAGGCCCTTGCCCGCGCACCACGCCGCGAAGCGCTCCGCGGCCGCCACGTTCTCGTCGGTGAGCGCCTTCTCCTGCGTGAGGAAGAAGCCGTAGGCGTTCGTGGCGCGGCTGCCCTCGGGGCGCGCGCCGCCGGCGTACTTGTTGGTGAGCACGCCCTGCGCGAGCGGCGAGTACACGAGCAGCCCGAGCCCGTTGCGCTTGCAGAACGCGACGTGCTCCTTCTCGACGTGGCGGTCGAGCAGGTTCCAGCGCGGCTGGCTGCTGATCAGCGGCGTGTAGCTCTCCTGCTTCTGCAGCACCATCGCGCGCGCGGCCAGCTTCGGCTGGTGGTCGAAGTTCGAGAAGCCCGCGTAGCGCACCTTGCCCGAGCACACCAGGTCCTCCATCGCGCGCATCGACTCCTCGATCGGCGTGGAGTCGTCGGGCGCGTGGAACTGGTACAGGTCCACGTACTCGAGGCCCAGCCGGAGCAGGCTCGCGTCGAGCGCGTCGAACAGGTGCTTGCGCGACAGGCCCCGGCCGAGCGGTCCATCGTGCATGCGGCCCATCGCCTTGGTGGCGATCACCAGCTGCTCGCGCGGCAGCTCGCGGATCGCGGCGCCGAGCACGCGTTCGGCTTCGCCCTTCGCGTAGACGTCGGCGGTGTCGAACAGGTTGATGCCCAGCTCGAACGCGCGGTGGATGATGCGGCGCGCCTCGGAGGCGCCCACCGATCCGCCGTAGGTGGTCCAGGAGCCGAGCGAGATCTCGGAAACGTACAGGCCGGATCGGCCGAGAGCGCGGTGATTCATGGCATCTCCGAAGTGGGCTGCCCGAAGGCGATGTCGAAAGGTGCCCGCAGACTAATCGACGCGCCCCGCGCCGGCGAGCGCGGCCGGCGGCGGCGACGATCGGCATTGACTCCGTACCGGCCTACGGGCGCGAGGCTTCCTGCAGGCGAGCGGAACCCGACGCGTTCCACCCGCCCGCGCGCGCCCCCAGGCGCTCGAACGTCGCGATCGCCCCGCCGGGCGACCGCCTTCGAGGAGGACGCCATGCCGATGGCTCGAGCCCCACGCCTGCTCCCCGACCTCGCGCCCCCGACCGCTCCCGCACGCCCGCCGATCGTGGGCTCGCTGTTCCGCCATCGAGCGCTCGACGCGTACGCGAAGAGCCTCGTGTGCTTCGCGCTCGTCCACCAGGTGAGGCTGGCCGTGCACGTGCTGCGCGGCGGCGACGCCGGTGTGTTCAACGTGTTCGCCATGATCGAGGCGCACCGGCTGCTGCCCTCGCTCGCGGTGGGCGCCGGCGGCCACGTGCTGTCGCTGCTGTTCGCACTCGCCGTGTACGCCCTCGTCTGGGCGCGGTTCACGCGCGGGGCGGAACCGGACGAGGCGACGGTGGTGGTCACGGCCGCGGCCGGCGCCCCGTTGCCGTTCCCCGCCGCGCTCGCTCCGCGCACGCGGCCGCGCGACGCCGCTCCCGGGGCGGTGCGAACGGGCTGGCCCGACCACCTGCTCGGTCGCGGCCGGCGCCGCCCGGCGCCGATCGTGCGCGTGCTGCGGCCCACGCTGCCGGTGGCGCTCGCTGTGGCCGCGGGCGGCGTGGCCGTGCACATGGCGATGCTGGCGCTCGTCGAGCGCTGGGTGCACGTGTTCCCGTCGGTGCCCGACGTCGTGCACGCGCGGCTGCCCTACGTGGACTTCGGCGTCCCGGGCGAACTGTGCTTCGCGGCGTTCCTCGCGGTGGTGATCACGGTGCTGCTGCGCACGCGCGCGCGACACGCGCCCGAGATCGTCACGATGCTGGGGCTCTTCTACGCGCTGCGCGGCCTGTTCCTGTTCGCGATGCCGATCGGCCTGCCGCCCACGGCGCCGGCGCTCGGCAGCCGCTTCGTGCTGTACCCGTTCGCGGGCCACGCGTACTTCCCGGGCGGCCACATGGGCGTGATGACGATCCTCGCGCTGTCGGTGCCCGACCGACTGTGGCGCCGGGGCCTGCTCGCCGCCACGGTGGTGTTCGGCGTGGGCACGATGCTGGCGCGCACGCACTACACGGGCGACGTGCTCGGCGGGCTGGTGATCGGCTACGCGGTGTTCGCGTGGGGCCGCCGCCACCTCGGCGCCGCGTTCGCGGGCGCGCCGGCGTGAGTCGTCGCGCAGCCGCACGTCAGGCGGGCGCGCCGCGGCCCGGCGCGCTCAGCCTTCGAGGTCCGCCGCGAGGTCCTCGCCCGGTTCCTTCGGCACCGCCCAGTACCACCACTCGACATCGGGGCTCCACGCCTCGCGATCGGCGATCGCGTCGCCCCACAGGCAGTCCTCGCGCAGGCGCGTGACGTTGCGCAAACGCGCGTCGAGTTCGCCCAGCCGCTGCGCGCGCGTGCGTGTGCCGGCGCCGGGCACCGCGCCCAGCACTTCGTGCAGCAGCTGCCGGGCGTCGAGGTCGTTCAGGTAGTCGTCGAGCGAAAACGGATAGCCGCGCTCCACGTGCTGCACGGTGCGTGACCATGCCTCGATCAGCCCGTCGACGCCCGCCGCCACCACGATGTCGGACGCGCCGTGCTGCCGCAGGAACTCCCGGACGGGTTCGTCGCTCACGCTCAGTGTCCTCGCTGCGCCTGGCGGCGGAAGTACGCCTCGCCGTCGTTGGGTCGGAAGAAGGTGCGAATGGTCCCGTCGCCGTTGAACGCGAGGAACGATCCCGTGCGCCGGTCGAACCGCGACACCACGCCGTCGGCACGCGAGAGCTCCAGCACGTCGCCGCCGGCGGCCGCGTCGCGCAGCTCCTGCGCGGCGGCCAGGTACTGTTCCGCCGTGCGGATGCCGAGCGGGGCGAACTCGCGGCCGTGCTTGTCCCAGTGCTCCATCCAGCGCTCGCGCGATCGGAAGCCGACGTCGGCGCCGAAGCCCGCGCTCGCGGGCCGAGCGGACGCGTCGACACCCGGCTCCACCTGCGCGGGAGCCTCGGATCGCGACGGCGGCGGCGCGGGTGCGGGCGCGGCCGGGGTTCGCGGCGCGCCCCACTGGCGCAGCAGGAACACCACGACCACCACGACCAGGGTGATCCCGGTGACCCACGGGGACCGGGATCCGCGGCGCGAGGGAGCGTTCATGGGGCGGCAAAGTACGCTGCACGGCCGGGCCGACGCCAGCGGGCCGCGGGGCCGGCACGGCCCGGCGCGGGCCGCGCCGCGTGAAGCCCGGGTGAAAACTCGCGCCGCGGGCGTGCGCACCCTTCCGCCGCGCTGCGCCGGCCGGTAGGCTCTTCGCCCATGATCCGACCCCGCTCTCTCTCGTTGCGCGGCTTCCGGGCTCCCGGCGTCGCGTTGTGGATGCTGCTGGCGGCCGTCGCGCCGGCACTCGCGGACTCCCCGGACTACACCGGCTGGCAGCGGCTGCTCGACCGCTACGTGGTGATGTCGTCCACGAAGCGCGAACCGTTCGACACCATGGTGGACTACGGACGCGCCTTCACCGACGAGAACCAGTTCGCCGGCGTCCCGGCGCAGACGCTCGACGCGGTGCGCCGGCAGCTCCTGGCCGTGCCGCCCTCGCGCATGTCCCGACCCGAGCGGCTGGCGTGGGCGATCAACACGTACAACTTCCTGGTGTTCGACCGCATCGCGCGCAACGTGGTGCTGAAGAACACCAAGTCCATCTGGCGGCACGGCGACGTGCGCGAGGTGCTCTCCAACGCCGGCCCGTTCTACGAAACCGAACTGGTGGAGGTGGACGGCCGCAAGTACTCGCTGGAAACCTTCGAGCGCAGGTTCGTGTACGAGGACAGCACCGCGCTGCCCGAGCCGCGCCGCACGCCCGGCGACCCGCGGCTGATGTGCGCGCTGTCGCGCGGCACGATGGGCGGCCCGCCGCTCATGAAGCGGGCGTTCCGCCCGGACTCGCTCGAGCAGCAGCTGGACTTCGCCACGCGCACGTACCTGGCGCTGCCGCGCATCGTGCAGGTGGACGAGCCCGCCCGGCAGCTGCGCCTGTGCGACTACCTCGCGTGGCACGCGATCGACTACGGCGGCGTGGACCGGGCGATCGCGTTCGTCGACCAGTGGGGCGCCAAGCCCGCGCGCGCCCTGATCCGCAGGCTGAAGCTGACCCGGCCGTCGAGCTGGGCCGAGTACGACTACCTCATCAACCACTCCAAGCGTCACGTGGACTCGCCGCTGCCGCGCGACTGACGCGCGAGGCACCGGCGCCGCAGCGAGACACCCCGGGGAGCCGCCTCCCCGGGGTGTCGTCCTTCCGCTCGCGTCCGCCGGGGCCCACCCCGGCGCCCTTCAACGGAGCTTCACCACGCTCGCGCGCCGCACGTCGCCGCCCGACTCCGCGCGCGCGAAGTAGAGCCCGGCGCCCAGTTCGCGCCCATCGCCGTCGCGCCCGTCCCAGGCGAGCGCGTGTTCGCCGGCCGCGCGCACGCCGTGCGCGAGCACGCGCACGCGCCGGCCCACGAGGTCGTAGATCGCCACGTCCACGTGCGCCTCGCGCGGCAGCGTCAGCCGCAGCGCCGTGGCGGCGCGGAACGGATTCGGCGCGGCGGCCAGCGCGAGCCCGTGCCCGGGCGCGCCCCCGCGGTCGGGCGCCGACGTCACGATGACCGGGCCGCCCACCCACTCGAGGTCGCTGATCGTGCCCACGTAGCCGAGCGACGCGATGGCGTTGCCGCTGCGACGCGAGACCTGCCGCACGCCCGCCACGTAGGCGCCCACGTACACGTTCGAGTCCGGCGACACCGCCACGCCGGTGGGCGAACTGAACGCGCCGAAGCTCGCGTGCAGGTCCACGGTGGGCGTGAACACGCCGGTCGTGCGGTCCCAGCGGAAGAGGCGTCGCGGGCCGTTGCCCGTCGGATCGTCCTCGGTCACCAGGAAGTGGCCGTCGAGGTCCACGGCCAGGCCGGCGATGCCGTCCGACGTGGGCGCGGACGAGACCTGGTAGGCGGCCGGATTCGCGGGGTTCACGCGCGCGGCCTTCACGCCCAGCGCCACGCCGATCAGCCCGTCGTTCGCCACGTCCACGCGGTAGCCCGGACCCAGCGTCATCGGCGCGGTGTCGTTCAGGATCACCGTCACCTGCTGGTTGTCGGGATCGTAGCGGCGCAGCCGCAGGCCGACGCCCGACTTGTAGCCCGAGAACACCAGCGTGCTGTCGCGCGGGTCGGCGGCCACGTCGTACGGCGTGTCCATGTCGAGCGCCGTGAAGAACGACGCCGTCAGGATCTGGAAGTCGAGCGTCGCGGGGTTGAACCGGAACGACGGCGTGCCCACGACCCAGTACGTGCCGTCCGGCGCGCGGCCCATGCCGCGGAAGTATTCCCACGTACCGCACAGCAGCGACTTCCAGCCGCCCGCGTCCCACGTGAGCAGCCCCTCGGTGGTGCCGAGCGCGGTGAGGTGCCCGCCGGCCGGCGGCTGCGGCACGCTCAGGATCTGCACGCTGCTGTTCAGGAAGTTCGTGCACGTTCCGAAGCTGCCGCGCATCTCGGCGAGCGCCGAGCACGAGCCCGCGACCGGCGTCGCGCGGAACGCCACGCGCACGCTGTCGAGCGCGGGCGGTGCGCCCTTCCACGTGATCGTGCGCGTGCCGGCGTTCCACGTGGTGCCCGCGGGTGGGGTGCCCACGAACGGCGGATCGGTCGCGGGCTGCAGCGTGGCCGGGAACGCGAACGACACCGAGCACGCGGGCGCGGGTGCCCCGTCCAGGTTCAGCACGCGCAACTCGAGGTCGATCGTCGTGCCGGGGCGCACCAGCAGCAGCCGGTTCGCGCCGTTCGTGCCCCACGAGTGCCCGGGGCCGTGCGACGGGCTCGCCAGGCGGGCCACCACGGGCGAGCCCGCCACGGCGATGGCCGCCGGCGCCGCCTGGATGCCGATCTGCGCGTTGCAGGCGTTGTACACGAGGATGGGATTGCCGCGGTTCATCCGCTCGCTCGCGGCCGCCTCGGCGCGACAGGGCCGGATCTCGGTCTCGTACACGATCGTCCGCGAGCCGTTCGCCGGCAGCGTGCCCGTCCACTGCAGCGACGAGAAGTTGTTGATCGCGCTGCCACCGCCCGAGTCCGTGATGGCCGCCACGAACGAGACGTCTCCCGCGAGCACGGTGAAGTTCACGCCCGACGTGGCCGCGCTCGTCGTGTTGATCAGGATCACCGTGTGCCGCACGCGCTGCCCCGAACGCAACGGCGGCGTCGCGAGCGCCGTCGACCCCACCAGAACGCCGATCGGCGTGGTCGGTTGCGCCAGCAGCACCGTGGTGCGCGCGGGAGTTCCGACCACGGTGCCGCCGGGCGTCCCGGTCAGCTGGTACGTGGCGTTCGTCATGGACGTGGCCGCGCAGCTCGCACGCACGACCAGCGTGCGCGTGACGGAGGCGCCGGGCGCGAGCGTGCCGAGTGACCACGTCACCGTGGTGCCCGACGGCGTGCCGCCGTTGGAGGCGCTGACGAACGTGGCCGTGGGCGGGAACGTGTTCGTGAGCACGACGGTGTTCGACGCGAGCGTGCCGGTGTTGCTCGCCCCGAGCATGTACGTCACGAGCCCGCCGCGATACGCGGTGTCGGGGGCGGCCAGCGTCACACCGAGCACGGGCGCGGGCGGCGGCGGGCAGGGCGCGGTCGCGCACGCGACCCCCGAGTTCCACGTGCCGCCGAGCCCGGCGCATTCGCCGGACGTGGTGCCACCGAGGCAGCCGCCGCCGGGCAGGCAGCAGGCGCCGGTGGGCGGCGGCGACACGGCGCAGTCGCTGTAGGCATAGGGCGTGATCAGCGCGTTGGCGTCGTCGCGGATCGCCACCCCGTAGCTGCCCGGCGAGCCCTCCACGAACGCGTTACGCGTGCCGGACTGGCCGGTGAGCCCGGGCTGCGCGGCCGCGCCGAGCGTGGGCGGGCACAGGCTGACGATCGAGTAGTTCGTACCGCCGGGCCCGTTCACGTTGTGCTGCACCCACGCCATGGTGCCGAACGGCGCGAACTTCACGTAGCCGAACGGGAGCGTGTAGTCGAACGCCGACGTGGCGTGCACCCCCGTGACCAGGTCGAACCACACGATCTGGGCGCCACTCGCCGCGGGCGGCACCCACCGGAACCATGCCGTGCGCACGCCCTTCGTCGGATCGTCGAAGAAGCCGTACTCGTTGATGCAGTTCGTCGTGGACGCGTCGGTGCCGAGCTGGACGAGCGAGGCGCCGTTCTGCGCCGGGATCGTGTAGAGCCGGATCGCGGCTGCCGTACCCGGGCACGTCGCGCCAGTGCTGGTGACGGCCACCATCACCCGTCGCGAGGGCGACAGCCGCAGCTGCCAGCCTCCCGAGATCCCCGAGGGAATCGGATGGAACGTGTCCACACCCGGATCCGTCAGGTCGTTGCCGTTGACGTCCACCCACAGCTGGCCGCTCTGCACGGCGACACCCGCTCCCCCCAGCGGGCCGGTCCACGGCGGCGACGAGTTCACGAAAGCGCCGGTCTGCGCGTGCACGTCGGCGGCCGAGGCCAGCGCCAGCGCGGCGGCGAGGGCTGCCCGGCGAAGGATCCGGATCATCGGGTCGAACATCATGGGCGTCTCCGAAGGCGAGGTGTCCCGTGGCCCGGCGGCATGCCGGACCCCGGAAACACGCTCGGGCCCGGTCGGTCGTTTCACCCCCCGTGCGCCCGCCGGCGATGCCCGGCGAGGCCCGGGTTCACCCGCGCGCGGCGACGCGCTCCCCGCCTATAGTGCGGCCATGCCCACGCCGCGCCCGGTTCGCCCCGCTGACGCGCCCGCGCTCCTGCGCGACGAGCGCACGCTGGTCGACGCGCTGCGCGCGGGCGACCCGGGGGCCACGCGGCTGTTCCTCGAGCACACGCACGCCGCGGCGTACGCGTTCGCGTGCCGCTGGACGCCCGACCCGGAACAGCGCAGCGACTGGGCGCACACGGCGCTGCTCGTGGTGCTGTCCGACGTGCGCGAGGGGCGCTTCGTGTTCCGCCACGCCGGCGGTTTCTGGTCGTGGTTCCGCAAGCGCGCGGGCTTCCTGATGCTGGACCAGTGCCGCCGCGCGCGCCGGCACGCGCGCCGCGAGGGCGTGTCGATCGACGATCTCTCGCCCGACCGGCTCGCCGTTCCCGACGAGGCCGCGGACCCGGCCGTGGCGCTCGACCGCGCCCAGCTGCGTGCCGACGTGGAGCGCTGCCTGGAACGCGTGACGAGCCCCGATCACCACGCGGCGATCCGCCTGCTGCTGGAACAGGAGCTGTCGTACGACGACATCGCCGCCGCGCTCGGCAGCAGCGCGAGCACGGTGCGCAACTGGATCCACCGCGCGCGCGTGGCGCTGCGCCGCTGCCTGGTGGAACGCTGGGGCCTGGCCGCCGCGGGCCCTGAAACGACGGACGACCCGGGGCCGTCTTGGGAGCGACCATGAACCCGATCCCCCACGACACGTGGATCGAGCGCGTGCTCGGTTACGAAGAGCTGGCCCCCGTGCCGCGCGCCGAGACCGACGAGCACCTGCGCGGCTGCGCGCCGTGCCGCGCGCTGCGCGCACGGCTGCTCGCCGGCGAGCGCGCGGCGTTCGCCACGCCGGAACTGCCCGCTCCGGACGCCGACGTGCTCGCGGGCCTGGGGCACGACGAACTCGCGGCCGAGCGCGCGAGCCGCGAGGCGCTGCTGCGGCGCGTGCCGCGCGCACGGCCCGAACGCCGGGCCTGGGGCGCCGCGCACTGGGCGTGGACCACGGTGGCGGCCGCGGCGGCCGTCGTGCTGCTGGTGACGACGTGGCCGCGCGGGCCGGTCGCGCCGCCC
>JBGAOB010000141.1:0-11815 GCA_044222045.1 Candidatus Eiseniibacteriota bacterium
GTGCGGGCGGGGCTTCGGCGGCCTCCGGCTTCGGATCTTCCTCGCGAACGCGCGCGATCACGTCGTCCAGGCCGAGCAGGTCGCGCAACCGGCCCTTGCCCGACGAGCGGCGCGAGCCGCGCGAACGCGGCGCTTCGCTCGCACGCGCGGCCGGAGCCGGCGCGGCCTCGGGCGTGCGCGCGGGCGGCGGCGCCGGGCGCGAAGCGGCGCTCTTCGAAGCGGCGGAGCGGGGCGTGCGCGCGGGCACCGACACGCGCAGCGTGGGCGGCGCGGGGTCGTCTCGCTCGTCGCGACCGGGCGCCGCGGGCGTCGACGACGTGCTCGGTCCGCCCAGGTCCAGCACGATGTCGCGGTCGCCGGGGATCTCCACGCTCGAGCCGCCCTGCGACCGACTCAGGTCGACCGTGGGGAACGCGGCTTCCTCGGCCCCCTGCGTCTCGGGGTCGTGCGCTTCGACGGACGGCAGCGCCGAAGCCGGCACGCCCTCGCGATCGATCTCGGCGATCAGCGCCGTCAGCTGCGACGCGGCCTCGTCACAGCCGCGCGTGAACCAGTCGGCCACCGTCTTGGCGTCCACGCGCGACTGCGGCGACGAGAAGCGGATGCGGCGGAAGCGCTCGCTGCGCGTGCTGTCGGCCGACCAGATCCGCTGCAGCACGGTGAGCGTGGCCTGTCGCCACTGCTTGAACTGGGCGTCGCGCGGGTTGCCGTTGCGCAATCCCCGCAGCTGGTCGAGCTGCTCCTCGAGCCAGTGCCGGCAGCGGTTCGCGGCTTCGGTGTTCATGCCCGCCTCCCGCGCGCGCGGCTACCAGTCGGAGAAGCGCTCCTCTTTCCAGGGGTCCGCGGCATTGTGGTAGCCGTTGCGCTCCCAGAAGCCCGGTTGATCGGTCGCGACGAGCTCGATGCGTCGGACCCACTTGGCGCTCTTCCAGAAGTAGCGACGCGGAACGACCAGCCGCAACGGCCACCCGTGGTCGGGTGTGAGCGGCGTTCCGTCGTGCTTGTCGGCGAGCAGCACATCATCCTGGTCGAGCTCCGCGAGCGGCAGGTTCGTGGTGAATCCCTGCTCGGCGTGAATCACGGCGAAATGCGCGTCCGGCCGGATGCCCACCTGGGCCAGCACCCAGCGCAGCGACACGCCGTCCCAGAGGTTGTCGTATCGACTCCAGCGAGTGACGCAATGGATGTCCGAATGCACCTGCACCCGGGGCAACTTCTCGAACTCCGCCCAGGTCCAGCGCAACGGACGCTCCACCAGGCCGTCCACGCGCAGGTCCCAGGCCGAGAGATCGACGGTGGGCACGGAGCCGTAGTGCAGCACCGGCCACTTGTCGGTCTTGACCTGCCCCGGTGGAAGCCGGGGTTCCTGCCTCGGGCTCTCGATCCTATCGGCAGGGCGGGAGTCGGAGTTCATGCGGGGTTTTCCTCCGGTTGAGGGCCGCGGCCCGGCGGGGGCGGACGGTGCGCTTCGGGATGTGGCGGATCAGTCGTCGGACGGCGCCCGGCGCTGCCGCTTCTTCTCGCCTTCCAGCCGCTTGGCGTCGAGCCGCCGGGTCCGCGCGGCCTTCGTCGGCCGGGTCGCGACCCGGGGCTTGGGCTTGCGTTTGCGGGCCTCGAGCGCCTTCCAGAGCCGCTCCAGCGCCAGCTCGCGGTTGCGGATCTGCGATCGGTGCTCGGTGGCCACGCGCATCAGCCCGGTGGGCAGATGCCGCACGCGCACGCTGGATTCGGTCTTGTTGCGGTGCTGACCGCCCGGGCCGGAACTCCGGTAGACGTCCACCTCGCACTCGGCGAGCAGCTTCTGCAGATGGTCGGGTAGCGCCATGGCGGCAGGTTAGCCCGGGCGCTTCACGGAATGCGAACGGGACGCCGAAGGTTCCCGGGTCCCGCGCGCCCCCCGCCCCGGCGTCACCGTCCCAGGTAGCGCGCGGCCTGCCGCACTTCGGGGTGCGACGGGTCGATCGCCGCCGCGCGGGCGTACGCCTGGCGCGCCCCGGTCGTGTCGCCGGCCTCGAAGCGCGCGCGCGCCTCGTACACCGACGGCACGGGGTCGCGCGGATGCTCCCGCTGCGCGCTGCCGAATCGCTCCGCCGCCTCGATGCGGCGCCCCGCCGCGATCGCCAGGAACCCGGCGGTGAGCAGCGCGTCGAACTGCTCGCCCGGAGGTGACAGCGCCAGCGCGCGCCGCACCGCGACGTCCGCCGGTCCGGCCTGCCCCGAGAGCCGGTACGCCTCCGCGAGCTCGGACCACGCGCGCGCGTTCGTGGAGTCGAGCTCCGTCGCGCGGCGGAGTTGGTCGGCCGCTTCGCGCAGCATGCTCGCGGCCGCGTACTGCTGCGCGAGCAGGATCGCCTCGGTCGACGAGCGCCGGCGTTCGATGCGGCCCACGGCTCCGCGCAGCGAGTCCGCGAACGCGGCGCCGAGCTGTTCGCGCGACTCGTCCACGGCCTTGCGCGTCCACTCGGTGCGTCCCGTGCGCGCCAGCTCCCGCGTGCGCGCGCGGTACCAGCGCTCGGCGCTCCAGCCCGCGAACACCTCGCGCGCGTCGGACCAGCGCGCCACCGGCAGCCGCGCGGCCATCGCCTGCGATCCGCCCCCGACCACCCGGCCCAGCTCGACCATGTCGCGCGGCGCGCGGAACTCCACGATCGGCCGGTCGTCGGTGTTGTGCACCTGGCCCTGCGCGAGCGGACGCAGCTCCGAGAACGGCCCCACGTAGTAGCCCGCGAGCGCATCGAGCGAGGGCAGCTTCGCGCGCTGGATCTCGCGGCGCGCCGCGTCGTCGTCCAGCCGCGCCAGGTCGAGCGCGTGCGGCTGATCCATCGCGCACAGCAGCAGGTCGCTCCCGTCGGTGCCCATGAACGCGTGGCCCCGCGGAAACGTCTCCAGGAACGCCGCCAGGATCGAGCCGAGCGTGCCGGGCGAGACTTCGTACAGCTGCAGCCACTGGCAGAACACGCCGCCCGGCGCGAGCCGCGAACGCGCGAGACGGTAGAAGTCGGCCGTGAACAGGTTGTTCACGCCGGCGAGCCACGGGTTCGACGGCTCGGACACGATCAGGTCGAACCGGCCGCGCGCGCGGGCGAGCGCGGTGCGGCCGTCCTCCACGTGCACCGTGGTGCGCGCGTCGTCCAGCGGGTCGGTGCCCGCGGCGTGGAAGAAGCGCGAGGCCTCGAGCACCGCCGGCTCCAGCTCCACGAGGTCGGTGCGCCCCGCGCCCGCGGCGAGCGCCGCGCTCAGCGTGACGCCCGAGCCGTGGCCGATCACCAGCGTGCGTGCGCCGCGCTCCGACAGCGCCGCCGGCACCAGCCCGAGCAGCACCTGGGTCAGCATGTCGCCCGTGCTCGCGTCCACCTTGCCGTTCAGCCGCAGCGACAACTCGCCCGTGAGCGAGTCGCGCGCCACCACCACCGTGCTGTGCTCGCCCTCGCGCACGTACAGCAGCCGCTCGCGCCACGCCGCCGCCTCCACGAGCGAGCCCGGCCGGCCGAGCGCCGCCTGCCGCAGGTACTCGCGTCGCACCGGGCGGTAGAGCCCCGCCGACATGACCTGTGGGTCCCAGCGCGGCGCCGCCCACGCGGTGACCGCCGCGAGCGCCGCCACCACGAGCCCGGACAGGGCCATGCCGCGGTGCGCGCCGCGCAGCGACAGCAGCGCCGCGCCCACCGCGAGCACCGCGGAGATCGCCAGTGCCAGGTCGTGCGTGCCGAGCACGCCCAGCCGCGGCACGAGCAGGTAGCCGCCCACGATCGCGCCCGTGATGGTGCCGATCGTGTTGAGCGCGTAGCCCGTGCCCGTGGCGCGCGCACCCTGCCCGCCGAGCAGGCGGATCGCGAGCGGAAACACCGCGCCCAGCAGCGCGCACGGCACCAGCACGACCGCCGCCACGAGCGCCAGCTGCGACGTCTGCAGCCGCGCCCAGCTCAGCGTGCCCGACTGCACCATGCCGAGGTACGCGTCGGGCAGGCGCGGGAACACCCACGCCGAGAACGCGGCGGCGAGCGCGAGCGCCGCCTGCAGCACGCCGAACAGCGCCAGCGAACCGCCGCGCGCGAGCGGCCGGGCGATCAGCGCCGCGCCCACCGCGAGCCCGGCGAGGTACACCGCGAGCACGCCCGAGAACGAATAGGTGGACGAACCGAGCAGGTTCGCGAACAGGCGCACCCACGCCATCTGGAACAACAGCGCCGCGAATCCCGACAGGCCGATCGCCGTCGCCACGAACGCGACCGGAGCGGACTCCTCGGCGCGCTCGTCCGCGCGCACCGGCGCGGCCGGCGCCGCCGTCGCGCCCGCCGCGGCGACCGAGGCACCCTGGCGCCACGCCGACAGCGCCGCCACCGCGTTGAGCACCGCGGCCAGCCACGTGGTCGCCGACAGCCCGAGCGCGGGCATCAGCACGAAGCCGCCGAGCGCGGTGCCCGCCACGGCGCCCACGGTGTTGATCGCGTAGAGCCGCGCCAGCGTCGCGCCCGCGCGGCCGGGCTCGAGCCCGCCCACCAGCACGGGCAGCGTGGCGCCCATCAGGATGGTCGGCGGCAGCAGCACGAGCGCGAGCAGCGCGAAACGCGCCGCGAGGAACGCGGGGCCGCCGCCGAGCGAGCCCGCGAGCGTGCCGAGCGCCGGGTCGAGCGCGCGCAGCAGCGGCACCGACAGCGCGCCGAGCACGGCGATGCCCAGCTCGAGGCGCGCGTAGCGGATCGCCGCGCGCCCCGGCGCGGGCGGCACGCGCGCCGCGATCCACGCGCCGAGCGCGAGCCCCGCGAGGAAGCACGCGACCACGGTGGAGATCGCGTGCAGCGAGTTGCCCATGACCTGCGACAGCACCTTGGACCACACGACCTCGTACAGGAGGCCGGCGGCGCCCGACACGAGGAAGCAGGCGATCGCCCACGCCGGCGGCATGGGCGTCGACGCGCGCGGTGTGCGCGGCGCCGGCGTGGTGGACGAGGTCGGTCGGGGAGCGCTCATGACAGGGCACGCAAGCTAGCGTGTCGGCGCGGGTCGCCGCACGCGGAAAGTGCGCCCACGGGGCGGACGCGGGCCGGCGCGTCGCGGAAGGGCGCACCGCGCTCGCGTCCTCGTGCCGGCCCGGTGCGACTCAACGTGGATCCACGAACGCGGACGGGAGTTCGATCTTCTGGTGGAGCCGTGCCGCCAGCCAGCGCCCCAGCTGGATGGCCGGCAGCGCGAAGTCGGACGAAGCGTCCACCCGGACGCGCTCGCTCCCGCCCGTCAAGGTGAGCGCATACACGTCCGCACCCTTCCGCCCCTGTTCGACGTCCACCCGCAGGTGCGGCGAGTCGAAGGCGTAGCGCCGGATCATGAACGGGAAACCGAAGCACACCTCCAGCGTTCGACCGCGCACGCGCAGGTGGCGCGCGGCCAGCATCCGCGGACCGGCCACCGCACCGGCTCGCAGGAGGTGGAAGCCGAGCACCGTGGACGCGGTCGCGCCGAACGCCCCGACGCCCGGGAACCAGGTGGGCACGAGAAGCGCGAGCACCAGGAACGGAAGCGTCAGCAGGGCATCTCGGACCGGCGCGTACCACGCGGCTTCCCGCCACAGGTCCACGGCGCCCTCGCCCTGCTCGCGGACGACCCAGCCGGGCGGCGGCACGAGCGGGCCCTCGCCGAGTCCCGCCGTCGGCAGGCCCGTCTCGTCCCGCAGGAACTCGAAGACCTTCTCGAGATCGCGGCGGGACGCGACCGTCAGCAGCACGACGCGCCGATCGAGCGTCTCGCCCACGAGCCGCCGTCCGTCGGGAGCGATGCCCACCATCACCAGCAGGCTGCGCGTCACTTCGCGCTTCCACCGCAGCCAGCCCCACCCGCGCTCGATCACGAGCACGTCCGGCGACACCGTGAGCCGCTGCCGGGAGGCCAGGCGCCACGCCGTGCCCAGCATCAGCAGCGGCCCGACGGCGAGGAACACCGCGATGCCGACGACGGCCGCGAACCGCGCGAGGGCCAGGGAGCCGGGCGATGCGCCGGGCGCGGCCCCGGGGATCATCTCGTGCAGGTGACTCCAGACCACCTGCCACAGCACCAGCGTCAGGAAGATGCCGAGCAGGAACCCGACAGCCTCCTCGCGGCGCAGGCTCCACGGTTCGGGCGGCACCTCGAACACGTCGGGCGCGTCCGGGGCGTCGGGCAGCGGCCCCGACGGCAGCAGCCCGGCGTGCCGACGTCGCGTGGCGCGGGCGGAGTCGCCAGACCGGGGATTCATGCCCGACTCAGGCGAGCCAGCGCTTCAGCCACGCGTGCACCTCGGCGTACCAGAGCAGCGAGTTGCGGGGCTTGAGCACCCAGTGGTTCTCGTCCGGGAAGTACACCAGCCGCGCGGGCACGCCCTTGGCCTTGAGCAGGCCGTAGATCAGCAGGCCCTGCCCCACCGGCACGCGATAGTCGCGCTCGCCGTGCACCACCAGCATCGGCGTGTGCATGCCGCTCGCGAATCGCACCGGCGACCACAGGTCCTGCTTCTCGAGCCCCTTCCACGCCTCGCCGCCGGTGGCGCGGCCGCGGCCCTGCGTGACGTCGCTCGCGTACTGGCCCATCAGGTCCGAGACGCCCGCGTGGTTGACCGCGCACTTGAAGCGGTCGGTGTGCCCCACGATCCACGACATCATGTAGCCGCCGTAGCTGCCGCCCGCCACCGCCATGCGCGACTCGTCCACGAGGCCCGCCGCGATCAGCGCGTCGGTGGCCTTCATCACGTCCTCGAACGGCCGCGCGGCCCATTCGCCCTGGATGCGTTGCGCGAAGTCCTGCCCCCAGCCGGTGGAGCCCTGGAAGTTGACGAGCGCCGCCACGTACCCGGGCGCGGCGAACAGCTGGGCGTTCCAGCGCGGGTGGAACTGGTCGCCGCTCACGCCGTGCGGGCCGCCGTGCACCACGTGCACGAGCGGGTACTTCACGCCGTCGCGGAAGCCCGGCGGCAGCACCACGAACATCTGCACCTTCTCGCCGCGCGAGCCCTCGAACTCCATCTCGCGCACTTCGCCGGTGGCGAAGCGCGACGCCACCTCGTCGGTGAAGTTCGTCAGCCGCACGAAGGCCGAGCCGTCGAGCGCGCACGCGCACGCTTCGCCCGGCGCCGCCAGCGTCTGGCACGCGAAGAACACGCGGCCGCCCTCCACCGAAGCGCCGGTCGCGGCGCCGTCGGCGGTGATGGCCCACGGCTCGCCCGCGCCGTTCCACGCGAACAGCCGGAAGCGCGCGGACTGCTCGGCCTCGATCACCAGCGTGCCGTCGGCGGCGAACTCCCAGTGCGAAGGGCTCAGGTTCCAGTCGCCGAGCCACTCGGTGTGCGCGCCGCTCGCGCGGTCCCAGCGCATGAGCCGCACGCGGTCGGCGTAGAACTCGGGGTCGTGCTGCATGCCGTACACCACGGCGGAGCCGTCGGGGGTCCAGCGCGGCTTGAGGTCGTCGGCGGGATGGCCCTCGGTGAGGCACGTCACGGGGCCGCCGGCCACGGGCACGCGCCAGATCGCGGAGCGGATCAGCGAGCGGTCGTGCTCGAAGCGGATGCCGGCAAACACGATGTCGCGGCCGTCGGGCGAGACGGCGTACTGCCCGGAGGGGTCCATCCAGTCGAACCACAGCTCGGCGTCCGGCGTCAGGTCGCGCGACTGGCCGCTGGCCAGGTCGTGCACGAACAGGTGCGTCACCTCGCCGGTGGTGAGCCACGTGTCCCAGAAGCGGTAGAGCCGTTCCTCGGTCACGTGCGCCTTCACCGGGTCCTTGTCGCGCCGCTCGATCTCGGCCTTCGTCGCGGCCGGCGTCAGGTGCCCCTTCACCAGCGGCGCCGCGAACACCAGCCCGGAGCCGTCGGGCAGCCACGCGGGATCGAACGCCCCCAGCGGCAGGTCCGTGACGCGGCGCGCCTCGCCGCCGTCGAGCGGCATCACGTGCACCTGTCCCTTGCCGTTGTCGCCCTTGCGCACGAACGCGAGCGAGCGCCCGTCGGGCGAGATCGCCGGCGCGCTCGCCGACACGTCGGGCGACGTCAGCGCGCGCGGCTCGCCGGTGCCGTCGGCCGGCACCCACCACAGCCGCGTGCGCGCCTCGTTCTTCTCGACCTCGTACGTGGTCACCGGCACCACGCAGGCGCGGCCGCCCGGGAACGGGACCGGCGCGCCCACGCGCGGCAGCGCCCACAGGTCGTCGGCGGTCATCGGTCGCGCGCCGGTGCGCGCGGCGTGCAGCGTGCGGAGCGAAGGAGCGGTCGCGGGCATGGCGGTCTCCGGATCGGGGGTGGCACTGGGCGGCGGGCAGCCTACCAGCCCGCGACGGGGCCGCGGCAGTACGACGACTCGCGCCGCCGCGGGCCGGACGAGCGCGGGCGGAAGCGCGCGATTCCCGCGGAATCCGGCGGAGAAACCGTTTACACGGCCGCCGCCGCCGGGCCGCCGCCAGTTGCCGCCCCACCCCCCATTCCCTATTCTGCGCGCCCAATCCACCGAGACTTCCGGGGCCGGCCGAACGCGCGCCGCCCTCTCGCGCGCCGAGTCCGCCGGCGCCACCTCCCACCGACCTGCCCCGCGGGGCGAAGGACCTGCCCGCCCATGAGCACGATCGAAGGCACGCCGACACCGGCCGAGCGCCGCGAGACCGAGCACTACTTCATGAACCTGCTGTCGCGGTTCAAGCGCCAGCTCCCGGACGCCGACCCGACCGAGACGCAGGAGTGGCTCGACGCACTCGACGACCTCGTGCGCGTGCAGGGCAAGGAGCGCGCGGACTTCCTGCTGCGCCGCGTGCTGAAGCGCGCCCGCCAGCTCGAGGTGGGCCTGCCGGGCCTGGTGCAGTCGCGCTACATCAACACGATCTCGCCCGAGATGGAGCCCGACTTCCCCGGCGACGAGGGGATGGAGAAGCGCATCCGCCGCATCATCCGCTGGAACGCGGCCTGCATGGTGCTGCGCGCGAACAACCGCTACGCCGGCCTCGGCGGCCACCTGAGCACGTACGCGTCGGCGGCCAGCCTGTACGAGGTGGGCTTCAACCACTTCTTCCGCGGCAAGGACGACGGCGGCTCGGGCGACCAGGTCTTCTTCCAGGGCCACGCCGCGCCGGGCGTGTATTCGCGCGCGTTCCTCGAGGGCCGCATCAGCGAAGCACAGCTCGACCACTTCCGCCGCGAGGTCGTGCGCGGGCAGGGCCTGTCGAGCTATCCGCACCCGCGGCTCATGCCGGACTTCTGGGAGTTCCCCACCGTGTCGATGGGCCTCGGGCCCATGAACGCCGTCTACCAGGCGCGCTTCAACCGCTACCTGACCGCCCGCGGCATCGCGGACCTGTCGAACTCGCGCGTGTGGGCGTTCCTCGGCGACGGCGAGATGGACGAGCCCGAGGCCATGGGCGCGCTGCGGCTGGCCGCGAACGAGGGGCTCGGCAACCTGACGTTCGTGGTGAACTGCAACCTGCAGCGCCTGGACGGTCCGGTGCGCGGCAACGGCAAGATCATCCAGGAGCTCGAGTCGCTCTACACCGGCTGCGGCTGGCGCGTGATCAAGGTGATCCTGGCGCGCGAGTGGGACGAACTGCTGGCGCGCGACGTCGAGGGCGTGCTCGTGGATCGCCTGAACGACACCGTGGACGGCGACTGGCAGAAGTACCAGATCGAGTCGGGCGCCTACGTGCGCGAGCACTTCTTCGGCACCGACCCCCGACTGGCGAAGCTGGTGGAGCACCTGTCCGACGACCAGCTCAAGCACCTGCGGCGCGGCGGCCACGACTACCGCAAGGTGTACGCGGCGTACGCGGCGGCGACGGCCATGACCGACCGACCCACCGTGATCCTGGCGAAGACGGTCAAGGGCTGGACGCTCGGCACCGGCGCCGAGGCGCGCAACATCACGCACCAGAAGAAGAAGCTCGACCTCGAGGAGCTGAAGAAGTTCCGCGACACGCTCGAGCTGCCGATTCCCGACAAGAAGCTGCCCGAGGCGCCGTTCTTCCACCCGGGGGCGGACAGCGCCGAGGTGCGCTACATGCTCGAGCGCCGGCGTGCGCTCGGCGGCGGCGTGCCGCGCCGCGTGCTGCGCGCGAAGCCGCTGCCGCCCGCCGCGCCCAAGGCGTTCTCCGAGTTCGACGCGGGCACCGGCGAGAGCCAGCTCGTGTCGACCACGATGGTGTTCGGCAAGCTGCTGCGGAACCTGCTGCGCGATCCGAACTACGGCAAGCGCGTGGTGCCGATCATCCCCGACGAAGCGCGCACGTTCGGCATGGAGGTGCTGTTCCGCGAGATCGGCATCTATGCGCCGATGGGTCAGAAGTACGAGCCGGTGGACTCCAAGCTCGTGCTCTCGTACACCGAGAAACCCGACGGGCAGCTGCTGGAGGAAGGCATCACCGAAGCGGGTTCGATGGCGTCGTTCATGGCGGCCGGCACCAGCTACGCCACGCACGGCCAGACGATGATTCCGTTCTACGTCTTCTACTCGATGTTCGGCTTCCAGAGGACCATGGACTCGATCTGGGCGTTCGGCGACGCGCGCGGCCGCGGCTTCATGTGCGGCGCCACCGCCGGTCGCACGACGCTGAACGGCGAAGGCCTGCAGCACGAAGACGGCCACAGCCTGCTGCTGGCTTCGGCGGTTCCGAGCTGCGTGGCGTACGACCCGGCGTTCGCGTTCGAGGTCGCCACGATCGTGAAGGACGGCCTGCACCGGATGGTCGAGAAGGGCGAAGACCTCCTCTACTACCTCACGCTCTACAACCAGGACTACGCGCAGCCGTCGCGCCCCGACACGGCCACCGACGAGGGCATCCTGAAGGGCCTCTACCTGTACCGGCCCGCGCCGAACGGCCGGGCGAAGGTCCGCACGCAACTCGTGGGCTCGGGAGCGCTGATCCTGCAGGCGCTGCGCGCGCAGGAGATGCTCGCCGAGAAGTGGGGCGTGGCCGCCGACGTGTGGAGCGCCACGAGCCACCAGCAGCTGCGCAACGAGGCGCTCGAAGTGGAGCGCTGGAACCGGCTGCACCCGGCGGCGAAGCCGCGCGTGCCGTACGTGACGCGGGCGCTGAAGGGCGCCGACGGCCCGGTGGTGGTGACGAGCGACTGGATCAAGGGCGTCAACGACCTGGCGGCACGCTGGGTGCCGAACCGCTTCGTCGCGCTGGGTGCCGACGGCTACGGCCGCTCGGACACGCGCGAGTCGCTGCGCCGGCACTTCGAGATCGACGCCGAGCACGTGGTGGTGGCGGCGCTGCACGCGCTGATGCTGGACGGCAAGGTGAAGCCCGAGACGGTGAGCCAGGCGATCCACGACTACGGGATCGACCCGGACCGGATCGATCCGCGCGACGCGTAGCGCACCCGCACGACCCGCGACGGCCCGCCGGTGGTTCGCCGGCGGGCCGTCGGCTTTCCGACACGCGCGAGGAGGACGGCCGCTGTCGGCCCGTGCGGACGCCGCACACCCGCCCTATGCTCCGGCCATGGCGCTCCGTGACGACGCACTGCTGCCGGACGCACGCCCGTGATCCCGCTGGTCGCCCTGCTCGCGCTGCGAGTGGCGGCGCACGTGCTCTATCGCGCCGCGGTGCGCGCGCGCTTTCCCGCGACCGGCGCGCGCGTGCAGGCGGCCGGCGCGCGGCTGCACGTGATCGAGCGCGGCGCGGGGCCGTCGGTGCTGTTCGTGCACGGCTCCAACGGCGTCGCCGCCGACTTCCCCGACGCGCTGCTCGACGACCTCGCGCGCGACCACGCCGTGCTCGCCGTGGACCGCCCCGGTCACGGCCACAGCACGCGCGGCGCGGGCCGGCTCGACCTGGCGGCGAACGCGCGCGCCGTGGTGGCGTTGCT